>NZ_JBFAKY010000007.1:0-229241 GCF_040656015.1 Promicromonospora sp. NPDC050249 | reverse complement strand
GCGGGGTACTTTTTGGGTGTCGTGCGCTGCTTATTGTTGCCGTCGGGCGGGTGAACCCCTGTCTGGTACCCGACTGTACACCCCACCCCCCCCCCCCGACCGAAGTCACGGAGTGCGCCCGGCAACCGACCGAAGTCAGGGGGATGCCCGTGGCTCCGAGGACGACGATCCTCATCGTGCGACCTGCAGCTCCTGAGTCCTGGCCGACGCCGTTGCCGGGGCCGGTGCCGGTGCCGGTGCCAGTGCCGTCGCCGGGACCTTTGCGGACGCCGACACCGCCCGCCCAGCCTGCCGACCGCGCGGCGGAAGCTGCCCCGCCAGCACCGCCGCGAGCGCCAGCGCGAAGCCGGCGACCTGGATCCCGGAGAGGCTCTCGCCGAGCACCCCGACGCCGATCGCCGCCGCGACCATCGGCGAGAGCGGGGCGAGGAACGCGACGGAGGTGACCGGCAGCCGTCCGATGCCGCGGAACCAGAGCACGTAGGCGATGAGGCCGCCCACCAGGCCGAGCCAGAGGTAGCCGAGCGCGGCCCGGCCGTCGATGGCGGGTGGCAGGCCCTCGGCGACGAGGGTGACGGGGACGAGGAACAGCCCGCCCGCGGTGAGCTGCCAGCCCGCGGCCGAGACCGGGCCGACGCCCTCGGGGCGTCCCCAGCGCTTGGTCAGGGTGACGCCGAGCGCCATCGAGGCGGCGCCGACCAGTCCGGCGAGGACGCCTGCCGCGTCGAGGCGGGCGCCCGGGCCGAGCACGACGAGGCCGACGCCGACGACGCCCGCGACGCCCCACGCGACCCGGCGCACCGACAGGTGTTCCCGGAGCACGGGTACGGCGAGGAGCGCGACGAACAGGGGTCCGACGGCGCCGAGCGTCGCCGCGACTCCGCCGGGCAGCCGCTCGGCGGAGATGAAGAGCATCGGGAAGAAGAGCCCGATGTTGAGCGTGCCGAGCACCGCGCTCTTCCACCACCAGGCGCCGCGGGGCAGTGCCCGGGCCGCCGAGCCGTTCCTGGCAGCGGTCGCGCGGCTGAGCGCCGCACCGATCGCCACGGCGACGAGTCCCGCGGGCAGCGCCCGCGCGAGCCCGGCGAAGAGCGGGTGCCCGGCCGGGAGCATTTCGGTGGTGACGAAGTACGTGGTGCCCCAGACCATCGGGGCGAGCGCCGTGACGGCGGTGAGGGCGGCGACGGCGGTGAGGGCCGCCGTCCGGCCCTGGCGGCGGCCTTGCCGGAGTGTCGTGGTGTCCATGTGCTCCAGTCTTCGCCCGCGACCAGCGATGAGTCCAACACATCCTTTTCATGCGATCGATCGTGATGCACGATTGATCGTATGGAGCTCCAGCAGATGCGCTACGTCGTCGCGGTCGCCGAGACGTCGAACTTCACGCGGGCCGCGGAACGCTGCCACGTCGTGCAGTCGGCGCTGAGCCACCAGATCAAGCGGCTCGAGCACGAGCTGGGCGCCCCACTCTTCGCCCGCACGAGCCGCCAGGTGCGCCTGACGGCGGCGGGTGAGGCGTTCCTGCCCGCCGCCCGGCAGGCGCTCGAGGCCGCCGAGCGCGCCGCGGCCGACGCCGCTGCCACGGTCGGCGAGGTGCGCGGGCGGCTCGGCGTGGGCGTCATCCCGACGGTCGCCGCCGTCGACGTGCCGGCCGCGCTGCGTGACCTGCGCGGCCGGCACCCGCAGGTGCGCGTCTCCCTGCGCACCGGCCCGAGCGAGCTGCTGACGGCCGACGTCGCGGCCGGGCGGCTCGACGTGGCGTTCCTTGGCCTGCCCAGCTCCGCCCGGCCGAGCGGCGTGCACCGCCACGAGCTGGCACGCGACCGTCTGGTCGCCGTCCTCGCCCCGGACCATCCCTTGGCGGGCGCGGAGGGCCTGGCCCTCGCCGACCTCGCCGCCGAACCGTTCGTCGACTTCCCGTACGGGTCGGCCGGCCGGGCCCAGACCGATCAGGCCTTCGCCAGGGCAGGCCTGGGCCGTGACGTCGCCTTCGAGGTCACCGACGCGCCGCTCATGGCCCAGATCATCCGGCACGGGCTGGCGATCGGCTTCCTGCCCTCGACCTATCTCCGGCGAGCGCCCGAGCTCGGCGGGCTGGCCACGGCCACCGTCACCGACGCGCCGAGCCGCATCGAGTACGTCGTCTGGGGAAAGCCCGGGCCCACCCCGGCGACGCGGGCGTTCCTGACGGCGATCGGACTCCCGACGGCGCCGGACCTTGGCCGTTAGCCAGGTCTCGCTCAGACGTCAGCGAGCCGTGCCGGATCGACCTCCGCCAGGCGCGCCGCGTCCTGGCCCGGCGGGAGCCCGAACAGCCGTCGGTACTCGCGGCTGAACTGCGAAGCGCTCTCGTAACCGACGGCGAAGCCGATGGCGGCCACGTCGCCGGGCTCGGCGAGCAGCCGGGATCGCGCTTCCTGCAGCCGTATCGTCTTCTGGAACTGGATCGGCGTCATCGTCGTCACCGCCCGGAAGTGGCGGTGCAGCGAGGTCACGCTCATCCCCGCGACCCGTGCCACGTCCTCGACCCGGAACAGGTCGGCATGGTGCTCGCGGATCCACCGGATCGCCCGGCTCACCTGCACGACGTTGCCGTCGCCGAGCCCGATCTGCCGAACGGTTCCGCGCTGCGGGCCGGTGAGCAACCGCCAGACCAGCTCGCGCTCGGCCCCGGTCCACAGCACGCGCCGGTCGTCGGGCCGGTCGAGCAGCCGGAGCAGGCGGACGACGGCGTCGAGCAGCTCGTCGTCGGCCGAGCTGACCGCGACCCCCGGGGACGGCACGCCTGCCGCCGGAACCGGCGCCTCCAGGACGAGCTCGGCGATCAACGCGGGCCGGAGGGCGAGGCCCATCACCAGGTAGGGCTCCGCGGCGGAGGCCTGGCTGACGTGGGCGATCACCGGAAGCTCCATCGACGCGACAAGGTACTCGCCGCCGCCGTACCTGAAGACGTGCTCACCCAGCACCGCGTGCTTCGCGCCTTGCACGACCAGGACGAAGACGGGAGTGGTCTGGCCGGGCATCGGCTCGGTCGGAGCGTCGGAACGGTGCAGGACCAGACCTGCCGGCGTCGACCCTCCGGCGTGACGGAGCACCAGCTCACGGATCTCGGGGAGCGCGCTCACCGCCCTACGGTGTCAATGTTGGAAGGATCAGGCAAGCCGGTGGCAGCATCGCGCTACCTGGGCAACGCCGTTCCGGTGTGCAATCGACTCATGACACTCGACAGCTTCGTCACGCTGGGCCGCTCTGGCCTGCGGATCAGTCCCTACACTCTTGGCACGATGACCTTCGGGGAGGACCACGGCTGGGGAGCCCCGGTCGCCGTGTCCGAGGCAATGATCACTGAGTATCTGGAACGTGGCGGCAACTCCATCGACACCGCGAACATCTACACCAACGGTCACTCCGAAAAGATCATCGGTGACTACCTCGCAGCCCGCCCGGGCCTGCGCGACCGGATCGTGCTGGGCTCGAAGTTTTTCGGAAACCTGTTCCCCGGCGACCCCAACGGCGGTGGCGCCGGGCGCAAGGCGGTCGTCGCGCAGGTCGAGGCCTCGCTGCGCCGGCTGGGCACCGACTACCTGGACCTCTACTGGCTCCACAACTGGGACCGCGGTGTCCCTGTGGAGGAGACGCTGCGCGCGCTGGACGACCTCGTCACAGCGGGCAAGATTCGCTACGTCGGCCTGTCCGACCTGCCCGCATGGAAGGCAGCGGAGGCACAGGTCGTGGCCCACTTCCGGGGCTGGACGCCCGCCGTCGCGATGCAGCTGGAGTACTCGCTGCTCGAACGTACGGTCGAGGGCGAGCTCATCCCCATGGCGGCCGAGCACGGGCTCGGGGTGCTGCCCTGGAGCCCGCTGAAGAGCGGATGGCTGTCCGGCAAGTTCACGCGCGGGGGCGGGACGGTGGACACGATGCGTGGCGGCATCGTCGGTGGACCGGGGGAACAGGACTGGCCGGTCATCGACACCCTGGTGGAGGTCGCGGCCGAGGCCGGGGTAACGCCTGCCGCGGCAGCGCTCGCGTGGGTCGGGGCCCGGCCCGGCGTCACATCGGTGCTCATCGGGGCGCGGCGCCTCGACCAGCTGCGGGCGAACCTCGACGCCGTGGACGTCCGACTCACGACGGCGCAGACGGCACGGCTCGACGAGGTGTCCGAGCCGGCGCTGAACTTCCCGGCGGCGAACAACCGGGACCTGGCGCCGAGCCTCGGCTTCGCGGGCGCGACAGTGGACGGCCGGCCCAGCACCGCGCTCCCCTGGCTCGAGCCGAGCTCGACGCGCTACTGACCGGCCGACCGGTGGGGTCCTTGCTCACTCCGCGCCGTAGAACACCCGCTCCATCACGCCGCGTGCCCGCCGGGCGAGTCGCAGGTACAGCTCCTCGAGCTCCGGGCCGGTACCGACGTCCCCGAGCAGGCGCGCCAGCCCGGTGAGGGCGTGGCTGTCGTGCGGCAGCTGGTCGACGCCGGAACCCGTCGTCCGCCCGGACCAGAGCACGATCGCCGAACGCAGCCGCGACGCGAGCCGCCAGGCCTCCAGCAGCACCTCGGCGTCGTCGTCCGTCAGCAGGTCCGCGTCCCGGGCCGCCTTCAGGGCGGCGACGGTGCCGGTGGTCCGCAGGCCCGGCACCTCGAACGCGTGCTGGAGCTGCAGCAGCTGGACCGTCCACTCGACGTCGGACACCCCGCCGCGGCCCAGCTTCAGGTGCCGCGCCGGGTCCGCGCCGCGGGGCAGCCGCTCCGACTCCACCCGCGCCTTGATGCGCCGCACCTCGCGCAGCACCGCGGCGTCCGGGCCGCCCTCGGGGTAGCGCAGCGGGTCGATGAGCGCCGTGAACCGCGCACCCAGCGACACGCCGCCCTCGGCGCCCGGCCCCAGGTCGAGGTCGCCGACGTCGGCCGCCCCACCGTCCGACAGCAGGGCGGATATCGCACCCTCCTCCGGGCCGCCCGCCGCGACCACGCTCAGCGTCCCGGACAGGGCCCGCGCCCGCAGGAGCGCCTGCGCCTCCCAGGGCGACGACCAGCGGCCGTAGTACTCCACGTAGGACTTGAAGGACCGCACCAGGGGTCCGTTGCGGCCCTCCGGGCGCAGGTCGGCATCGACGGGCAGGCCGGGCTCGGGCCCGACGGCGGAGAGGATGCGCCGCAGGTTCTTCGCCACCGTCAGGGCGTAGTCGTTGGCCTGCTTGTCCGGCGCGCCGCCGACCGCCTCGTACACGAACATGACGTCGGCGTCGGAGCCGTAGCCGAGCTCCTGGCCGCCGAGCCGGCCCATCGCGACGATGAGCAGCCGTGCGGGCTCGTCCCCACGGGCGACGCCGCGTTCGGCCCGCGCGTCGTGCTCGGCGATGCGCAGCCCGCCCGCCAGGACGACGTCGGCGGCGTCCGAGATGGCCTTCGCGGCGGAGACCGGGCCCAGCGCCCCCAGCACCTCGGCGACGCCGGTGCGGGCCAGCTCTCGGCGCCGCAGCGCGCGGAGCGCGACGGTCGCGCCGTCCACCTCCTGCGCGCGGCCGAGCAGGGCGTCCGCCTCCGCCGCCAGCCTGCGCACCCCGCGGGGCGCCAGCGAGTCGGACTCCGCGAGCCAGCGCACCGACTCCGGGGACCGCCCGATCGCGTCGGCGAGATAGCGCGAGGAGGAGAGCACCTGCGCCAGCCGCGACGCCGCCTCGGCGGAGTCGCGCAGCAGCCGCAGGTACCAGTGCGTCGAGCCGAGGGTGTCGGACAGCTTGCGGAACGCGAGCAGCCCCTCGTCCGGGTCGGCGCCCTCCGCGAACCAGCCCAGCAGCACCGGCAGGAGCTGGCGCTGGATCGACGCACGGCGCGAGACGCCGTCGGTCAGGGCCTGGACGTGCCGCATGGCGCCGGCCGGGTCCCGGTAGCCGATCGCGGCGAACCGGGCCATCGCGGCGCGCGGTGCGAGTGACGCCTCGCCGGTCGAGAGCAGCGCCGTCGCGGGCAGGAGCGGCCGGTAGTAGACGGCCTCGTGCAGGTCGCGGACCTCACGCCGCACCGAGCGCCACGTCTTGACGAGGTCGTCGGCGCCGCCCTGGCCCAGCCCGCGCGCGATGCGGCGCAGCTCGGCCTCGGACGTCGGCATGAGGTGGGTGCGACGCAGCCGGAAGAGCTGGATCCGGTGCTCCAGGGCCCGCAGGAACCGGTAGCACTCCCCCATCCTGCGGGCGTGCTCGCGTCCGACGTAGCCGCCGCGCGACAGCGCAGCGAGGGCATCGAGGGTGGTCCGCGACCGGATGTCCTCGTCCGCGCGCCCGTGCACGAGCTGCAGCAGCTGGACGGTGAACTCGACGTCGCGCAGGCCTCCCTTGCCGAGCTTGATCTGCCGGTCCGCCTCGGCCACCGGCACGTTGTCCTCGACGCGCTTGCGCATCGCGCGGGCGTCCTCCACGAAGTTCGGCCGCTCCACCGCCTGCCACACCAGCGGCCCGACGGCGGCCACGTACTCCTCCCCCAGCGCCAGGTCACCCGCGACCGGGCGCGCCTTCAACAGTGCCTGGAACTCCCACGTCACCGCCCACCGCTCGTAGTACGCGGCGTGGCTGGCCAGCGTCCGGACGAGTGGCCCCTGCTTGCCCTCGGGCCGCAGCGCCGCGTCGACCTGCCACAGCGCGGGCTCGGCGGACGGGCCGGAGCACACCTGCGCGAGCCGCCCCGCGAGCCGGGCGGCGACCCGCAGGGCGTGGTCCTCGTCGCACGCCGGTGCGCCGTCGGGCAGCAGTCCCGGCTCGGCGACGTAGATCACGTCGACGTCCGAGATGTAGTTCAGCTCCCGGCCACCGGTCTTGCCCATGCCCAGCACCGCCAGGCGGACGCCGACGGCGTGGTCCTCCTCGTCGGCGCGCGCGATCGCGAGCGCACCCTCCAGCGCCGCGGCCGCCAGGTCGGCGAGCGCTGCGGCCACCGCGGGCAGCACCACCATGGGGTCCGGCGCTGTGACGTCGGTGGCGGCGATCCGCAGCAGCCGCGCCCGGTAGGCCCGGCGCAGCCGGTCGGTGTACGACGGCGGTCCGCCCTCGCCGCGTGCCGGACCGTCGGCAGGCACATGGGTCCCCGCGACCGGCGCCTCCGACTCCGGGTCCGCGTCGACGGCCCGCAGCAGCTCGGCGCGCACGACCTCGGCCGGTACGCCGGTGCCCGGCGTGCGGTCGCCGATCAGGTCCAGCAGCGCGGGGTGCCGCACCAGCTCGTCACCGAGCGCCGACGAGGAACCCAGCACGCGCAGCAGCCGGTCACGCGCGGACGGCTGGGGCGCCCCGTCGTCGTCCGCGTCGCGGGACTCCGTCGGCTCACCGTCGGGGACGGCGAGGACCGGGCGCAGCCGGTCCGGCGCGGCGGCGGCGAGCCGGACGAGCTGCAGCAGCGCGAGGTCGGGGTCGGCGACGACCGCGAGCGCCCGCAGCAGAGCGGCGTCCGCAGGTGCGAGCTCGACGTCACCGCGGTCCGGTCCGGCCGCGTGGTCCGCGCCTCTGGCGCCCTTCGGTCTGCTGTCGAGGACCGACACCAGGTCGGGATCCCGCCACAGGGAGGCCGAGCGGGTGAGGTCGGCGAACCCGGCCCGGATCAGGTGGGTCGTCAGGGTCTCGGGTCGGCGGCTCTGCACCCCCTGACCCTACGACGCGAACTCGCCGAAGTAGAGCGCATGTCCGGACACGCGCTCTACTTCGGCGCGAAGGTCAGAGCTGGAGGAAGCGCTTCAGCTCGAACGGCGTGACCTGGGCGCTGTACGCCTCCCACTCCTCGCGCTTGTTGCGCAGGAAGTAGTCGAAGACGTGCTCGCCGAGGGTCTCCGCGACGAGCTCGGACTTCTCCATGAACTGGATCGCCTCGTCGAGGTCGCGCGGCAGCGGCGCGATGCCCAGGGCGCGCCGCTCGGCGGCCGTGAGCTCCCAGACGTCGTCCTCCGTGTGGTCGAGGAGGTCGTAGCCCTCCTCGATGCCCTTGAGGCCGGCGGCCAGGAGCACGGCGAAGGCCAGGTAGGGGTTCGCGGCCGAGTCGAGCGCGCGGTACTCGATGCGTGCCGAGTTGCCCTTGCCCGGCTTGTACATCGGCACCCGGACCAGCGCGGACCGGTTGTTGTGGCCCCAGCTCACGTAGCTCGGGGCCTCCTGCCCGCCCCAGAGCCGCTTGTAGCTGTTGACGTACTGGTTGGTGACCGCGGTGATCTCGCCCGCGTGCACCATGAGGCCTGCGATGAACTGGCGCGCCGTCTTGGACAGCTCGAACTGGGCGCCCGGCTCGTGGAAGGCGTTGCGGTCGTCCTCGAACAGCGACACGTGGGTGTGCATGCCGGAGCCCGGCTGGTCGGCCAGCGGCTTGGGCATGAACGACGCGAACACGCCCTGCTCCAGCGCCACCTCCTTGACGACCGTGCGGAACGTCATGAGGTTGTCGGCGGTGGTCAGCGCGTCGGCGTAGCGCAGGTCGATCTCGTTCTGACCCGGGCCCGCCTCGTGGTGCGAGAACTCGACCGAGATGCCCATGGACTCGAGCATCGTGATGGCCGCACGGCGGAAGTCGTGCGTCGACCCGCGCGCCAGGTGGTCGAAGTACCCGCCCTGGTCGACCGGCTCGAGCGTCGAGTCGCCCTTGGTCATCTGGTTGAAGAGGTAGAACTCCACCTCGGGGTGCGTGTAGAACGTGAACCCGCGGTCGCTCGCCTTGGCGAGTGTGCGCTTGAGCACATTGCGGGAGTCCGCCAGCGACGGTTCCCCGTCCGGCGTCAGGATGTCGCAGAACATGCGGCCCGTGCCGTGCCGCTCACCCCGCCAGGGAAGCACCTGGAAGGTGGTCGGGTCCGGCTTGGCGACCATGTCCGCCTCGAAGACGCGGGTGAGTCCCTCGATGGCGCTCCCGTCGAAGCCGATGCCCTCGGTGAACGCCGACTCCAGCTCCGCGGGCGCCACGGCGACCGACTTCAGCACACCCAGAACATCGGTGAACCAGAGCCGGATGAAGCGGATGTCGCGCTCCTCGACCGTGCGGAGCACGAACTCCTGCTGCCTGTCCATGGGCCCATCTTGCACTAAACCTGTTACAGGCGCGTGTACCGGGCATGGACGACCGGCCTTAGGCTTTCCTGCGGCACCGAGGCCGCCCGAACCACAGGAGGACCATGTCCGCCCACACCTCACCCACTCAGGGTCCCAAGAGGGTCCGTGTGCACCACCTGGCGGAGGCGAAGGCCCGGGGCGAGAAGCTCGCGATGCTCACCGCGTACGACGCGGTGACCGCCGCCATCTTCGACGCCGCGGGCATGGACATCCTGCTCGTGGGTGACTCCATCGGGAACGTCATGCACGGCCACGCCACCACCATCCCGGTGACCGTCGACGACATGATCCCGGCCGCGCGGGCCGTGGCCCGGGCCGCGAAGCGTGCCTTCGTGGTGATCGACCTGCCGTTCGGCTCGTACGAGGCCGGACCCCAGCAGGCGCTGGAGACGGCGGTGCGGGTCTTCAAGGAGACGGGCGCCGACGCGGTCAAGCTCGAGGGCGGCATCCGCTCGGCGGCGCAGATCCGCGCGCTGACCGACGCAGGCATCCCCGTCGTCGCGCACCTCGGGTACACGCCGCAGTCGGAGAACCTGCTCGGCGGGCCGCGCGTCCAGGGCCGCGGCGACGACGCCGTGGAGGCGCTGGCAGCCGACGCGCAGGCCATCGAGGAGGCCGGCGCCGTCGCCGTCGTCCTGGAGATGGTGCCGTCGGGCGTCGCCGCGCGCATCACCGAGATCGTGCGTATCCCGACCATCGGCATCGGCGCGGGACCGCACTGCGACGGCCAGGTCCTGGTGTGGACGGACATGGCGGGCATGACCAGCTGGTCGCCGCGCTTCGCGCGGCGCTACGCCGAGCTCGGCTCAGCCCTGCAGCAGGCCGCGGAGGACTACGTCTCCGAGGTCAAGGACTCCTCGTTCCCGGACGCGGAGCACTCGTTCGAGAAGTGACCCGGCGGCCGCTCCCGGTCACTTGCTGCGCCACTCCTCGTCGTCCTTCTCCCAGGACTCGTTGCGCGACCGCGCGCTCTCCAGGGCACGCTGCGCCTCGGCGCGCGTGCCGTACGGGCCCATCAGGTGGGTCCAGGAGGAACGGTGCCCCTCCTCGACCTCACCCGTCTCGGTGTTGTACCAGTACTGCTCCCCGGTGCTCATGAGACGATCCTGACATGACTGACCTGGCGTTCGGCATCGACATCGGAGGTTCGGGGATCAAGGGTGCGCCCGTCGACCTCGTGGCCGGCGAGTACGCGGACAAGCGGACCCGCATCCCGACCCCCCAACCGTCCACCCCGCAGGCCGTGGCGGACGTGCTCGCCCAGCTCGTCGACAGCTACCACCTGGCTGACGACGTGCCGATCGGTGTCGCGTTCCCCGCGCCCATGCAGCACGGTGTGGTGCGGTTCATGGCGAACCTCGACCAGTCCTGGACCGGCGTGGACCTGCCGGCTCTCGTGCAGCGCGCGACCGGCCGGAGCGTCACCGCGGTGAACGACGCCGACGCGGCGGGCATCGGCGAGGTCCGGTACGGAGCGGCGCGCAACACCGAGGGCGTGGTGCTGGTGGTGACCCTGGGCACGGGGATCGGTTCGGCGCTGGTGGTCGACGGCGTCCTGGTGCCGAACACCGAGCTGGGGCACCTCGAGATCGACGGGCACGACGCAGAGTCCCGCGCGGCGGACTCCGCGCGTGAGCGGGAGGACCTGTCCTGGGACCAGTGGACCGAGCGTCTGCAGCGCTACTTCGGCGTCGTCGAGGACCTGCTGTCGCCCGACCTCATCGTCGTGGGCGGCGGAGTGAGCAAGCATCACGAGAAGTACCTGCCGCACCTGCACCTGCGTGCGCCGATCGTTCCCGCACAGCTGCGGAACGCCGCGGGCATCGTAGGCGCCGCGGCGCTGGCCGCGGGGCGCTGAGCCGGGTCAGGCCTCCCGCGCCACCGCGGGCTGAGCCGGCTGGGCGAACAGCACGTCGACCCCGAGCATCTCGATGACGCTCCGGACCACCGGTGGCGGGTCCGGAAGGGTGACGGTCAGCCCGTCCTGCGTTCCGTAGGTGTACATCTGCATGAGAAATGCGACGCCTGTCGAGTCCATGAACGTCACCCTCGAGGTGTCGATCACTACCGACTTCGCCCTCTCCAGGGCATTGGCTATCGCAGCACTGGACTCTCCACGCAGGGAGACATCGATCTCTCCCCACATACTCACGACACTCGTGCGGGACTGTTCTTCGAACATGATCCCGCCCGTGCGCCCCCTGTTATCGAATTCCGAGTTGCTCACTTGCATCGCCCCTGTTCATTGCTCCCCGACATGGCCGCCGGAACGGGTCGCCCGACCCCCCGGGCAACTCTGGGAGATTGCAACGCCTTCGTCGCGATCACGGGCAGCCTACATCCGTGAAGATCGCAAGTGGAACAGCCTCGGAGGCTTACATTTCCCCCTCAGGACTGGTATAACCCACCTTTTCTCCGGCCAAACTGGAACATTCCCCCCGGTCAGACCGGACATATGGACGCCCAGTTGGACAATCGTCCAAGAAAAAGATTCACAAGATTCATTTCTCGGATGATCGATTGGGGCCATCCGGCCCCTCTGCCATCCCTGGATTGCGAACGGTCGGTGCGCTTTCCTTCTCCCATGCGTCGAGCTGCATAGTGAGCGCCTTGGCGAGCTCGAACACCTGCTGCGGAGGAATGCGCACCCGCGAGACCACACGGCCCGGCACCGTTATCGAGGTGACTTCTCCCGACTCGGGGTCGGAGACCGGGCTCGGTGGCTGCTTCACGGCGATGAAGTCCAGGATGAACGACGTCGGCGTGTGCCATACCGAGGCGAAGTCGGCCGGTACGCCGGTCTCCATCTCGTCTGGCACGTCGATCTGGAACTCCTGGGGCAGCTCGTCGGACGACACTGGGGCTCCTCGATTGGCCGGGCGGTTCCCCGACCGTACCGTGGGGCCCGTTGGCGCGACAGTGGAAACGGACTCCGAGGACATATGTATCGCGCGTCGGCCGCGCATCACCAAAAAGATGCCGCCTCGATCGCGTCCCCGGCACTAGACTCTCGCGTTCGCTCCCGCGAACATCCCACGCCGACTCCTGGAGGGTCACCCATGCCTGCCGACGCGCCCGAGCTCGCCAGGGAACGAGAATTTCTCGCCGAGGCACGGACCCAGCTCGGCCGGATGCGCGATCGGGTGGCCGCGCTGGACGGCCGCTACGCCGGGGACCGGGTGAGCGCGGACGTGCTCGAGGCGACGCTCGCCCGGCGGATGGAACAGCTCACCGACGACCCCGAGATCCCGCTCTTCTTCGGCCGGATCACCGTCGAGGAGAGCGCCTTCGAGGAGTCCGCCGTCGAGGCCGGCACCGAGACCTTCCACATCGGCCGCCGCCACGTCTCGGACCCGGACGGCGAGCCGATGGTGGTGGACTGGCGCGCGCCGGTGAGCACCCCGTTCTACCGGGCCACGCCCAAGGAGCCGATGGGCATCACCGCCCGACGCCGGTACGGGTTCGCGCGCGGCCGCCTCACCGCCCTCGAGGACGAGTCGCTGGCCCGGCCCGAGCTGGGCGCCGACGGTGCCACCACTGCGCACTCGGACATCCTCGAGGCCGAGATCGAACGCCCGCGCACCGGCCCGATGCGCGACATCGTCGCGACCATCCAGCCCGAGCAGGACGTCATAGTCCGCATGCCTCTCGAGCGCACGCTCGTCGTGCAGGGGGCGCCCGGCACGGGAAAGACGGCGGTCGGCCTGCACCGTGCGGCCTACCTCTTGTACGCGCACCGCGACCAGCTCACACGCCGCGGTGTGCTCGTCGTCGGGCCGAACAAGAGCTTCCTGCGGTATATCCGCGACGTGCTGCCCGCGCTCGGCGAGATCCACGCCACCCAGGCGACCATCGAGGAGATCGTCGGCACGCACGCGCCGGTCCGCGCCACCGAGGCCGCCGACGTCGCGACGCTCAAGGGCGACGGCCGGATGGCCGAGGTGCTGCGGAACGCCGTCTGGTCGCATGTGGGCACCCCGCAGGACACGTTGGTCCTGCCGCGCGGCTCGTTCCGCTGGCGCGTCCCCGCGTACGAGGCGCGTGAGGCGATCGAGCAGGTCAGGGCCAGGGACGTGCGGTACGCCCTCGGCGCAGCCCAGCTCCGCCACGCTCTCGCCCACCGGGTCCTCGTCCAGATCGAGGAGACCGGAGACGCGCTCGACGACAAGGCGTGGGACGTGCTGGCCCGCACCAAGCCCGTCCGGGACTACGCGGCGGCGGTCTGGCCGGCGGTCGAGCCGCGCCGGCTGCTTTTCCGGCTGTTCTCCGACCCCGGGTTCCTCGCCGACTGCGCTGAGGGCATCCTCTCCGAGGCGGAACAGCACCTCCTGACATGGGCGCCCCCACCCCGCACGCCCGGCTCCGCGCGCTGGACGACCGCTGACCTCGTCCTCCTCGACGAGATCGTCGACCTGCTGGACCGGACGGAGTCGGTGGCGCACATCGTCGTCGACGAGGCGCAGGACCTGTCGGCGATGATGCTGCGCGCCCTCGGGCGCCGCGCCGCGACGGGCTCGCTCACCGTGCTCGGCGACCTCGCCCAGACCACCACGCCCTGGGCGTCGCGCGACTGGTCGGACGTCCTCGGCCACCTCGCGAAGCCCGACGGGCACGTCGAGCAGCTGACCGCGGGATTCCGCGTGCCCGGCGACGTGATCGAGCTCGCCGCCCGGCTCCTGCCGAGCATCGCACCCGGCCTCGAACCGCCGACGGCGGTCCGGCGCGCCCGCGGTCGCCTCACGATCACGGACGCACCGCTCGACGACGTCCTCACCGGCATCGCCGGCCTCGAGGGCTCGGTAGGCCTCATCGTGCCGGACGACGCCGTGTCGCACCTCCGCACGGTGCTCGCCGCCGCGGGCATAGCCTTCGCCGTCGTCGGCGAGCAGGACGACGAACCACCGGCCCAGGACGAGACCGCCGTCGGCCCCGACGACTCCTCCGAGTTCGACGCGCACCTGGACCTGGTGCCCGCCTCGCTGGCGAAGGGCCTCGAGTTCGACCACGTGGTGCTGCACGACCCGGCCGCGATCGTGGCAGCCGAGCCGAACCACGCCACCGGCCTGCGGCGGCTCTACGTCTGCCTCACCCGGGCGGTCACGTCCCTCGTCGTCCGGCACGACGGCGACCTGCCGCCGGAGCTGGGCGTCGACAGCGCGGTGGTTTCGGCGCTGGTTCCCTGAGTACGGGCGCGCACTTGACCCTGTGCCAGGAACATGGTTTCCACTGAGATCTGTCGGTGCCACCGCGCCGACGTCCGACCGGTGGGCCGACTGACAGAAGGAGCCGAGCGTGGCGTGGAGCACCCGGCAGATCGCGGACCTCGCGGGCACGACGGTCAACACCGTGCGGCACTACCACGAGGCCGGCCTGCTCGAGCAGCCCGAGCGCAGGTCGAACGGCTACAAGCAGTACGGCGTGCCGCACCTGGTGCGGCTCCTGCAGATCCGCCGGCTCCGAGAGCTCGGCGTGCCCCTCGCGCAGATCGAGTCGATGGGGCGCGCGGACGAGAACCCCGTCGAGGCCTTCCGGGTGCTCGACGCCGAGCTCGAGGCGACCATCGAGCGGCTGCAGCGAGCGCGGGCGGAGCTCGCCCTGATCATGCGGCACCGCGCACCCATCGACCTGCCGCCGGGCTTCAGCTCCGTGGCGAGGACGCTCTCGGAGACGGACAGGTCGCTGGTCATGATCTACTCGCAGATCTACGACGAGTCGGCGATGGACGACATCCGGCGGCTCGTGGAGGAGCACCCGCGCACGGAGGCCGACGAGGAGTTCGACAACCTCCCGCCGGACGCCGACACGGCCACGCGCGCCCGGCTGGCGGAGTACTTCGCCCCCGTCATCAAGCAGAAGCAGGCCGACTACCCGTGGCTCAACGACCCGGCCACTCGTGCCTCGAAGGACCCGGCGACGCTCGAGCACACCATGGTGGAGTCGCTGCGGGAGCTCTACAACCCTGCCCAGCTCGACGTGCTCTCCCGCGCCAACCAGATCATCCACGGCAAGACCGACGAGCGGCCCGACGCCGACGACGAACGGACAGACCATGAATGAACCGACGACCACGGAGATCCCTGCGGCACCCGCGCTCGCCGAGGACATCCTGCTCCTGCTGTTCGACCCGCGATCGGGCACCATCGCCGGCGAGGGCAGCAACCTCTTCCACACGCTCGCGGGCGCGGTACTCGTGGAGCTGGCGTTCCAGGGACACATAGACATCGACGAGCGGACGACGTTCAAGGGCCGTCAGGTGCACGCCGTCGCCGGGGAGGCGCCGGCCGACCCGATCCTGCGCGACGTATGGGAACGGGTGGTGCGGAAGTCGACGGACGTCCATTCCCTGATCCTCGAGATCGGTCCGCGACTGCGCGCGCGGGTGCTCGACCGGGTCGTCGAGCGCGGACACATCGGCCGGGAGGACCGCAAGACGCTCGGGCTGTTCAACACCACCGCCCTCGTCGACGGCGGCACGTCCCACCGGGCCGACCTGCTCGCCCCGGTCCGCTCAGCCCTGGTGGACGGCGAGGACCCGGACCCGCGCACGGCCGCCCTGGCAGCCCTGCTCGCCGCGAGCGGCGGTCTGCCGTCCCTGTACAAGGACATCCCCTGGTCCGGCGCCGTCTACACGCGCGGCCGGGAGCTCCAGCGCGGCGCCTGGGGCGCTGCCGCCGTCGGCGAGTCGGTACAGCGGACCATGGCGGGACTCATCGCGTCCAACCTCTTCGTCACCGCGTTCATCGCCGACCGCTGACGCGCGCCAGAACGGGTCGGGGTGCTCGGCGAGGTGCTCTATCTCGAACCCTGCCGCCAGGCACGCCATGACGATCTCCGAGTGTCGGCCCGTGTCTCGTCCCCCGTGACGTCCATCCCGCCAGCCTGCCAGCGCCGCTGTCGGCGACCCAGCTGATTTCCGGTGCCTTCCGGCTCAGTCCTCGACCGGTTCCCCGGTCGGGTCGTCGGCCGCCGGCGCGTCGAGCGCGCGGCCCCCGACGGGGTCAGCATCCCAGCTGATCAGCCGCCAGCCACCGACGGGGTCGCCATCGATCTCCACCAGACCGGTGTTGGCCAGCGCCGTCCGCTCGGCGTGGTCGACGTCCACGCCGGCCACCCGCGCCGACACCCACACCCGGATCGCCGCACCGTGCGACACCAGTACCGCGCTGTCTCCCCCTCGCGCGGCGACCTGCGCGACCGCCGCGTCGTAGCGGCCAAGGAACGCCGCGCCGTCGGCACCACCCGGCATGGCGCGGCCGACGTCGCCGCGCGCCCACGCGAAGGCGGTGCCGAGGTAGCGCTGGTGCGCCTGGTGGGCACCGGCCATCTCCAGCTCACCCGCCTCGATCTCCTGGAGGCCGTCCACGACGAGCGGCTCCAGCTCTCGGGCGCGGGCCAGCGGTGCGGCGGTGAGCGACGTCCGGACCAGCGGGGAGACGGCTATCGCGTCGATCTGACGGTCGCGCAGCGCATGGGGCACCGCGGCGGCCTGACGCTCGCCGAGCGCCGTCAGCCCCGGGCCGGGGTGTGCGGTGTCGAGGAGCCCGTGCACGTTCGAGGGCGTCTGTCCGTGCCGCAGGAGCAGAAGTCTCATGGGGAGCATTCTCGCCGAGACATCGGGCGGCCGGAGACGCCGTCCCGAACGTCGTCCGAAACAGCGAGACAACGGCAGGGAAAGTTGGGGGGTGTCAACCTCGTATCCGTTCCGTTACTCTTGGGCTCGCTATGAGCCTGACATGTCGCCTTCGTCCCCTGCTTGCCGGTCCCCGGCGCGGTCTCACGCGGGCCGCGCACGGGTCTCCTTCCATCTGAAAGGCCCCCGCTTTCATGGATTCCCAGTCCAGCACGGCCACGTCCCAGCTCCGTCGTGGTC
Source organism: Promicromonospora sp. NPDC050249 (assembly GCF_040656015.1). NCBI lineage: Bacteria > Bacillati > Actinomycetota > Actinomycetes > Micrococcales > Promicromonosporaceae > Promicromonospora > Promicromonospora sp. NPDC050249. Next base: position 212,296 of record NZ_JBFAKY010000007.1, on the reverse strand, counting down.
GTCACCGCGCCGCACACCGCCCCCTCCTGACCGCCGTGGCCCAGGCTGCCACCGGCCAGGCCGGTGTGATCACTGGTCGCGGAGCAGTGATCGCCGCGGCAGGTTCCGGCGTCCTGCTGTCCCTGATCGCGCCGCCTGCCCAGGCCGCACCGTCCACCGAGATCAGCACGTCGCTGACCGGTACGGCGATGAAGGGCAAGCTGAACACGACCGATATCAACGCTCTTGCCTCCCAGGCGCGCCAGACCGTGGCGGCCGCGAACGTCGTCGCGGTCAACCCCACGGCCGAGCTGAAGGTCGAGAAGTCGGCAGTCACCGTCGTCTCGGCCGCCGAGAACGAGGAGTACCAGGCAGAGCGGGCCGCCGAGATCGCAGCGGAGGAAGCCGCGCAGCGCCGGGCGTCGGTGGTCTCCATCGCGATGCGCTACATCGGTGTCCCGTATGTGTGGGGCGGGACGACCCCGGCAGGATTCGACTGCTCCGGGTTCACGTCCTACGTCTTCGCCCAGGTCGGTATCGACCTGCCGCGCACGTCGGCCGCACAGCGTTACGCCGGCACCGCCGTCCCGTACAGCGAGGCGCTGCCGGGCGACCTGATCTGGTCGCCGGGGCACATCGCGATCTACGCGGGCGACGGAATGCAGATCGAGGCTCCCGTACCCGGCAAGAACGTCCGGTACACGAGCATCTGGCAGTCCGGCCCCGTCTTCATCCGCGTGGGCTGACTCGGTAGACCGATCAGTTTTCGGCTCGTCCCTGCCTGGCTAGACTCCCGGCATGACGACGGAGGCGAGGCCCGGCCCTCGGGAGCGACTGCTGGAGACAGCGGCCGTCCTCTCGTACCAGCAGGGCGTCGGCGTCGGTATCGAGGCGCTGTGCAGGACGGCGGGCGTGTCGAAGCGCTCCATGTACCAGCTCTTCGACAGCAAGGACGAGCTGCTGGCGACAAGCCTCGAACGGGGCGCTTCCGCCTTCGCGGCCTCGCTCCTGCCCGCGGCCGACGACGCCCGTGGGCACCGTGAGCGGGTCCTGCACGTCTTCGAGCGGCTGGAGGCCCAGGCGGGGGCGCCTGGGTTCCGTGGCTGCCGATATCTCGCCGTCCAGATCGAGCTCAAGAACCCGGACCACCCGGCCAGCAGGGTCGCGCGTCAGGTCAAGGAGGGGCTCGCGGAGTTCTTCCGCGCCGAGGCCGTCGCGGGCGGGGCCGGCTCCCCCGACCTGCTGGCGCGGCAGCTCATCCTGGTCTTCGACGGCGGGAGCGCTCGTGCGGGGATCGGAGCCGATCATCTGGCAGGGCTCATGACGCCCACCGTCCGCACCCTGCTGGACGCGGCGGGGATGCACTGACCGGCGTAGCCCGGCGCCTCGCCGCGCCGGGCACGACAGCCAGGTTCGGGACATCCATGCTTGCGCAAGGAAACCGATCGGTTTACCGTGTGCCCCGGCGGCGCTCGGTGAACATCGCAAGACCTTGTACCGGCTAGTCGGCGGCGAGGGGTACCGTGGCGTCACAGACTTGCTGGAAACCCTGCCTGGGCGCCCGCCGAAGGCTCCGCAACTCCAAGACCAACGTGGCAAGGTTCGGGCGCCGACCATCGAGCGCCCGACCAGCAGCGAGAGCGCACGACAGACGCAGTAGGAGAGACAAGAGTGACCCTCAGTACCGAAGCAACGAATTTCGGGTGGCTGCTCGACAACTTCGTGCGCACCGTCCCTGGCAGCCGGCACACGCTCGTCGTGTCGGCGGACGGCCTGCTCATGGCGATGTCCGACCAGCTCGACCGCACCAGCGGTGACCAGCTCGCGGCGATCGTCTCGGGCATGTCGAGCCTGACGCGTGGAGCTTCCCGTCAGCTCAACGGCGGCAACGTCCGGCAGACGATCATCGAGATGGACAAGGGATTCCTGTTCCTGATGAGCGTCTCGAACGGGTCGGTGCTGGGCGTCGTCGCGGAGTCCACGTGCGACATCGGCCTCGTCGGCTACGAGATGGCGCTGCTGGTGTCCCGCACCGAGGCGACCCTGACGCCGCAGCTGATCTCGGAGATGCGTGGCAGCCTCCCGACGGACCGCCAGCCCCGCGGCATCTGATCCGTCTGGTGCCGACCGGTCGCCGCTGACCGGTCCGGCGGCGCACCCCCTGGCCGACGGCATCCAGGGGGTCGCCGGGTCCACCTCGTCGCGTCACGCGGCCGGCTCGGGCTCGACGGCCGGGTCGGCGTCGTAGGCCGGCAGGCCGTCGATGCTCGTGAGGTTCTTGCGCCGCCGGTACTCCTGCTGCCCGGCCTCCCCCTTGCGCTCGAAGTAAGGCCCCATCAGGTCCCGCTCGCCCTCGTACGCCATGAGGGGCACGCCCCAGCCGCAGCTGTCGGAGATCCGCTCGACGTCGACCACGATGACCGCACGGGCACCGGGGATGTCGGTGAACCCACCAGCGAGGGTGGGGTACTCGTCGTCGTACCGGGTCACCACGCGGCCGGTCCCGTGGAACCGGACGATGTTCGGCGCTCCGTCGAACGCGCAGAACATCACGGTGATCCGGCCGTTCTCGCGGAGGTGAGCCACGGTCTCGCTGCCGCTCCCGGTGGCGTCGAGCCACGCGAACGTGTGCTCGTCGAGCACGGCGAAGGTGCCGGGTACGCCGCGCGGCGAGACGTTGACGTGACCGTCCACGGCCAGCGGCGCCGTCGCGACGAAGAACATGTGCTGCCGCTCGACGAACTCGCGCAGCCGGCCGTCGATCCGCTCGTGGAGTTTCATGCCCGCATGCTGCCAGACCGCCGTCGCGGGTCAGGAGCTGCCCAGCACATGGACGGCTTTCGGAGCGCTGACCTAGTCTCGGCGAGAGGGCCTGCCGGCACGCTGTTCTTGCTCGGAGAACTGGAGCGATTCGCCATGAAGTACACCGTCTCGATCGAGATCGCCCTACCGCGGGAGAGAGCCGTCCAGCTGCTCGCCGACTCCGCACACGTGCCGAAGTGGGTGCGCGGCGTGGTGCTGCACGAGCCCCTGAACGGGCTGCACGGGCAGGTCGGGACCAGGTCGCGCGTCGTGATGCGGACGGGGCAGCAGGAGATGGAGGCCGTCGAGACCATCACCCGCCGGGAACCGGCGGACCTGCACGGGATCCCGAGAGACAGCATCGTTCACTTCGAACGCGAGATCGTCGCCAAGGGCATGTGGAACGCCGCGCGCGAGCGGTTCACCGAAACCGGGCCGGAGACGACGCTCTGGGTGAGCGAGAACGAGTACCGGTTCAGCGGCTCGCTGCGGCTGCTGGCGCCTTTCCTGCGCGGTGTCTTCCGCAAGCAGTCGCAACAGCACATGCTGGACTTCAAGGCGTTCGCCGAGCAGGGAACGGACGTCCGCGAAGCGAAGGACTGACGCGCTAGGCGGAGGGGCTGACGGCGTTCCGCGCTGCCTGGTTCCGCAGATCACCGACGAGGAGCCCGGCCGCGAAGGTCAGCCAGCTGGGAACCTGCGCGCTGGCGACCACCACCAGGCCGAGCAACCCCCACCCGTCCTCCTCGATGCTCGCGTAGCTGATCCCCAGGACGACCACGACCAGGCCGAAAGCCAGGCCCAGCGCGGCCCACGCGTTGCTGACACGCAGCAGACGCAGCAGGCCGACGGCGACGAGCACCGCCGCGAGCACGATGACCGCCCCCATGAGCGCCACTCGGAGGGCGTTGCCGACCTCGGACCCGAAGGAACCTGTTCCGCCGATCGCCGCGAAGTAGATCAGGTACGCCACCGTGGTGACGGCGAACGCCACAGGGGTCAGGACGAGGAACCGCCGCACGGTCTGCATGGGCTCATAGTGACCGGTGCCCGTACGGATGACCAGGAATGTGCCGGCCCGTCGCGGCGGTTCCTGCGGTCAGCCGGCGGGAAGGTGGCGGCCGTTGTCCAGATCGGCGACTGACCGGCGTCAGAGTGCGCTTGCTACGGAGGTCACGGGTCGTTCCCGTAGCAAGCGCATGCTGAACGCTGCCGACCTGCTCAGTGGTCGGTCGTCGCGGTCCAGGACGCACGGGCCAGCGCCCAGTCGAGCGCGCGGTCGGCGATCTCCTCCCAGCCCGGGCCGGCAACCATGAGGTGCGGTCGCCCGTCGTACGTCGCGTGCTCGGTGATCGTCCCGGCGCCCTTGTAGTGCTTCGCGTTGGACGCCTGGACGGCCTCGGGCATGATGTGGTCCTTCGACCCGGACAGGAACAGCAGCGGTGGCCGGTCGGGGTTGGCGAAGTCGACCCAGGCGCCCTGGTGGCCGGGCTGATAGTTGGCCAGCACGGAGTCGAACAGCACGCGGCCCGACGCCGGGATGTGGTACCGCTCGTAGAACGCGAGCGACTCCTCGTCCGTGTAGGTGTTGGTGAACGCGTACTTCCACTGATCCGGGGTGAGGCCGACGGCGCGGTGGTGGTTCAGTGGGTTCTTGAGCGCGGGAAAGACCGAGTGGAGCTGCGTCCAGGGCGTGATGCGGATCCCCTCGGTGGGTGCCGAGTTGAGCGCAACCCCGGCGCAGCCGTACCCGTGGTCCAGGAGGACCTGCATGAACGCCCCGCCCGCCGAGTGGCCCATGAGGACCGGCTTGGTGTCCAGGGTGTCGAGGAAGGCTTCGAGGTGGCCGACGATCGACTCGATGGTGAGGTCGGCGATCGGCGTCGGGTCGGCTCGCAGGGCTTCGACCTCGACCTCGAAGCCCGGGTAGCCCGGGGTGTGAACCGTGTAGCCCTTGGCCTCGTAGCGGGTCTTCCAGTGTTCCCACGATCTGGGCGTGACCCAGAAGCCGTGGATCAGGACGATGGTGTCCGGGGTGCTCATCATGGTTCCTCTCGTGGTGCTCTCATGCCCAGCCGCGGTGTCGCGCCCCCGCTCGAGCAGGCTGGCACGGACCGGCGCGCCCGTGTTCTCGCTACCTGCACACTCGTTGCGTGTGCGTGCACGACGGCGCGGATATCGCCCGGACCCCGTCTTGCACAGGGACTGCGAGCGCGCCATTGTCTGGGAAGGAGACATCGCCACCTTCGCCGGCCCCCGTGAGGTGCACCGTGCAAGTCCTCGACAGCGCGACCGTGTCGCCCAAGGAACGGCTCGACATGGTCGTGGAGTCCATGGCCAGTGCGGCGCGAGCCACCGCCTTCACCCCCAAGGGCCCGGACGACCAGGTGCGACTCACGATCAGCACCTGGCAGCTGGGCGCCGTCGACCTGGTCGACGCCGCGTGCTCGGCACACACGCTGCGCCGGGGTGCACACGAAGCGGCCGACGACGAGCCGCCGTCCTTCATCCTGACCTACGGGCTGCGCGGGGCCGGCATCCACAGCCACCTGGGGCGTGACCTGCCCGTCGGACCGTCGCAGCTCTGGTCGACCGACCTCACCGCGCCGTACGTCCATCAGATCGAGGACACCCGCACCGTCACGGCCAAGATGGCGATCGCGACGCTCGGCATCCCGCACGACCTCGTGCGCAAGACCCTGGTACACATCGGCGAGAGCCCGCTGGCGCCCCTCTTCGTCAACCATCTGACGGAGACCCGACGAGTCGCCCACCTCATCGACGGCCCCGCGTCGGTCGCGCTCGGCACCGCCACCCTGTCCCTCGCGCGTGCCCTCGTCGCCAGCATCACCGACGACGAGCGCCTCGGGCGCGAAGCGCTCGAGGACACGCTGCTCCTCCGTGTCCAGGCCTTCGTCCGACGCCATCTCGGCGACGCGGCCCTGGACGCCGAGACGATCGCCGTGGCGCACCACGTCTCCGTCAGACACCTCTACAAGGTCTGTGCGCGGGCGGAGCTCCGGCTGGAACAGTGGATCATCCGCGAACGCCTCGCTCGTGCGGCAGACGAGCTCGCCCGGACCGCCCCCGCACGCGGGACCATCACGGCCGTCGCGCGCCGCTGGGGCTTCACCAGCTCCTCCCACTTCACCACCCGCTTCCGGGCGGCATACGAGGTCTCGCCTCGGGAATGGCAGGCGCTGCACCATCGATGACGAGTCGAGCGGTGGGCTCTGACGGACTACCTGCGGACCTGGCAATTCCGGTGCGTCGATGAGCTGCGAGCCCTAGATTGCGTGGCGTGGACCTTTCGCATCTCGGGACGCCCATCGGGCCGATGACCCGCATCCACGGCGGGTTCGCCAACCGGATGTACCGGCTCGACACCGACCAGGGATCGTTCGCGGTGAAGGAGCTCAACCTCGTCGACCGCCGCTCGACCTATCACGCCGAAGACGTCTTCAGGTTCGAACAGGCGGCCTTCGCCGCCGGCATCCCGATGCCCGAGCCGATCTCGGTCGGCCACGACACGCTCGTCCACCGGTGGGTCGAGGGAGAGAAGATCCCCGAAGCACCGGTGTCGGCGGCATACGCGTTCGAGATCGGGGAGATCCTTGCGCGCATCCACGCGCTCGACGTCCGGTGGACCCACGCGTCGGCCGAGGAGCCGACGCCGCAGGACTGGCCCGAGCTTGCCGAGCGGGCGGCGGCGACCGGACAGCCGTGGGCCGACGAGCTCGCCTCCCACGCCGAGACGTTCCTCGCGATCGCCCACTTCGTCGAGACCTGCGAAAGGCCCGGCCCCGTCGTGCTGACCCACCGGGACGTCCAACCGTGGAACCTGCTCGCTCGAGACGGTCGGCCGGTCCTGCTCGACTGGGAGCTCTCGGGGATGCTCGACCTGTCGAGCGAGCTCGGCTCGACCGCGCTGAGCGTCTCGAAGGGACCTGGCTTCGACAGCATCGAGCCCGCCATCTTCCGCTCGGTCCTCGACGGCTACGTCACACAGGGCGGGACGCTGCCGCCGTCGGGTCCTGGCTGGTTCGTCTTCATGATCGGCGGCTGGCTCGGGCACACGAGGTGGAACATCCTCCGCTGCCTCGCCGGCACCGAGGCGTCCACCGGTCCTGACCTTGCGCTGTCGCACGAGTCCGCGCGCAACGGTCTTCGCGGCCTCCCCGACGTGTTCGGCCGGCTTCCCGAGCTCGAGGCGCTGTTCGGGTGACGGAACTACGAGGTCACGCCGTGGGCCGGCGCGTCGGCCGACGCGCTAGAACACATCACGTCAAGCCGTAGCTCGCGCGGGCCGGTATCGCAGGGCGACCGCCCCCGACCGGAACTCATGGCGATCTACGAGCTCGAGCTGGATGCGCTCGCGCAGACCGGCGAGGAGCGTCGGCCCGTGTCCGGCGACAACCGGCTGCACGACGAACTCGTACTCGTCGATCAGTCCCAGGTCTGCCAGCGCCAGAGGGAGCGTCACGCCACCCACCCACAGGCCATCGCCTGACTGCTCCTTGAGCCGCTGAACCGCCGGCCCCAGGTCGCCTCGCACCAGCTCGGCATTCCAGTCGACCCCGCTCAGCGTGCTCGACACGACGTACTTCTTCGCCTGATCGATGGCCTCGGCGAACGGGATCTCCATCTCACCCATCCAGTCGGGCCACGGGCCTGTGGCCGGCCGCCGCCAGGCCGACTCCATCATCTCGTAGGTCACCCGGCCGAAGAGCAGCGCATCGGCTCGCTCCATCTCGGTAGTCCAGTAGCGCATCGACTCCTCGTCCGGAGGGAGTCCTGCCTCGTGGTGGCAGCAACCGTCGAGCGTGACGTTGATCGAGTATCGGAGTGGTCTCATCTGTGCTGTCTCCCTTGAGGCGCGCCCGCGTTCGCGGAACGTACTCAGCTCAGACGACCACCGGTGCCCCTACTCATCGGTGCCCCGGTCCACCGCGACAGCGCCGCCTGCTCAGCGGCTGCTGACCTTGCCGACGAGGGAAGCGATCGGCGCGATGACCAACGGCCTCGCCGCGACGACCGCCGCGACCGCGACGACGAGACCTCCCGCGAACCAGGCGAAGCCCACCCAGCTGACCGTGTCTTGGGCCGCGAACATGTGGTTCAGGTTGCGCAGCGCTCCCGTGGCGAACACCAGGGTGACGTGCACGATCACGAACAGCACGAAGAAGAGCATCGTCGGGAAGTGGATCGCCCGAGCCACCGGCGCCGGATAGAGCCTGTTCAGCCGGTCCGCGTCCTTGGGCCACCACTCGCTCATGCGCAGCCCGGTGATCGCGGCCAGCGGGGCTGCGATGAACACCACCGTGAAGTACATGAGCTGCTGCAGGCTGTTGTAGTTCACCCAGCCGTGCTCGGTGGGCCAGTTCAGCGTGAGGTACTGCAGCATCGCCGACGCCGCGTTCGGGAAGACCTCCCACGAGGTCGGCACGATCCGCATCCAGTGGCCGGTCGCGAACAGGAGCACCACGAACGCCGCCCCGTTGGCCAGCCACAGCAGGTCGATGCCGGTGTGCAGCCACAGGTTGATGCTGATCTTCTTGCCGCCCTTGGCGGGCGTCCAGTAGGCGGGCGGGGTCTTCTGGTACCGCACCTGCAGACCCGTACGGACGATCAGCACCAGGAAGAAGAAGTTGAGGTAGTGCATCCAGTTCGCCCAGACGGGGAAGCCGACCGGGGCGGACTCGGGTAGTTCGTAGGACCCGGGGTAGCGCTCCAGGAACGCGGGCACACCCGGCAGCGTGGTCACGCCGCGCGCGGCCAGCACGATGATCCCCGCAGCGGCGACGACGCCGAGCAGCCCCCACACGAGGATCCGCGCCCACTCGCCCAACGTGCGCGAGCCGATCTTGCGTGGCTCCCGCGCGGGCTCGGCGGGACGTGCGGGGACGGTCGGGCGTGCGGGCTCGGCCGGTCGTGCGGACGCGCTCACGCTCGCCGACGCGGCCGGGGTCTCCACGGCGGGTTCGACGGCGGCAGGCGGCGGGACGACCGGCTCGCTCTTGCTCTCGGCGGCAGGAGCGCTCGGCGCCGGGGCGAGCTGAGCCGGCTCGGACGCGGGCGAACCGCCGTCGGCCACCACCTCGGCGAGGGAAGGCTCGGCCGCCGTCGGCGTGGTAGCCGCAACGGGGGCGACGGCGACTCGTCGCTGGACCGTGGCCGTCTCCGCCGGAGGCCAGGGCTCGCCGCCGGCGATCCGCGGCAGGCCGCGACGCAGCGCCACCTGCTCCGTGACGGTGTCGGCGGCCGGTCCGGGGGCCGCTGAAGTCTCCGTGATCGCTGGCACGGCGGCGGCCGGAACGTCCGCAGCAGCAGGCGATTCCGCGGTCCCGGCGTCCACCCCCTCGCCCGGCACAGCAGGTAGGCCGGCGGACGACGTCACCACCGGGGCCGGGGCGCGGTCCACCCGGACGACGGCAGCCGGCGGCCAGGGCTCACCACCGGCGACGCGCGGCAAGCCGCGACGCACCGTGACCTCGACGGCGTCGGCCGGAGCCGGGGCGGGCGCGGCAACAACCGCGGGTTCGGCAACCGTTGCATCGGCCGGAGCCTCTGCAACTGCGGCAGGCTCGGCAGCATGCGACGGCTCAGCAGCCGCCACAGCGACCGCGGGCTCAGCCGCCTCCTGCGCAGCGGCGCCGTCGGCTCCTGCTGGAGCCGGCGCCGGCGCCGTGCCGGCCGGCGGCCAACCCGGCCCGCCGGGATGACGCGGCAGCCCCTGACGAAGACCCTGGGTGAACGTCGCCACGGTGGTTACGCCTTCGCCTTCTCGATCTCGGCGATGAGCTGCGGCACGACGGTGAAGACGTCGCCCACGATCCCGAAGTCGGCGATCTCGAAGATCGGGGCGTCCTCGTCCTTGTTGATCGCGACGATGGTCTTGGCGGTCTGCATGCCGGCCAGGTGCTGGATCGCCCCGGAGATCGCCAGGGCGATGTAGAGCTGCGGCGCTACCTGCACGCCCGTCTGGCCCACCTGAGCCGACGACGGCACGAACCCGGCGTCGACCGCGGCGCGCGACGCACCGACCGCGGCGCCGAGCGCGTCGGCGAGCTGCTCGACGAGGGCGAAGTCCTCCTTCGAGCCCAGGCCCCAGCCGCCCGAGACGACCTTCGCGGCACCGCGCAGATCGGGGCGTCCGGCGGTCTTCTCGGCGACCTCGACCGAACCGACCGTGGCGGCGGCAACACCGCTCGCGGTCACCTCCAGCGTGATCTCGGCCAGCGGCCGCGCCTCGGCGCGCGCTTCGACCGCGCCCTGACGGACCGTGATGACCGGTGCGCCGTGCGTCACCGTCGAGGTCACCGTGTAGGACCCGCCGTAGGCGGAGCTGCGGGCGATGACACCCTGGTCGTCACGGGCCACCTCGATCGCGTCCATGACCAGGCCCGAGCGGGCACGCACCGCGAAGCGGGCGGCGGCCTCCCGGCCGTCGACCGAGTGGGACGCCAGGACGGCGTCGGGCCGGGCCACGGCCGCAGCGGCGACCAGGGCGTCGACCACGCCCACCTGGCTGTCGGCCGCAGGGGCGCGCAGCACCGTGGCGGCGCCGAGCTCGGCGGCCGCCTTGGCGGCCGCGTCGTCGCCGAGGACGAGCGCGACCGGCGTCCCCACCGTCGAGGCCGCACCCAGCAGCGCGGCCGAGGACTTCGCCAGTCCGCCGTCGGGCGTCGTGTCGAGCAGCACCAGGATCGAGTCAGCAGCGATAGTCATCGTCGTCCCCCTTCTCAGATCAGGTGGTTCTCGGCCAGGAAGGCCGACAGTCGGACGGCGGCGTCACCGTCGTCGTCGGTGATCTTCACGCCCCCGCCTCGCGGAGGACGGGCGTCGATCGCGAGCATGATCGAGCGCGACGTGCTCAGGTCGTCCACGTCGATGCCGAGGTCGGAGAGCGAGAGCACCTCGACCGGCTTCTTCTTGGCCGCCATGATCCCCTTGAAGCCCGGGAACCGGGGGTCAGGGAGCGCCTCGGTCACCGACACGACGGCCGGCAGCGGCGCGCTCAGGCCCACCGCCGCGTCCTCGGACACACGCGTGCCGCTGACCTCGGCGTCCCCGATCGTCACCGCGGTGAGGTTCGTCAGGCTCGGCAGGCCCAGGTGCTCGGCCACCATCACCGGCAGCACCCCGCCCATGCCGTCCGTGGACTGGTTGCCCGCGAGCACCAGGTCGTACCCGACCCGGCCGAGCGCCGCGGCGATGACCTCGGCCGTCAGCCCGAGGTCCGCGCCGACGAGCCCGCCGTCGACGACGTGCGTGGCACTCGCCGCGCCCATCGCGAGGCACTTGCGGATCGACGTCGTCGACTCCTCGGGGCCGACGGCCAGCACGTGCACGTCGGTGCCCTCGTGCGCCTCGGCGTAGGTGAGCGCGACCTCAAGGGCGCGCTCACCGATCTCGTCGGCGACGAGAGCTGCCGTGGCACGGTCGGCGAGACCCGTCTCCAGGCTGAGCGTGCGCTCAGCGTTGGTGTCGGGGACGACTTTCACCAGGACGACGATCCTCATGGGCGGACTCTGCTCTTTCCTCGAACGGCTGACGTGGAGAGACTACTTGCGGCCGGTGATGCTGCGAGCGACGATCTCGCGCATGACCTCGTTCGTGCCGCCGTAGATGCGGTGGACACGGGCGTCGAGGAAGGCACGCGCGATCGGGTACTCCAGGATGTAGCCGTACCCGCCGTGCAGCTGGACACCCTGGTCGAGGATCTCCCACTCACGCTCGGTGCACCAGAACTTGACCTTCGCGGCCTCGTCCGCGCTGAGCTTGCCCTGCCGGTAGAGGTTCATCGCGCGGTCGACGTACGCCCACATGACGTCCACCGTGGTGGCCATCTCGGCCAGCCGGAACCGGGTGTTCTGGAAGTCGATGACCGGCTTGCCGAACGCCTCACGGCTCGTCGTGTAGTCGATCGTCCACTTCACGCCGGCCTCGGCCACCGCGGCGGCGACAGCACCGATCGAGAGGCGCTCCAGCGGCAGGTTCATCATGAGGTGCACGAACCCGCGGCCCTCGACGCCGCCGATGAGGTTCTCGTCCGGTACGAAGACTTCGCTGAAGCTCAGCTCGGCCGTGTCGTGGCCGGGGAAGCCCATCTTGTGCAGCTTCTTGCCGTGCTCGAAGCCGGGCATGCCGTCCTCGAGGATGATCAGGCTGAAGGCGTCCGGGCGGTTGCCCTCACCGGTTTTGACGAACGTGACGATGATGTCCGCCGTCTTGCCGCTGGAGATGAACGTCTTGGCACCGTTGACCAGGTAGCCGCCGTCGACCTTCTTCGCGGTGGTCCGCGCGGCCCGCAGGTCGCTGCCCGCACCCGGCTCGGTCATCGCGAGCGCGCCGAGGACCTCGGCGGTGGCCATCTTCGGGAGCCACTTCGCCTTCTGGGCGTCGGTGCCGAAGTGGGCGATGTACGGCACCGCGAGGTCGTCGTGGATACCCACGGCCCCGGCCAGCGCCGAGCCGTGGCCGCAGCCGATGAGCTCCTCGTTGACCACGCTGCGGAAGCGGTAGTCCATCAGCATCCCGGCGCCGCCGAACTCCTCCGGCACGGAGAGCCCAACGATGCCGTGCTCGGCCGCTGCCTTCATGGTCGCGCGGTCGACCTCACCGTCGGCGTCCCACTGCTGCGCCTTCTCCTGGGTGACGTAGCGCTTGACGAACTCCTTCACGACCTCGCGGAACGCCTCGTGGTCCTCGTCATAGATGTCACGCTGCATGGCTTCGCCTTTCGTTGGGCCGGGCGGCTGTGGTGCCCGGCGCATGGAGGGGAAATACCGTGTTCCGGCCGGTCGGCCTCGACGTTACCCAGGGGCGCGCAGTGAGGACAGTCGTCGTGTCGTCAGCTCGCACAGCGGATCCCGTCCTGCTCGTCGTCGAGGGGCCTGATGCGTCGGCGTCGCGCCGCCACCCGGGCACTGGCGAGTATGCCTGAGACCCAGTATCAGATCAAGCGCCCGCGGCCGACGGCGGTATCTGCGCCGAGGTCTGAGCCGGGCCGACGTCTGAAACGGCGTCTCCATCTGCGATGCCGACCGCGCTGACGTGGGCCCGAAACGACGGGCCAGGCCCCAGGCACTGCCACGCATGTCGCGCTCGTGCGTTTCGACTACGGCGTGACGCCGTTCGCCGGATCGTCCACCACGGTCAGCCGTAGCCTGCTGCGTGAGTGGCACTCCTTCACCAACGTGCCGTCTCCCGGTGCGCCCGGTTTCCGGCTCACCATCTCCCGGGCGGGCGACTGGACGGGGCGCTGATCGACGACCACCCGTCGCACCTGTGGGTCAAGGGCATCCCGACGGCCGGCGTCGGGAACATCGAGCGGCTGTTCCGCCGCGTCGTGTGGGTGGCCACCGGCAGCGGTATCGGTCCCTGCCTGCCACACCTGCTCTCGCGGGAGACACCCTCTCGCCTTGTCTGGTCCACTCGCGACCCGCGAGCCACGTACGGGGACGACCTGGTCGACGAGATCCTCGCCGTGCAACCTGATCCGGTCATCTGGGACACCACTGCTTCCGGCAAGCCCGACCTGCTGGCGCTCGCCTACCAGGCGTACCGCGAGTTCGACGCGGAAGCGGTGATCTGCTGCGTGCGCCTGCACCACCGGGTCGGCCCCAGCTGGGCGAAGGAGCTGATCTACACGGGCCGGAAGATCGATGCCATGGAGGCGCGACGGATCGGACTGGTCAACCGGGTGTTCGACACCCGGGAAGAGATGCTCGACTCCGCCGCCGCGACACTCGCTGAGATCGCCACTCGCTCACCGGTGGCGGTCGCGTCGTGCAAGTCAGTGATCGGCGACTCGGTCGGGAGAACCACTACTGACGCGCTCGATATCGAGAAGGCGGCCTTCCGGACGACGTTCGCGACGGGCGACATGCGCGAGGGCACTGCGGCGTTCCTGGCCAAGCGGCCGCCGTCGTTTCCAGGACACTGAGCGACAGGACGGACGCCCCTCTCCGGACTCGCGCCCTCACCTGCTCAAGGCGTCCCGTACCGACGGCCAGGACTTCAGGACCCCGAGGACCTCGGCGTTCCGCTCGGTCGCGAGCGCAGACTCGTAGGACCGCTCGAGCACGTCGTCGATCGCGACCCTGCGACCCTGCGCCGCGCTCTCGATCGCGGCCTCGACCATGGCGAGACTCATGACGTTGCCGTGCACACGCCCCATCGGCTCGGTGCCGAAGCGGAGGGCGGCGACGAACTCGCGCAGAGATCCCGCGATCTCATGCCCTGGATCCTCGGCGTCCGCGACGGACGTCTCCGGGGCGCTGTCGGGTTCGCCGTCGCCGTCCCAGAGCACGGTGCCGCGCTCGGCAGAGATCCGCCAGGCGCCGTTCCAGGAGGTCTCGAAGCCAGGGCTGCACCACGAGCCGTTGAAGGTGAAGCGGGCTCCGCCCTCCATGGCGAAGACCGCGGTGGCGGCCGCGTCGCCGGCGTACCAGCTCCACGCCGGGTTGTACTCCTCGCAGGAGACCGAGACGGGGTCGGCGTCGAGCAGGAACCGCGCCATGTCGAACTGGTGGATCGCCATGTCCAGCAGCAGAGGACTCGCCATCTCGTCGCGGAAGCCGCCGAAGTGCGGGGCCTTGAAGAACTCGACCGCGACGACGCCGACGACACCGAGAGCCGCCACCTGCCGCTTCACGGTGAAGAGCGACCGGTGATAGCGGCGGGACTGGCTGACCATGAACAGCTGCCCGGTGTACTCGGCCGCTGCCGCGAGCGAAAGCCCTTCGGCCACGCTTGCGGCGACCGGCTTCTCCCCCAGGACCGGAATCCCGGCCAGCAGCGCGGCGGTCGTGACCGAGTGGTGCGCCTCGGGAATGGTGGCGTTGAGGATCGCGTCCGCGCCGGTACGGCGAGCGAGCTCGACGGCGTCGGCACCGACCGCGAGACCAGGGATGCCGGTCTCGGCGGCGGCCGATTCGGCCGCCGCCGCGGAGAGGTCGGCGATGCCGACGAGCTCGGTACCGGGGTCCGCCTGGATCGTGCGGGTCCAGGCCCGGCCCATGCCGCCGGCGCCGACCACGACGAGGCGCAGGGGCCCTTCGGTCTCGATGGTCCGGAAAGTCATCGCTCGAACGCCCCTCGGTAGCCCTGGCCGTTGAAGAAGTCGTCGGTGTCGTAGCGCAGGAGCGTCGGCGTCTCGCGCTCTCGGTCGGGCCGGGCCCATTCGATGCCGTTGGCGATCACGTGGTTGACGTCGCGGTGGTGGTAGACGGGAAAGTCCTGGTCGCCGGGGCTGAAGTAGAAGATTCGGCCGAACCCGCGGCGGTAGGTCAGGCCGCTGCGAAAGACCTCGCCGCCGCTGAAGCCGCTGATGAAGACCAGTTCGTCGGGGGTCGGCACGTCGAAGTACTCGCCGTACATCTCCTGCTCGGGGATGACGATCGGGTTGGGAATGCCGCGGGCGATGGGGTGCTGCGGGTTCACGGTCCACACCAGCTCGCGGTCGTGCTCGCTGCGCCAGCGCAGCGAGCAGGTGGTGCCCATGAGCTTCACGAAGATCTTGGACCAGTGTCCGGAGTGCAGCACGATGAGGCCCATGCCGGCCAGGACATGACGGTGGACCCGCTCGACCACCTCGTCGGCGACGTCGCCGTGGGCAGCATGTCCCCACCAGACGAGCACGTCGGTCTCGTCCAGCACATCGGAGGTCAGCCCGTGCTCGGGCTCGTCGAGGGTGGTCGTGGCGATGCGGGCCTTGTCCCCGAGCCACTCGCCGACGCCTTTCGCGATCGCGCCGTGCATGCCGTCCGGGTAGCGCTCGGCGACGGACGACTCGACCTGCTCGTGGCGGTTCTCGCCCCACACGAGGACCCGGATGGGTGCGTTTGGCATGTCTGCTTCCTCCAGTTTTCTGGACCCGGCCCACGGCGCCAGGTAGATCGTGCCTGGGCTGCCCGCCAGACGTAGCGGCGGGGCCTGCCCATCGAAGCAGCACGGACGGGCCAAGACCAGCGGTATTACCGGTCACAGCCCTGCAGAGCGTGGAGCCGAATCGACGCCGCGTCCGTAAGCCGCCTCCCGCCAGGGCCGCGTACGACCGTAAGGTGTTGAGCATGTGCTGCGCTCCCGCCGTTGCGGCCACGAGCCGATGAACGAGGGCACCCATCCCGAAGAGCTGCCGGCCGAGGTCCTGGACGCCGTGGCTGGTGCGGTCGGGGCAGAGATCACCCTGCTCGGTCGCCTCACCGGAGGCGCCAACGGGGGCGCCACGCGCGTCCAGCTGGCCGGAGGGGCACAGGCAGTGCTCAAAGCAGTGCCCCGGGCGCATCCCGACCACCTGGACGAGACGTTGCGAGCCCAGAGAATCGTCGAGCACATGCGTCGGCGCGGCTATCCCACCCCGGCCTGGCTCGCAGTGGGGGCCACCGCCACTCATGTATGGCACCTGATGGACTTCGTCGACGCGGCTCCCGCGCCGGAGCTGACCTCGTCGCTGGTCGAGCAGCTGATGGAGATCATCGAGCTCCAGGCCGGCCAGGCCTCCGAGCCCTACGACCACTGGTCGTACGCCTGGCGGGTCGCCACCGGCCGGGATTCGGCTGTCGCCGGGCAGGATCTCGACGAGGCGCCCGAGCATTCGCTGCTCCGCCAGTCCATCGCCAGGCTCTCGGGGCACTCCTCCGCGGTGTCGGCCCTGGTAGAGCGCCTGCGGCTCGTGTGTGCCGACGTCCCACCACCACGAGACGCACCTGACATGGTCCACGCCGATCTCGCGACCCCCGGCAACATCCTGGTCCGTGACGGAACGGTGGTGGCGGTCGTGGATATCGGGAACGCAGGTAGTGGCACCCGGGCGATCGATCTCACCACCCTCGTGTGGTACTCCTTCGACGACCCGCTGCTGGACGATGTCCGAAAGCGGCTGTGGACGAGAATCCTCGACCTGGTCGGCTGGGACGGGACGGCGGTGCTCACAGCGGCCCACGTGCTCCACATGCTTGAGATCCCCGTCCGTCACGGGCGGCACGACGTCGTTCCAGGGGTGGTCGAGCGCGGCCGTCGTGCCCTCGACGAATTGAACGCGCTGCGCTAGCCGCGTGGCCAACCGCCCACCAGGTCTCCCCGTGCGCTCCACCGGTGTACGGACTCCCGGTGGACAACAGCACCCGCTCATGCGGCCAGTCCGGGCTGGCGACGTCCACCGACCAACCCGTGGCGCCGGCGTGCAGACCGCCGCCGGCCAGCCCTGCCATCGGCACGCGACGCTGCGCGACCGGCCCGATCCCCTGGCACGTCAAGTCGTTGTCGTCCGGCCAGCCCGCATCAGCCTCACGGTCGCGGGCCAGACGCTCACCGGTGACGGTGTCGAACAACCCGAGCCCGCTTGTGGACGCCACCAACAACAGGTCGCGACCGCTGTCGGGATCGCGGGTGAATCCAACACCCAGCAGCCCGCCGACAGCGACCACGTGACAGTCGGCCGGACGCCACGGAGGGGGTGCCGGCACCGTCGCCGCGGTCAGAACCTTTGCCCGCAGGTCCCGCTGGTAGTCGGTGAGCGAGAGGTCCTCCAGCATTCAGCAAGCATAGAGGAACCCTATGAACAACGTCGTCGGGCTCTGCTATTGAGCCGTCAGCTGAACATACAGTCTCACTAGTCGTGCCGCAGCTTCCTGGCTGTCAAAACGTTTGGCGATTCGAGCGGTGGATTGCTGTTGTGATCTATAGAAAGCCTTGTCGCCGCGCAATTCTCTCACTGCTTCTGCAAATCCTTCGTCACTGCACAGCAGCGCATCACCTTTGAATGTATCTTCATACTCAGGGATGTCGCGAAGAATAACAGGCAACCCGGCGCCCGCCGCCTCGAGAACGCACATAGGATGGTTCTCTTGCTCGGCAGGCAAGCAGAATACATCTGCGGCCAGCAAATAGTCACGAACTCTCTCGTGGGGCACAACTCCGGTGATGACCATATTGGTTGGCACACTGCGCATCAGGCGCTGCATGCTCGCATAATCGGCGCCCAGCTGCTTGAACGGTATCCCACCCACCCAGATAAACGTGATGTCAGGAAACTCTTCGGCCATTCGTATAAACACGTCCAAACGCTTTCGCGGTTGCACCTGGCCATTGCCCAGTACAACGAAATCGTCCAGTGCAATACGTAGCCCCTCGCGCGCGGCCGTCTTGTCCGTGGGCACGTGAGCATAACGGCTCATGTCGATCGTGTTATAAAATACGCCAATCTTTTCCTTCGGAACACGCAGTTCATCGTGCAGAGTCCGCGCTACCGTCGCCGAAACCGCCAGCACCTTATCGGCACGATTGTAGAACCATCGCATGTACCAGCGGGCGACAGGGAGCCAGTACTTTGCCCCCACCAGCGATCCGACAAGCGAAGCCGGCACCACGTGAGCTGATACTACTTTCTTTGCACCAGGCTGGAATAACTTGCGCCAAGTGCGTGGCCCTATGGTGTGCAGATGAACAATGTCGACATCAAGCGCCTGCCCAAAGGTACTGCGGGTCAGAGCTACGTCGTCACGCTTCTCCAGCGCATCAGCCATCTCGACATAAGCAGTATGAACCCCGTGACCCTGTACGGAGATGTCGCTCTCTGAGGCCATGTTCACGCGAACTTTCTTCATTGCCTTAGTCTACCGCCTCAGAGTTCAGCAGAATTCATCGGGCGCCAGCGGCTCGGCGCCTGGCGGAGCGTAACCAGGGCCCGCAGAAACCGCAAAGTACTGACGTGCCAACGGTGGCGTTTCGACCGACGGCATCTCGACGATCACGGGAGCATTCCTCTCAGCTTACGGCCGGTCAGCTCTCCGTCTCAGATGCGAAGAATCCGCCTCGGTTGCGAGAAATCGGGTCAGCGCCAGCGGGCCTGAACAACCGTGACAATGCCTGCGAGGCAGCAGTCTTGCCGGAACCATTCGACCCGAGCGCATATGTCAGATCTTCGAGATCGATCCCCATCGGCTTCAGCCCGACGGACTGGAAGCTACCTAGCCACGCGGCGGCATGGTTGGACACGCCGTCGGCAGCTCGTGGAGCTCTTGCGGACTGTGCGCGGACTCGTACGGAGATCGTGACAAGGCGAAGCAGCTCTGACGTCACGGAACCTCCGCGAACCGGTCCGTGGGCGGCTGGTCGGACGGGCGCCCGTCCAACCAGCCCCCGCGGCTCAGCGGCTGCCGGTCAAACCCGGCTCCACCGCTGGTTCGCGTTGGAGTGGCACGACCACAGGATCACGGTCGTGCCATTCGCTGTGGCCGCGCCGTTCACGTCGAGGCACAGCGACGGGAACCGAACGCTGCTGATCGAGCTGCCGGTGGACGTCCACTGCTGATTGTTGCCCCCGTTGCAGTCCCACAGCCGGACCGGGGTGCCGTTCGCGGCGTCCGCAGGGACGTCCAGGCACTTGCCCAGCATCCGCAGCGTCTGGCCGTTCTGGGTGATCTGCTGGTTGGAGTTGTTATGGCAGTCCCAGATCTGCAGGCCCGTGCCGTTGGTGGTGGTGCCGTTCGGCACGTCGAGGCACCGGCCCGAAGACTCGCTCCGCAGCCGGAACGTGCTGCCCGAGGAGACGCCGTTGAGCGCGTCGAGGACGGCGTAGTAGGCGGGCTTCTTGTTGCCCGAGCGGTCGAAGAGCAGGGGGTTGTCCGTGCGCCAGGAGGTGTCGTCGCGCACACCCCACACCGTGATGCCGGTGCACCGCGAGACCGCCAGGCACGCCCTGGTCACCGCCGCGTAGATGTTGGCCTGGTTGTTGCCCTGCTCCACGTCCAGCTCGGTGATCTGCACGTCGACGCCCAGGTCCGCGAACCGCTGCAGGTTGGCCTGGTAGTCGCTGGAGAGCGAGGTCCCTAGGTGCGACTGGAACCCGACACAGTCGATCGGCACCCCACGGGCCTTGAAGTCCCTGACCATGTTGTAGATCCCGGTCGACTTCGCGTTGATCCCGTCGGTGTTGTAGTCGTTGTAGCAGAGCTTGGCGCCCGGGTCGGCCGCCCGCGCGGCCCTGAACGCCGCCTCGATCCAGTCGTTCCCCGTGCGCTGGAGGTTCGAGTCCCGCCGGCCACCCGAACCGCCGTCGGCGAACGCCTCGTTGACGACGTCCCACGAGTGAATCTTGCCGCGGTAGTGGGTGGCGACCTGCGTGATGTGGTTGAGCAGCGCGTTGCGCAGCGCGCTGCCCTCCATGCGCTGCATCCAGCCCGGCTGCTGGGCGTGCCACGCGAGAGTGTGGCCGCGCACCTGCTTGCCGTTCTGGATCGCCCAGTTCGCGATCTGGTCGCCCCGTGAGAAGTTGAACTGGTTCTGCGACGGCTCGGTCGCGTCCATCTTCATCTCGTTCTCGGCCGTGATCATGTTGAACTCACGATTCAAGATCGTGGTGTACGCCGACTCGCTCAACCGCCCAGCCGGCACCGCCGCACCGAAGTACCGCCCGCTCTGCGCAGCCGCGGCGCCCAACGTGCTCTCCGCGGCCTGCGCCGGCGCGGCAGCCATCAAACCGGCAACCACCGATGCGACGCACAACGCCGCACCCACCAAGGCACGACGGCCAGGTCTTGATGTAGTCCTCATCGCAACTCCTCTTCTACGACACCTGGCGTCTTCGACAGGTGGGGACCGAACCGAGACTCCGGTCGTGTGACATCACATAACTTTGCACCCCGGCACCCCGGCAAGAACTTAAACGATTAGTAGGCCCGCAGAATGATCTGAGCCGGAGCGCCGCGTCGCGTTCCAGGGGCACACAGACATGTGTACCCACATCTGTACCGGCCGCCTTCGGCCAGCACTCCGATGCAGGTCAGAGGGTTAAAAGCGGACGAACTGGCCTGTACGCCGGGTTCTCCTGGAGGGTGTACGGGTATGTCTCGCGGTGTCCGACAAGTGGGTTGGGCACCGCGAGATCGTTGGAACTTCGCTGTTCTGCCGGGTCCGGGGCGCGTTGGTGGAGGTGGCGTCGGATGGCCTCAGACGGCGGTCATGTGTACCCGATGTGTACCGAGCGGCTCTTATCGGACCGCGTGCAGGCTCGCCGCCGTCCGAGTGTGAACGGCCTTGTGCTTGGCTCTTCACTCCCGATAGAAGACCTCGTCGTCCTCGCTCGGTACGAGGGGCGCGAACTGCCGAAGCTCGTCGCCGCGGATCATCCACAGCCGGAAGAAGCCCTCTTCCTGGTCCATCACGAACAGTTGTGCCTCGTTCGGCTCGCGCCACGGCGTCTCGAAGAATCGCTGTCGGAGAGCATCGAGGTCAGCATGGTTCAAGGCACCCGCCCACACCTCGCACTCGGGCGCCTTCCACTCGCCCCATTGGCTGTCCTCCGCGCTAGTGAGCAACCTCAAGTACCCCACTCCGCGACGCTCAGGACTCGACCGGAGGGGAGCTTCCGTCCGCAGCCACTCGCTCAGCACCTCCGCGTTCTCGTTGTCGTCCATGTCGACCGAGATCGTGACGTTCGCCACCCAGCTCATAGCGATCGTTCTACCGGAGCGGACAGCAGGCCACCACAGGATGGGGTCGAGTTGGCCCTGAGCGGTCATGAGCAGAGCGTGGGTCTCGCGAGAGGCGCTCCGGGTGCTGGCGTTCGCGACGGCGATGAGCCCGGACCTGGCCGCCGTGGGGAAGAACGCCGCGTGTTTCGTGTTCTCTGCTGCCCGTGATAGAAACGCCTGATCGGGCGTCTACGCAGGTCGCCCCAGATTTCGATGGATAATTTAGATGAATGTCGACGGGTGGAGGGGCATGCCTGACCTGGAACCGCAGCGGAGCGGGGGCCGGGTCGCGCTGGTGGACCTGACCGGTGCAGAGGACATGACTGCGGCACTGCGCAAGCTGCAGGACCAGTGGGGGCCGGTGGCCCCCGTGGACCTGGAGCCAGGCGTACCGGGCTGGCTCGTGCTGGGGCACGCCGAGGTCATGGAGGTGATGCGCACGGAGAGCGTCTTCGCCCGGAACCCACGGCACTGGAGAGAGCAGCTACCACCGCAGTCGACCCTGCACGCCATCCTGTCCCCGACCGGACGGCGGAACCTGTACTTCTCGGACGGCGCGGAGCACCGGCGGCTGCGGCTCCCGGTGGACGAGGCGTTCGCCGACATGGACGAGGTCCGGACGGCAGCGCTCGTCCGCGTCGTCTGCGCCCGGCTCATCGACTCGTTCGCCGCCAAGGGCAGTGCGGACCTGATGGGCGAGTATGCGGCGGCGGTGTCGTTCCTGGCGGTGTCGGGCATGTTCGGGTTCGACGAGCGGCAGGGGGTCGACCTGTTGCGCTGCGCGAGCGAGATCTTCGGGCACGGCGGCGATCCCGTGTCAGCCCTGGTCCGGATGGACCAGATCGTGATGGACCACGTCATCGCGACCCGGGCGGAGCCAAGCCCGAACCTGACCGCCAGCTTCATCAAGCACCCGAGTTTCGAGGACGACACGGAGATCGTGCACTCGATGGTGGTGGCGATCTGCGCGGCCAACGAGATGCTCGTGACGTGGATCGCGGCCACGCTGCGCCGCATGCTCACCGACCCCCGGTACACCGGCCGCGTCACCGGCGTGCGCCGCGGCCTGGACGACGCGATGGACGAGACGCTGTGGAGCGAGCCGCCCGTCGCGAACCTGCCGGCCCGATACGCCGTGACCGACTGCACCCTCGGCACGGCGCGGATCCGCGCCGGCGACGCGATAGTGATGGGCGTGGCCGCCGCGAACAACGACCCCCGGGTACGCACCGCGGACGACCTCTTCGAGGCGAACAACCGGTCGCACCTGTCCTTCGGCGTCGGGCCGCACGCGTGCCCCGCCAAGCGCCCCGGGCGGCTCGTGGTCAAGATCGCGGTGGAGAGCCTCATGGAGCGGCTCGACCTGAGGCTCACCGACCCGGTGGTGAAGTGGGCGCCATCGCCCTGGTCGCGCTACCCGGCCACGCTGCCGGTGACGTTCACTCCCGAGCGCCAGGCCGCCCGCACGCCTGCCCGCATCTGACCTGGCCCTGGAGCGTCAGACGGCATCGACGTGCGTCGTGCCGTTCACGCAAGTCTTCGTGCGCCATGCCCGCGCGAGGTTCGCCGTCGGGGACCTGCATCTTGAGCATGAACTCGAGGTTCCAGCGTGCCTCGTCGAGAATGTTGGCGACTCGATCTACCGATGCTCGGGACGAGCACCAGCGGCTGGGGGACTCAGGCCGTGATGACGAGGGTCTCCGGGTGCACCGGCGTACGGAACGTCCCGGTGCGCACCCAGGACTCGACCTCGTCCACCGCAGCCTCTCCGAGGCGTCGTACCTCTCCGCCGACCGACCCGGCGATGACGGTGTCGTTCGAGACGAACCGACAGGGGGTCTTCGACACCTGGGTCGGCGCGGCAGGCGGTTGCCGAGGCTGCCAGGTTGCGCCAACGGCGCACAAGTCTACCCACACCGTCACATGGCTGCCTCACGATCAATTCTTTACGCAATGTTTACACCGCGACCCGCAAGGGCCGAATGTTCTGCCCGGTATGCACGTTATGTTGAACGTTGTCCGTCGGCAGACGAGATGGTGTCTTGGCTGAAGAAGGAGCCCCAGTGCCTGACTACACCGGAAGATCCCGGAAGACGACAGACGCCGTCGCAGCCAGTTCGGACCGCGAGTCCCGCCGCCACGTGACCAAGCTGATCCGGCACCTGAGCACGCCCGAAGGGCGCGCCGACCCCCACGCCGTCTACGACGAGCTGCGGGCCATGGGCCCGGCGGTACGCATGCCGTGGGGAGCCTGGATGGTCACCTCGCACGGCGCGAGCCACGAGGTGCTCAGCGGATCCGGCTGGCGCACCGTGGACGCCGCCTGGCGCACCGCGCGCCAGCCGACGTGGGTGCGGCACCCGGGCCTGAAGTTCCTGCACGACTCCGCGCTCGGCACCAACCCGCCCGGGCACGCCGGGCTGCGCCGCAGCCTTGGCTCGTTCGTCTCGCCGCAGTCGGTCGCTGACCTCACACCGCAGATCGTCCAGACCGTCCACGAGTACCTCGACCGGTTCGATGCGGTGCTGCGCGCCGACGGCGAGGCGGACTTCGGGGCCTTGGTCGGCGACCGGCTGCCCATGGCGGTGCTCTGCATCGTTCTCGGGCTGCCGCGCGAGGACATCCCGCTGCTGTGCGAGATGAGCCGCATGCTCTCGAACGTGCACGACCTTGCGCCGAGCAAGGCGCGGATGGCGCAGGCCGACCGCGCGGGCAAGCTGTGGAACGCGTACTGGGAACAGCTCGTAGCCCAGCCCAGACCCCGGCTCACGGAGGACTCCCCG
The DNA here is from genome assembly GCF_040656015.1 of Promicromonospora sp. NPDC050249. NCBI lineage: Bacteria > Bacillati > Actinomycetota > Actinomycetes > Micrococcales > Promicromonosporaceae > Promicromonospora > Promicromonospora sp. NPDC050249. The sequence goes on along the minus strand of NZ_JBFAKY010000007.1, from coordinate 188,253 downwards.
CTGGGAGAGTGGCTCGACACAGAGACCGACCCCGCGGTACGCGCGGTGGCCGGCTCCCAGCTCAACGTCATGATCGAGGCGGGCCTCGAGACGACGACGTCCCTGCTGTCCGACGGCGTGGTGCAGCTCCTGCGCCGGCCCGACCAGGCCACGTGGATGCTCGAGCACCCGGAAGCCGTACACGGCGCCGTCGAGGAACTGGTCCGCTTCGTATCGCCCGTACAGCTCATGACCCGGTACGCAGCGCAGGACACGGAGCTGCCGGGCGGTATCCCGGTGACAGCCGGGCAGATCGTGCACGCCGTGGTCGCCGCGGCCAACCACGACCCCGACGCCTACGACTCGCCGCACGACCTGAACCTCTCGCGCCCGCCCCGCCGCAACCTCGCCTTCGGTGTGGGCATGCACTACTGCCTCGGCGCGCCGCTGGCCCGTCTGGAAGCGACGACACTGTTCCCCGAGGTGCTGCAGCGGTTCGATCTCGAGTTCGCCGGGCCAGTGGGCTACGACGAGACCCTCGCCTTCCGCGGAACACGTTCGGTGCCGGTACGGCGGCGACCCCGTCCAGCCGCGACCGCGGGTGCTGGTGCGGCGGTGGGTGCTGGTGCGGCGGTGGCCGCTGGTGAGAGCGCGTCCGCCGCCGGACCCGTCGTGGTCAACCGCGAGGACGCCGTGCTGGTGGTGACCCTCACGCGGCCCGACGGCGACAACCGGCTCGACCGAGCGACGCTGACCGCCCTGGGCGACGTGCTCACGACGCTGCCCGACGACGTCGCCGCCGTCGTGCTGCGCGCCGAAGGGCGCCACTTCTGCATAGGCGGCGACCTGGACGAGCTCGGCCAGCTCGCCACCAACGACCCCGACGGCTATCGGCACCTCGTCGAGCTCAGCGACGAGGTGCTGCGCGCCTGGCGCACCTGCCCGGCGGTGACAGTCGCGGCGCTGCACGGCACCGTCGCCGGAACAGGGCTCGGGCTGGCGGTCGCGAGCGACCTGCGCGTGGCCGCCGGGGACGCACGGTTTCGCGCGCCCGAGACGGTCGTCAGCATCCCGGTGGGTCCGAGCGAGGTGCTGGACCGCCTGGTCGCCGAGATCGGTTCCGGCTGGACCCGCGCGATGCTGCTGCTCGGCGATGCCATCAACGCCCAGGAGGCGCTGGAGGGCGGGCTCGTGCAATCCGTCGTCCCGACCGAGAACGTGTGGGCCGAGGCCAAGCGCCTGGCCCGGCGCATCGCCCGGCGCGACCGGGAGGCTATCCGCGTCACCAAGCAGACGATGGCCCGGCTTCCGCACGACGGTCCCGATCCGACGGAGGGCACCGACGTGTGGGAAGCACCACTAGCCCAGGCCCTGCGGCGCCGGATCACCCTTGGCGACGCGAGGTAGCGACTCCTCGTCGGCGAAAGGCCGGCGGGGCCAGCGACAATGCTGGCCCCGGGAAGCGCGCCCGAGACGATCGTCAGCATTCCGGTCGGCCCGAGCGAGGTGCTGGACCGGAACTCGCGGCGACCGTGGTCCTGGCGGTCTGGAGACGGCGACCCGTCGACCCGGACGCCGGCAAGTTCACGTTCAAGGAGCACGCCGAGCACTGTCGAACGCTCCAGGTCCATCGCGGCAACACAGAGGACCAGGTCGACGTGGTTCTTGAGATCCGAACCTACCCACGGTTGGGACACCTGCCGCTAGCCCCGATCGACTCCGAGGACATCCAGTCGCCTTCCACGATCTGCGTCACTACTACGCGAGCCCGCGCATCCGCCACGGCGCGTCCGCCAAGGCGGTTCAGGGACGACTGGGCCACAAGGACGCGAGCAAGACCCTGGACACCTACTGGTATCACCACGGCCTTCAGGCCAGGCGACCATGGCGCAACTGCGAACGTGATCTCGCGCCTGGAAGCCTCCGACTGACGCTCCGATGCAGGTCAGGGCCTTAAAAGCGGACGAGCCGGTCTGTACGCCGGGTTTCCCCGGCAGGCTTTACGGCCTGTCGGGGCACCCGGCGGTAGGGGCCGGGAACGTTGGAATTCTGCGGCTCGTGGGCATTGGCAACCTTGGAGGCCGACGGCGCTTCGTGGGGCTCTTGCGGACTATCTGCGGACTGGCTGCGGACTGCACCGAGTTGCTCGAATGTCCCTGGCGGTGTCGGAGGCTCGCGTGACAATCGCTTCGTGACCATCGATGACCAGCATTCCGAGCTCGCCAACGCTTGGACGTCACTCAACGACCTGATGGACCGCCTTCCCTCGTTGATCCGATGGGATGGCGTCCAGCACATGGATTTGACCGACATGGCGGACCGAGTCCGTGGACTGGCCATCCATCTCGACTCTGCGGTCCTGCTCGCCAGCAAGCTCCGTTACGACTCGGCACTAGCGTTGCTGCGTACCGGATTGGAGCAGTCCGTACTCGACTGGCTCATGTTCCAGGGTCGAACCCTCGTGGAGCGCTACAGCGGCGTGGACGAGGAGAAGTGGAACGAGTGGCAGGAAGCCCGAGCGGCCAAGGCTGGCTGGACCACCGACATCCGGGAATGGACACGGACCAAGAAAGGGGAGGTCCGAGTCGTCCGTGAAGGTCTGTACTCCGAGCCGGACCACGACGGGAACAGACGCCAGATCAGCATCTATTACTTCCTTCTCGAACAGTACCGACCAACCATGGGACCGCCGAGTGCCCAGGCCGAGGATTGGGCGATCAGCAGGGACGAGCTTCGGAGGATGGCGAGCGAGAACCAGGCGCTGTGGCACGACTACCTGACGTGGTCCTCCTTGATCGAGAACCTGAAGGAGAACAAGCTCGTAGACGACGTCGATGCCGGGCGGCTGGCGGCCCACTACCGTTTCCTCAGCGGGTACGCCCACCCGGTCGTGGACCATCGTCGCGACTCGTACGGGCAGCACGCTCTCCTCGGCTGGCCGAAGTACGACCACTACACCAGCGAACTCGTCCTGCTGTACGCGATCACGTTGGGTGTTCTGGAGATGAGGAACTTCCTTCGTTCACTCGATGGGCAACCGGTAACAGGCCTGTCGAATGCAGATGAGGTTGAGCAGGTGCTCAACGCTGCGCAGTTAGCGACGTCCCACTTCTGGTTCCTCGGAACGCATCCCCACAGGTACGACACGTGGAAGTCTCATAACGAGGCTTGCTTTCGAGTGCAGCGGGACGCTGGCACGTCCACCCCGTTGCCCCCGGAGCCTGCGCCAGAAGACGTCCCGTACCCAGCGGATCCGCTCCGGCGTCTCGTCGCAATCCACAGAAGCGCTCAAGAGATCATGACTGGGCTGGCCTACCTCAGCCCTTGGCCACGTGCCGACGCCCATTTCCGCTGACCTTCGCACGCTGACCAGGTGTCGTAGCAGAGCTCGAAGTCGGACCTGGGGGACGGCCGGTGCTGGCCACGTTGGAATCGTTGGAGTATCGCAGTTTCTGCGTTGGCCAGCGCCGGTCAGTTCCGGCAACGGTCGCACATCTTGTGGACTTTTATTGGACTCGACTGCGAACGCGATGGCGCCGTCGCGCCTACTGCCCGACATCGTCAGGCTCTGGGACGCTACGACCCATGGAAGCTGAGGATTGGTCGGTGGTGGTCGGCGCCGCCGCAGCGCTCTTCGCGGGGGTCGCGCTCTGGATTTCCTGGCTCAACGTCAAGACAGCCCGGGAGCAAGCGGCGGTTGCACGAGAACAGACCGACCTACAGCGCCAGATCCACCAACAAACCCTCGAACCGAACGTGTGGGTCGACATTCGCGGCGACCCGTCCCAGGGAACCGCGCTCGTACTCATCGTTGGCAACAACGGCCCGACGACCGCACGGAACGTGCGCGTGACCTTCGACCCGCCGCTGCCCGACGATGCTTACCACGAGGCAACGGTCGCCCAGGACCGGCTCCGCCAAGGTGTCTCCGCCGTTGCTCCCGGTGCGCAGCTCTGGTGGACGGTTGGTAGCGCGCTCACGATCTTCGGAGACGAGAGCACAGACGACGCGATGCGGTACACAGCCAGGATCACGGCGGACGGACCATTTGGCGAGATCGCACCCGACGAGTACACGATCAACCTTGACGACCTTCGCCACACGCGCGACGAGCCGCCCGGGTCGGTGCACCGCCTTACGCGAGCGGTCGAGAAGGCCGGCAAGGCCGTCGCCGAAGCTGTTAAGCGTGCCGCACCTCCACCCCCACTCACCATCGACCGCCGACGCTGACGCCGCAACCAGGAATCTGCGTAGGCCACGACGCTCGGCACTAGATGGGCCTCGGACCCTGTGGTCCGGGGCCCTTCGCCATCTGGCCGGATGCATCGTGCCTTGCGATCACTCGTCGCTGTCGAGGAGCGCGCCCACGTCGACACCGGTGCGGGCGGCGCGAATCGGGTTCACCAGATCCAGGCCGGCCGGGCTTGTCGGGACCGCGCCCAGTGCCTCTCACATCGCGCGCGCGTCGGGGATGAGCTCTCGGCCGCGCTCGATGAACGCGCGAATGCTCATGTCATCGAGCCCAGAACGCCGCACAGGTCGATGACGGTCGCGGTGCCGTCCAGGGAAACCGCGCCGTCGCACGAGTCGAACTTTAACCTTCTGGGTCGGGGATCAATGCTGACGCGAGGATCCGCTGGTCAATTGCAGCCGGCGTCCACGCGGGCGATACCGATGTTGCAGAGGTCAGAAGTTCTCTGAGGAGCCAGCGCGCGGTGGAACTGGTGTGGTACTCCTGCCCCTTTACTTTGAAGCTTTTCGACTTCCGCACGACGCCGTGGACAATCGAAGAGCGCTCACCATAGACCTTTTTTGTAATGGCATATGTTGAGTGTGGGTCATGTCCGCGCCTTGCGAGTACGACGGCGGCACGTTGCGCCATACGGTGCGTCAGTTCGTCGTGCTCGTCGCCGACAAGCGCCTCAATCCCAATGCAGCAATCCACGACCACGTCGTCGTCGTCCGTTCTGAGATTACTCTGGAAGAGGCGTCGGGCAGCCAACGCCACGCGCAAATTGGACGACGACAGGTTCTGAAAGGTCGTGGGTATGCGCGCCGCCGCACTAGACTCGACTGTCGTGCCGGGACCATGCCATCCACGTTCGGCTAATTTCTCGTGGTGACGACGAATCGTTGCCACTTCGTGAATTGCTGGAAGATCATAGGTCCACTCCTCTGCCCAATCAAGAGGGCGAATCAGGACCTCTGCGTAACCCACATGCGCGCCGGTGGCTATATCGATCGCTTGACATGCCAGGTCTACCCGTGTGAGATCCGTGCCGTTCCCCCAAAAGCCGAACATACGACGCAGCCAGTGTGGGTTGTCGTACGACACGCTTTGGATCCGAACGGCGTGCGTGGCTGCAGCGGACAGGAACGCATTCAGCGTGTCCCTCGTGGAACGTGCGCGCGAACGCTGTGTGCCTTCGTCTAATCGGACAATGCTCACACCGTCGCCGAGTTTCAGTTCGTCAGTTTCTGGAAACTTGACGAGAGGTAGTGGGACAATAAGGTCTCCAATCAGGTGCTCCGCAAGTCGACTTCGTTCAATGCGGCAGTAGATTAGGACCATCTCTGCCACATCGAGGATGCCAGTCGAATGGGCGCGACCAAGTATCTCGCGCAGAAAGATCGCCACGTCAAATTCGATGCGATCCCTGTCAGGTTTACCCTCCCAACCACCGGATGGCAGTGCCAGCCGGTGAGCAAGGTCGCTATCCGATTCGATAAAGTCGACGAGTGCTTGCACCTCACCAATCTTCGATACGCTTACTTTTGGTCTGCCGTCGGACTTTGAGCCAACCAGGCTGCGCCACTTCAATGTGGTGGTGCACTTGTCGCTCCGGTTATAGTCAAGGCTCACTACTGACGGCCAACCTGCCTCATTTTCCTCATAGTTCGGCACATACTCCTGCGGAACTAGGGCGGACGAGCCGATAAAGTCGTCCACGGCTCGTCGAACTGCACGCAATGCCGGTTGGACGTGAGCCCAGAGGTCCGGCCGTATCGGTACTGGGGACGTCGTCATTACGGGAGGGTACCGTGGGCTCTGTGACGGCCTTCGGGCACCTCGCACCTCCACCACCACTCGTTGGTAACCCGCCTCGCCGACGTCAGCGAGGTGCTGGTCTCCTTCACTGCCCTGCCCTGGCCCGCGTAGGCTCGACACATACCTGCCAATTTGCACCTCCGGCCCGTGCTCGGATGCGGGTCAGAGCGTTAAAAACGGACGAGCCGCTATGTACGCTATCTTTCCCCGGCAGGCCTTATGGCCCATCGGGTACCCGGCGGGATCGGCTGAGAACGTTGGAATCTGGAGTCGGCGGGTCGGCGGGTCGGCGTAAGCGCTGAGCACCGCCTCGCGACCCTCGTACCCACATGCCCGATCTAGTGCTAGCCCGGTGTGCGGGTAATCGGGGGCGGGACGTAGGTCTGGTCCAGGACGGCAGGGTGGGGTTCGTACATCCGCAGCACAGGCCGGAAATCGCCTGCGGGGCTGGGCAGCCAGTTCGCGGCGGCCTTGGGGTCGGTGGGCTGCTCGTGACTGATCACGATGGTCAGTGCACCGTCGTCGTCCAGGACGACACCCGGGGTGCGGTCTCCGATGGAGTACCGGTCCATGGGGTTGGCCACGAGGTAGAAGTCCGGGACGGAGTACATGGTCAGTGACCAGAACGCGTCCACCGGTGGCGCGGGGTGCAGCCGTAGCGTGTAGGTGCGAGCACCGGTGAGCTGTTCGCCGTGGTCGTCGACGTAGGTGATGACGTATGCGGCTTCGTAGGGGTGGTTTCCCCACAGGCCGCCGATCGCGGCGGCGGCGCGTTCCACGATCCGCAGCTTGGGGTCCTGGATCTTGAACTGGTCGTCGTCGAGGGCGCCGACCTCGAAGAAGTCGAGGTTGTAGTCGAAGGCGTGGAAGACGAGCTTCCAGCCGTTGACCTCAGGAGAGCTGCCGGAGACCAGTACTTTGTGCAGGGCGGCCTTGCCGTGTTCCAGCCCTTCAGCGAGGGCGCTGACATCAGCGGTCGGCAGGGACGTGTACGGGGACGCCCCGGTCGTGGTGAGCCCGAGCGGAGCGAGGCTGTTCTGCAGCGGCTTGTCCCGCTCAGCGGGCGGGAGCTGTTGAGACCAGACCCGCAGCTTCTCGAGGAACACCAGCTCTTCGGGCACCGACTCGTCGGGGACAGCCAGGCCGTCGGGACTGGCGTCCGGGTCGAGCGGTGTGAGAGTGGCGGCGTCCTGGAACTCGTGGACCACGGGCAGATCCTGCTCGATGGCCACTGCCCACCGCCCCACGATCGAGGCTACGAGGGTCGGGAACCGGATGAGGGTGACGCCGGCCGGGGCATCTCCGTCCCATCCGGGAGGCACGAGCAGGAACTCGCCCTCGCCCGTGCCGGTGGCGCGGTGGCCGACATAGGCGAAGTTGTTGGTCCAGGCGTCCACGAACTGCAAGACGTAGTACCGACCTGCGGTGTCCGGGACGTGCAGCGCCACTGGACCGACGCTCAGGTCTAGCTGCGCCATCGAGTACAACGTGTCGTTGTTGATGGTCACGAAGGTGTCCTCGGGACCGGCCAGGGTACGGGCGTGGCTGAACGTGTTGAACGCGGCGGCCGGGTTGGCACCGATGCCCTCGTGCACGTATCTGTTGACCTGGTCGAGGTTGAACACCAGCGGGAATCCGTACAGGTAGGCCTGGGCGACAAGCTCCGGGCTGGTCTCGATGGTGGGCATGGTGTCCTTCCCGCCGGCCGAATCCCTGGCGGATCGTCGGTCCTGATCACTCTGGCTGTGCTGGCCGGCGAAGCGGCTCACCCGAAGCTGGTGAGATCACAGGACGGAGATCCCGTCACCGAGCATCTTCGCGCCGATGACCAGGAGCAGGACGGCCATAATCGCCGCGTTGTTGTGGATCATCCACGTCTTCAGCTCATCCAAGACCTGGGCAGCGCGGGGCCCCATGGAGAAGTAGATGACGACTGGTGTCACCACACCTGCGCTGGCCACCACCGCGAACACCAGCGCTGCTACGACCGTCGTGGTGGTGTCCGCGGGCTGAGTAGCCGCGATTGCGGCACCACCGGACACGACCAGAAGCAGGTTCTTCGGGTTGACCGCGCCGAGCAGGACCGCGAGGCCCGCGGACTTCACCGGGGTGAACTGCTCGATGGCCGCCATCCACTTCGGGGCCGGCGGCTCGGCGCCGCCTCGTGGTCGCCCACGCCACTGACGCATGCTGAGGAACAGCAGCAGGACACCGAGGACGATCTTCAGCCAGCCCGTCCACGTGGCTGGCCCGTCGTCGTCGGGCGCAGCAGTCCCGGCCAGCAGCGCGACCACGCCGACCAGCACGAGGACCGCCAGGAACCAGCCGACCACGAACGCCAGCGCGTTCGCACGCGCCCTTGCGCTGACGAGCATCAGCACCACCGCGACGATCGGCAACGGACTGACGAGGACACCCACCGCGATAGGTAGCGACTGACCGATTGCTACGCCCATACCGAGCACCTCCGCTTGGGCAAGCCTGGCGACCCGCGGAGCCGACGTTAGGTGTTGGCGACGGGCGGAGAGTCACCCGAACGGGGTGACTCTCCGGTGGCCTATGGGGTATTCAACCTGCGGTTTTGCGAAAGCGAGCCTGCCGAGAGCGCATGTTCAACGGTAGTTCGTGGATCGCAGTCCGGACACATGGCACGGGTTGGCAGGAGCGACAACGGTCGGGACGTTGGGAATTCCAACGCTCCCGGCCGTTGGTCGTGTTGGGGCCGGAGGGTCCGGTGCGGACTTCTTGCGGACTATCTGCGGACCGCTATCGCGTCCTTGACCCATGCTGCCTGGAGATCACGCGGGCCTTCGGTCGGTACCCCTGCATTGACCGGCAAGGTCATCCCATGGACCACGTGGCCTTCGGCCTATTGCTGGGCCATCAGGCGGGCGATTTCTGATTCCTCGTCCTTGATCAGGTCTCCGGAGACGTCGATCGTGACCGAGTGGATCGTGCCGGTGAACTCGAACGGTGGCGCGTACTCGCCGGTGGCGGGTGCCCCGAAGTCGTAGCCGCAGCTCAGCCCCTCCAGCTCGAAGACGATCGGCGTCGTGACCGGGAAGTCAGCAGTGGCCACCAGCGTCCCGTCGAGATAGAGCTGGGCCCTGCCCGGGGCTCCCCTGCCCGCGCGGAAGTCGGGTTCGCCGGTCGGCTCGAACTCGTAGCGCAGCACGTGCCGCCCCTCGGGCACCGGGTCGGATGAGGACACGTCGAACTGCTCGCGGCCGACGTAGTTGTAGACGTATCGCATGCGGCCGTCGTCAAGGAAGAAGCTGACTCCGCCCGCGTCCCCGCCCTGCGCGACGATCACGCCGTTCGCCCCTCCTGCCGGGATATCGACATCGGCCTCCACGGAATAGGGGCGGTTGAAGATGGGCGGTGACGCAAACGCCGGGACGATAGACAGATGCGGGTAGTAGACGTAGCTGGTTCGAGGCTTGGCGGTCTGTGGACGCTCTGCGGACAGCCGTTCCCGCAGCCCGCCATCGATCGGCAGCACCTTGTACTTGCGAGCCTCCCCCCACCAGAGTTCGATCATCTCGCTGAGCCGCTCCGGGTGGTCGCCTGCAACGTTCCGAGACTCCGTGGGGTCCTCCGCGACGTGGTAGAGCTCCCAACCGTTCGCGTCGAGCTCGTCGAGGATCGCGGGCGTGATCTTCTGACCGACCTCACGGCCCAGGCTCGCCGACTCGGTGTAGCTCGGGCCCGGCCATGGGCACACCGCGCGCCATCCGTCGTGGTCGATCGACCGGTGGCCGAACATCTCGAAGTACTGCGTCGGGTGGTTGGTCTGTGCATTCGCGCTGTCAAAGGTGTGCGCGAAGCTGTGACCCTCCAGTGGTGACTGGGCCACACCGCGGAGCGCCTGCGGCGCTTCGATCTTGAGCGCGTCGAGGACAGTGGGGACCATGTCGATCGCATGCGCGTACTGGGAACGCACCTCGCCGCGCGCCGCGATCCCCGCTGGCCACGCGACGACGAACGGGTCAGTGGCTCCGCCGCGGTAGGTCTCTCGCTTCCACCTGCGGAACGGCGTATTGCCGGCCCAGGTCCAACCCCATGCGTAGTGGTTGTAGGAGCTCGGGCCTCCGAGATCGTCGATCTTTGCCAGGTTCGCCTCGAAGCTCTCGGGCACACCGTTGAAGAACTGCATCTCGTTGAACGACCCGGATACGCCGCCTTCGGCCGAAGCACCGTTGTCAGAGATGATCATGATGAGCGTGTTGTCGAGCTCGCCGATCTTTTCGAGGGTGTCCAGCACCCGGCCGAAGTGGTGGTCGGCGTGGGACAGGAAACCGGCAAAGACCTCCATCATCCGTGCGTACAAGCGACGCTCGTCGTCACTCAGCGAGTCCCATTCCGGCACATCGGGATCGTGGGGCGAGAGTTCTGCGGTGGCGGGGAAGTGGCCCAGTTCCTTCTGCCGGGCGAACACGGTCTCGCGGTAGGCGTCCCAGCCGCCGTCGAAGCGGCCCTTGTACCGGTCGGCCCACTCCTTGGGCACGTGGTGCGGGGCATGCGCGGCGCCGGGCGCGTAATACATGAAGAACGGCTTCTCGGGCGCGTTGACCTGCGCATTCAGGAGGAGCTTGATCGCCTGGTCGGCCAGGTCCTCGCTCAGGTGGTAGCCGTCCTCCGGGGAACGCGGCTGGGTTACCTGCGCGTTGTCCTGGGTGAGGTCCGGGTACCACTGGTTCGTCTCGCCTGCCAGGAACCCGTAGTAGCGCTCGAACCCGCGACCCAGCGGCCACCGATGGAACGGGCCGGCGGCGGTGTTGTCCTCGGACGGCGACAGGTGCCACTTTCCCAGACAGAACGTGTTGTAGCCGTGCTCCAGCAGCATCTCCGGCAGCATCCCGTTCTCGAACGGCATCCTTCCGTCGTAGCCCGGAAACCCCGTGGCAAGCTCCATGATGCTGGCCACCCCATTTGAGTGGTGGTTGCGGCCGGTCAGCACGCACGAGCGGGTCGGCGAGCACAGTGCGGTCGTGTGCATGTTCGCGTACCGCAGGCCACTGGCGGCCACACGGTCGATGTTCGGTGTCTCGACCAACCCGCCGAAGCAGGACAGGTGGCCGTAGCCAACGTCGTCGACCACGACGAACAAGATGTTGGGCGCGCCCTCGGAGGCGCGTCGCGGCGCAGGCCAGGCGGGTTCGGACTCATCGACGGTCCGACCTACCACTCCTGGGAACGGCTCCCCTTGGTTGTATTCGGTGATCGGCATTGATCATTCCTTCCTGCGCAGCGCCAGTCGTCGAAGCGGCGACCCTTGAGCGACAGACTGCCAAGACGGGGTAGCGCCCCCCTCACCTCTTTCGGGTGAGGGGGGCGGTGGCGGATCGACGAATGATCCGAGGGAAAGAGCAGCGACAGGGGCGAGGCAGGGACCCCACGGGTGCTCGGAACATGTTCGAGCAGGATTCGGCGACATCAGCGAGGAGCTGACGATGCTCGCGACAACGGCCGAGCAGGTGCTCGTCCGGGGTGGGACCACGGTGCTGGGCAGCGCGGACCACTACCCCGAGGAACGACCGGTCGTCGAGGTCACCGTCGAGAACCTGTGGTTCGACAGGCACCCCGTGACGAACGCCCAGTTCGCCCGGTTCGTCGCGGAGACCGGCCACGTCACGGTCGCCGAGACGGCCCCCGACCCAGCCGAGTTCCCCGGCGCGGACCCGGCGCTCCTGGTACCCGGGTCGCAGGTCTTCACGCAGCCGCCCCGTCCCGTTCCGCTCGATGACTGGACACGGTGGTGGCGGTGGCAGCCCGGCGCCTCCTGGCGTGCCCCGCAGGGGCCGGGCAGCTCCTGGGAGTCGATCCCCGCCCATCCCGTGGTCCACGTGGGCTGGGCGGACGCCGCCGCCTACGCCCGCTGGGCGGGCAAGCGGCTGCCCACCGAGGAGCAGTGGGAGCACGCCGCCCGCGGTGGCCGCCGCGGCGCGGAGTACGCCTGGGGCGACGAGCTGACGCCGGACGGCGTGGTGCTCGCCAACACCTGGCAGGGCCCCTTCCCATGGCGTTCGGACGACGCCCGGGGGTTCCACCGCACGTCGCCCGTGGGCAGCTTCCCCGCCAACGACTTCGGGCTGCACGACATGATCGGCAACGTCTGGGAGTGGACCGCCAGCCCGTGGACGGCGTCGCACCTGCCGCGCACGCAGACCGGTGCCGCCAGGCACCCGGCCGACGACGACGACGACGGTGGGGCTTGCTGCGGCGGCGAGGCCGTCGTCCTCGCCCGCCTGACGGAGGCCGACCGGATGGTGACGAAGGGCGGCTCTCACCTGTGCTCGCCGTTCTACTGCCGGCGCTATCGCCCCGCCGCCCGGCAGGGGCACGGGGTAAACGACACCGCGTCGCACGTCGGCTTCCGGTGCGTGCACTCGGTGGCCTCGGAATGAAGGGTCAGTCCTCGCCGAATAGCTCATACCCCGGGTCGCTCTGTCGTGTACGACGGCGGTGGCGCGCGGGTCCACCAGACCACGACGTCTGGAACACGCTCCGTGCACCTCTCGGACGCCCTGCGAACTACGCAAGGACCGCCGAACGTCAGGACGGAGATCGCTCGTTCGAGGCCGGAGCGAAGTAGTCACCAAGCATCTCGGACACCCACGGCGGCTGGTGTGTCTCACCGCGCGGTCCCATCTCCGCGAACCACGGCTTGATGTCAAGCACCGGGGTCCCGTCGACTGCATCGAGGTCTTCGACGTGGAGGTCCAGGCCGTCGATCGATACCAGCCGACAGCGCGAGACACCGATCCAGTTCTGGCGCCGCATGTTCCGATGGCCGAAGATCCCGACCTCAGGCCAGTCCGGGTTCTCGCGTGGCCTGCGCGCCCCGGGGTTGAGGTCGGTCTGGTCGGTCAGGTGGAAGAAGAAGACGACCTCGAGGTGCGAGAACTCATGAAGCCCGGCAACCGACGCCTCGCGGTAGGCGTCCGGGTCGATCCGGATGATCGAGCGGGTGCCGCCCCAGTAGTCGTCGGTCGGCTCGGTGCGTCCTCCGACGACACGAGCGACTGGGGTCATGACGATGGGGTCGGTCAACGTTCCTCCGAGGATCAGTTCGTCGCGGCGAGGTAGGCGCGAGCGCGCTCGTCGAGAATAGCGACGTCCGAGTTGGTGGCCTTATGAATGGCGAGGGCCGATCGCATCTCAACGATGGTCTGGCGAGCCCTCGCCGATTGGACGCCGTCCATCGCGTCGAGAGCCGTACTCCAGGTGGCGCATGCGAGTTCGAGTTCGCCGCGTCTGGCCTGTACGTCTGCGAGGTAGCCCAGCGTGACGGCGTGGGTTCGCTTGAACGTGGTCTTCTTCCGAGTTGCTACGGAGTGTTCGAGCTGTTGTTCGGCGCCCGCGAGGTCTCCAATGTCTCGGAGCGTGTTGCCGGTCTCGTGGGCGAGGGACGCCTCGCCGAAGAAGAAGACCCGTGCGGGCTCGTTGCCACCTGGTGTAGCTACCGCGAGGTCTTGCTCGGCTCGCAGAAGCGCTGAGGTGGCTGCTCGCTTCTGTCCGGTTGCCGCGAGGGCGCGGGCGTGGACGACGCCGAGCAGTGCGCGTTCTCGTGGCGCGGCGGCTTCGTAGCGGTCGCCGTCCATGGACGCTGCCGCGAGTTCTTGGCCCTGGGTGGGGTGGCCTAGGTCGATCGCCTGGTGCGCCATAGCTCGGAGCGTGTGCGCGGCCATTGCGGGGTCTTCAGCCTCCGCGGCCAGCTTGACCGACGAGGTGAACAGGCCCTGGGCGATGCCGTGCTCGGCGTTGTCGAAGGCCATCCAGCCTGCGACGTAGGCCAGCTCGGAGGCGGCGGCGAACATCTCTCGCCGGAGGGTGTCGCTCGCGAAGGAACCGTTCAGGAGTCGGTTCACGTCGTCGGTGAGGTACTGCATGGCTGCGGCTCGTGCGTGTCCGCCGCCATGGCGTTGGTCCATGCGAGAGAAGAAGGTGACCGACTCACGGACGGCTTCGATGTCGCCGCGTCCGACGGAGCGAATACCGTGTGCGGCGCGCTGGGCCGATCGGCGGGCCATCTCCGACCACCACGAGTCGCTCGGCAGTGCGGTGGTGATCGCCGAGTAGGCGGCCACGCCGAGAAGGCCTCGACGGGTGAGATCCACGAACTTGCTCCCCAGGTCAGTCAGCCCGGTCAGCGTATCCATGTCCCACGTGGACGATCGACCAACGTCTCGCGCCGCGCTACCGCGCTTCGTTCTGTAGAAGCCGATCTCGGCGTCCGTGTCGACGCCGAGCACGGCACGCAAGCCGTCGCGGTACTGCTTACCGGGCCACCGTGAATGCCCACGCTCGTACCGGGCGATCGCGTGCGCATCAAGTGCGCTGGCCCGTTGTCACCCAGACGTGCGCGTTGACGGCCTCCGCAAGCTCCGCACGCGACATCGGCTCCCCGGAGCGCAGGCGGGACGGCAGCGCCTCGCGCAGCGCACGTAGTAGGTCGTTACCCACTACTCAGCCCCCCTCGTGGGCCGCGTAGCCGTCCAGAAGGACGCCCCCAGAATGCCCCGTTGATTGCCCTGCCCGGCCGATCAGAACGCAACAAGACTAGCCACCACGCTCGCTCCCGGCGAGCACCAGAGATGGCTTTGCAAGGTTCCGGAGAGTCCCGTGAAGACCACAGCAGCAACGATGCGACGCCTTGATGAACCACACAAGCCGGTGCAGAACGCGATGGCTACCAGCAGCGGAGGGCGGTGCCCGATGGATATCGGCGATGGACTCATAACAGCGTCACGGATTCTGGCCCTCGTCGGGGCCGATCGCGTTGAGCTGGTGACCGTGGCGCGCAACCGTGTCAGCCTCCAGCCGACCCATCTCAAAGAGGGCGAGCAGATCGCCCGTGAACTGGGCCTTGATATCCCGGTGGATCACCGGATGTTCGTGCCCGGAAACACCCTGTGGACCGGTGAGGTCGATGGCTTCGAGGTCCAGGTCCGGTCCGTACTGCGTCGGGCGGTGTCCCGATGAGCGCCACCACCAAAACAGGGGCGCGAATGCTCGTGGCGCTCGACATTGACGGGACGCTTGTGGACGAGGGAAACAAGATCCCGTCCGGCACCGTCGAGACACTGGATCTGGTCCGTGCAGCCGGGCACGAGATCGTGCTCGCCACCGGGCGATCACTGGTCGGGCTCGTTCCGATCGCGATCCGGCTAGGGCTGACCACCGGATGGGGCGTGTGCTCCAACGGCGCCATGACCGTACACCTCGGCCGTTCCGCGCCCTCGGGATACGACATCGTCGCCGTCCGCACGTTCGACCCCAAGCCAGTGATCCACCGCGCGCTGGATGTCGCCCCAACAGTGCGGGTCGCGGTCGAAGAGGTTGGCTGGGGCTGGCGAACGAGCCACCGGTTCGAGGCCAGCGAACTCAACGGAGAACAGAAGCTGGTCCCACTGAACGACCTCGTGGCAGCACCTGTGACCCGGATCGTGCTCATTGCGCCGGGCATCCGCCGATTCACCGATGCCCTGCATGCAACCGGTGTCGTGGTCGCTCCGATGGGGCCTGACTGGCTAGACATCACGGCGGCGGACGTGAACAAGGCCGTCGCGCTCGATGGTGTGCGTGAATACCTAAACATCCCGGCCGACCGCACCGTGGCGGTCGGGGACGGCGTCAACGATCTGGCCATGCTGGCTTGGGCCGGACGCTCGGTCGCGATGGGACACGCACCCGCGATCGTCCGCAGCGCCGCCGACGAGACCACCGGCACCATCGCACAGAGCGGTGCCGTGGCGGTGCTGGCCTCACTGGTTCCCACCGTGGATCGTTCGCTGTCACCCTTGGCTGCACAGATCGCCACCGCCCAAGCGAGTGCGACTGGTCCGGTGGTCCTGCGTGTCTGGCACGGCACCGGACCCGATCTGGCCCGGTGCGAGGCCTGGACCCTCCAGACCGGTCGCTGGGTCCGGCACGCGCCCATCCCGTCCGGTGTCGGCACCACCATGCGCGCGATCGAGGCCGCCGCCATCGAAGCGAGCCTGTGGTTTCCCCGTGGAGACGAGGGTCGACGCCGGGCCCAGTGGCGCAGCGTCGTCGGAAACGGTTCTGCCGGGTTCGAACTTCCCCTCGGCGGCCCTTAGCCGATCCGGACGTCAGAACTCGATTCTGGACTGGGAGATCTAGGGCTGAGAACCTGCTGGTTACGGGGGCAGCTCACCCTGCCTGCTCAGCAATTCTTCAACCCGACATCGAGGCAAGAGCGCGCCCCGTGTTCACCGACGTGCTTGGCACGTACTCCGGCGCCGTCGCTCAACTCGTCGTCGCTACAAAGTACCTGCGGCTGGTCGCAGAGCACGAAACCCCGAGATCACCGCTCCCGTCCGGCGCCACGCCAAGAACGTCATCCAACAACAGGTCGCGCCCTGACGAACACGCCCGGATCCCGGCGAGGAGGCTTCCTCCAGCCCTTCGACCAGCCGCGCACCGGGCGCCGCGGAATTGCATTGGTCGGCAAAGTTCACCCTGGCGCATGATTTCAACCGACACCCGCACGGCTATCATCGCGTACATGTGATAGCGCGTCCAACTTCCGAAATCGTGAGGTCAGTCCACATTGGATACAGTGACGGTACGAGATCCCCTCGTGATAGTTCTGGCCCACGGTGACTCTCAGAGCGCAGTGAACAATGCAAAGGGCCACCTTTTCGAAGATTTCATAGCGCGAGTTCTTAGCACGTACGGATACGAGGAGCCAAAACGTGAGAATCTGAACGTCTCGGAGTCCGGTGTGGAACTTGACGTGGTGGTGCGCCACACACTTGACGGCGCTGAAGCGATCGTAGAGTGCAAAGCCTATTCGTCGGCAGTTAGCGCAGAGAAACTGTCGGCATTCTACGGAAAGCTGGCCGCAAGACGACTCGATTCGCCAGGCGAACTCCGAGGACTTTTCGTAGCGATCCCTCGGCTCACCTCGGACGGTGCCGAGAAGGCTCGGAAGATCCAGGAAGGCGACCAGCGATTCCGGTCTTTGAACGCGGTCACGATCTGGGACCTTCTCCTTGGGAAGCGCCTCATCCGGGAAATTCAAGAGCATGACAGGACGTTCAGCGATCCCGCTGTGGTCGTCCACGAATCAGGGGTCTACACGGCCGCGGTGGAGATTGATCAAGCCTCCCGGACGGGTTTACGGATCGTCGTGGATTCGGCAACCGGCTCCGTCAGTCAAGCCGCACGCGAACTACTGGCCGAACATGCATACGCCCAGGGCCTTCCAGTCTTGCCTCTTCGTGGTCCAGCAAAGCCCGTTATCTCCACAAGTGGACACCCTGACCCCATCATCGTGACGGTCACCGGAAGCAGCTCAGATTTCGAGTATCAACGACCCGCATCCCCGAAATATTTTGTGGGCCGCCGAAAGCTTCTTGGAGAAGTCGATGACTCGATCGGGTCCGGCTCCAAGCTGCTCGTACTCAATGCCCAATCAGGCTGGGGCAAGAGCTCGCTCGCACTCAAGATAGCTGCACACATAAGAAGCACCGGTGGGCAAGCCACAGTGATCGACTCCCGTACCGCCAGTCAAGGTGGCTACGTTGCCGCGGTGTTGCGCAAGGCGGCCGTGGCGGCAGAGACGGCTGGCCTGGTTAAACTCCCGGACAACGCGACCTGGGCGACGGTTGCGGGCGCGCTAAGCTCGCTCGAGGAATCAATTTGGTCGAAGGACGATGCTCCGATGCTCGTTTTCTTTGACCAGTTCGAGAATGTATTCAAGGATCCTGATCTCACTCGCGAATTTCGAGACTTGGCCCTCGCTGCAACGGACAGGAAAAGCGGACTCGTCGTCGGGTTCGCATGGAAGACCGATTACGTTGACTGGACCGAAAATCATCCATATCAACTTCGGGATGAAATTCGCGGTCGCGCCTCAGTGATCACCTTGGACCCATTCGGCGCTAAGGATGTAGAGGTGATTCTCAAGCGCCTTGAGAAGGCTGCTGATCAAAAGCTGTCCCGTGAGATCCGTCAACGACTAAGAGAGTACAGTCAGGGCCTTCCCTGGCTTCTGAAGAAACTTTCAGGGCATCTAATTGGTGAACTCAAGTCGGGCAGCACACAAGAACAGCTCGTCAACGAAGGTTTGAACGTCCAGAGCCTTTTCGAGGGCGACCTCGCCTCGCTCAACCCTTCGGAGGCGGAAGCCCTGCGATTTGTGGCACGTTACGCGCCAATAATGGCCGCTGATGTTACCGAGCGCTACACTCCAGCGCTTGTTCAATCACTCTTGGATCAGCGCTTGGTTGTCCAGGTCGGAGAGCGGCTTGACACCTATTGGGATATTTTCCGCGACTACCTAAATACGGGCTCGGTACCCATTGAAGATTCATACATTCTCAGAGTTACCCCTGCCTCCGTTGCGCGATTGCTGTCGGTCGTGCTCAGTATCGGGCGAGGTGACGCCGCGGTCAGTGAAATAACTGAGCGCCTTTCAACAAGCGAGAATGTGGTCTGGAATGCATCCCGCGAAATGCGACTCCTCGGCCTTGCCTCATACGTGCCGAACCGGGTGCGCCTACTTCCCGAGATTTTCGATGCATCGGATCTCGAGAGTGAGATCCGACGGCGTGTGGCAGCGGCACTCCGTCGCCATCGCGCCTACACAGTCTTTGTCGATGTGGCAGAGAAGACATCCGGCGCCGTGACTGCGCAGGCCTTCGCACAACGATTGCCTGGAGTGTTCCCGGCTGTTGAAGTCGCGGATCGTACGTGGAGCACCTATGCCCGTGCCTACATCTCCTGGTTCGAGTATGCCGGCCTAGCGGTCAGCTCCCAAAAGGGAGCGCGCATTGCTCCGGAAGGTGCTAGGGGAAAGGGGTCGCTCCTAACAGCAAGAACGATTCGGATGGACCAGGTGGTGTTTCCTAGCGCCCCATCGGGGCCATCGGTCGCATTCTTGATTGAGGTGGCCGAACAAGGAACATTGCCACTCCCAACTACGGCCGGTGGCAGAAGGGCAATGCGACAGCTTTACGCGCTGGGAGCCTTGGTGGTGGATAATGCCTCCGGTTCCATTCGGCCGACGCCCGGCCTTGTAGAGAACGGAGAGTTGGTGCCGTCCGAGTTGTTCGCTCTGCTGCGAGGTGTGCCTGGAGGGAAGGAAGTGCTCGGCGCAATCGAGGCGAACCCCGCGGTTAAGCCGGCCCAGCTTGGCGATCTGGTTGCCGAAGCCGTGAACGCCACGTGGGCCTCCGGCACCAAGGAGGGGATCGGCAAGAGCTTCCGTAGTTGGGCTCGGTTGGCTGGGCTCTCCACTGCTCGGCGAGAGCGACCAAAGGCAGAGACGATGGATGATGACCCCAGCCTCTTCTAGCACGCTCTGTACAGAACCGGGGTCACGATGATGCCGGGGCCGAGCAGTCTCCGCTCAAGAGCCCACTGGTTGTGAACTGTGATGCCCCCGTCGATCACACCAACAATGCACCGGTGAATTCTGCTTGCTTGCCGCAATTGGCGAGGCTCGGACCTGCTTGGCTCAGATAAGCCTCGGGCCCGGGCCTGACGTCTTTGTACACTCCCCCTAGCCAAGAGCGGCGCCAGGCGCGCGATCGGGATCAGTACGCGCGTCAGGTGCATAACTGACACTGGCCAGGTTCTCCACATATGTTCGTACCCGGCGTGCGTCCTCGCGTTGAGTGAGCGTAGAAGGCGGGTCTCCTAGCAAGCTATCCGCTATTACCCCGTGGCGTTCCCGGTAGGCGGCGACCGCGATCGCAGCATCTCGCCACTCGCGCCCGCTAGTGCCAGGTCGGCGCCTTGGTAGGTGGCGCGTCCAGGGGTGGCGTTCACGGAGAGCTTGCGCGACAAGAGTGCTGGCGCGGCGTTCGATGAGCTCGGCACGCCGATCAAGGGCTTCACGAACGTCTTGCGAGAACTGCCCCTGCGCTTGTGGAATCAGCCCCGCGACCCGATTCCGGCTGGTGGGTGTGCGGGTGGCTGCACGGCCGAGTCGGTCGTGCAGGACGGCAGCGATGTCGTCCGCGTCGTACAGGCTCCTGGTGGCTGCGATCCGGGGCAGGAGGCGGTAGACGTCGTGGCCGTCTGCTTCGGCTCGGCGTAGTTCGGCGCACAGTGGCCCGAACGCGTCGGACTCCACGACCTGGGCGATGTCACGTCGGGTGAAGCCTTTCCCGGCCAGGGCGTGCGCGATCAGATGGGTCCAGCGGGGTCGCTGGGCGTGGGTGGCGATGGCGTCGTACTCCGCGGCGAGCTGTGCGATGGAACCCCAGCGGTGTTTCTCGTCGTGCCGGGTCTGGTGTGCGGAGGGTTCGGCGCCGACGCGGTGCAGGATGCCCGCCAGGACAGTGCGGGCCGCGTCGAGGTCGGGCAGGTCGGGGTCGATGTCCGCGCCGATGGCGTGTTCGTGGTTGTGGTTCCGGTCGGGCTGGTCGACGGGCACGAACACGGTGTTGGTCACGCGGCCTCGGGTGAGGGCGACGTACAGGTTTTCCCGGCTCATGCTCGGGCTCGCGACTGTGTATGCGGTGTCGACGGTGAGGCCTTGGGCGCGGTGTGCGGTGATCGCGTATCCGAGGTCGACGTGCTCGGCCACGTAGGCGGCGGGCAGGCGGACTGTCTGACCGCTGAGTTGCTGGCGGTGGGCGTTGCGGGCATCGGTGTGCGCGTCGGGGTCGATGCGCTGCGCGGTGGCTGACCCGTCGTCGTGGACGGTCGTGATCTGCCAGCGGTCGCCGTTGCGGACCCATCCGGCGTGTCCGTGGCGCAGGGTGCGGTCGTTGCGGCGGGTGAGGATGAGGTCTCCGGCTGAGGCGCGGGTCTGCCCGACCAGGCGGACCATGCGGCCGTCGGAGACGCGGCCGGTCAGGACGCGTTCGGCGCGGGCTCGACGGTTGAGTTCGTTCATCGTCGCGGTGTCCGGCACGACCAGCACCGAGGACAGTCCGGCCTCGGTGTCACTCTTCCACGCGGCATAGGCGGCGTCGGTCATGTCCTCGGTGGTGCCCGCCTGGATGCGCCCGTGCTCCTGGTAGGTGGTCAGGATTCCGGGGTCGCCGTCGCGCAGCCGGAGTGTGGCGTGCTTCTCCCAGGGTGCGTGGAAGCGGTGGACCTCGGTCAGCGTCGGGACGTCGCCGGTCGTTCGGGCGCGCTCGTTGGTCAGGAGGGTCAGGGCTCCGCCGGTCTCTACGGCGGGGAGCTGGGCGGGGTCGCCGACCAGGAGCACCTTGGCGCCGGCCTCGACGGCGGCACGGGTCAGGCGGTCCAGGGTGTGCGTCCCGGCGAGGGATGCCTCGTCCACGATCACCAGTTGCCCGGCCGTGAACTGGGCGCGGTCGTGGTGGTGGCGGGTGAGCCACATCGCGGTGTTCTCGCACTCGATCCCGAGTTCGGTGCCCAGGACGTCAGCAGCGGCCGCAGAGGGCGCCAGACCGACGACGGTCCCGGGGCCGTGCTGCCCTTCCCATAGGGTGCGCAGCGCGCGCAGGGTCGTGGTCTTCCCGGTCCCGGCCGGACCCACCAGCAGGTCCAGGCGCCGCCCAGAACCAGCCACCGCCGTGATGGCCTCTGCCTGCGAAGGGTCGAGCACACAATCCCGGGCACTCTGGTCCAGGACCGCCCGGAGGAACTTGGTTCCCAGGGCTGGTGCGGTGTGGTCGCCCATGAGCCCCAGGAGGCGTTTCTCGGCGTCCAGGACGGCCTGGGAGGTGAACACGGTCGAGTGCTTGGGCCGCAGGGTGCTGGACCCGTCCGCGCGCTGCATACCCAGGGGTGTCGGAGCCAACTCCGGTGGGGTCAGGGTGACCGAGCCGCCCTCGGCTTGGGCGACGATCCGGGCCACGACTTGGACGCGGTCGTGGTGGGTGGCCATGCGCCAGTGCATGGTCTGGCGTTCGGCTTCGGCCCACAGGTTCCAGTGCTTCCACGTGGCCCGCTTGTCCCCCACCACACCCAGCACCACCGAGGCCGCCATGTCCACCACGTCCTGGGGAACATCACCGGACGTGAACACCCGGCCCGGTTCGGCCAGAGCAGCGGACAGAAGTCCCTGCGCCCACGCGGTCGGGTCCTGGCCCAGGATGCGCGCAGCACGCTCCTGCCACTGCGTCGAGAGGTCGGCCAGGGACTCGATGGTCTTGGGCGGGCGGGTCTCCAAGGTGGCCTGTTCCCGCAGCCGGTTGATCGTGCCCGGCGCCGGGGTACGCCCGTGCTTCTCCCGGTAGTCGTCGATGAGCTGGTCGGCGCAGTGCTCGATCTCGGCCGACCGGTTGGAGAACTCCTCGATCAGCTCGTCACTGACGCCGACGATCTCCATCCGCGGGTTGCAGTCCTTGCCCCGGACGCGTCGTTCCCACTTCAGACCGAGGGCGCCGGTCAGCCGGTCGGCCAGGACGGCGTTGTAGTGCTCGCTGAACGCGACGTTCGCGTTGAACAACGCTCTCGAGTCCAGGGTGCGCCACTTGCCGTCGACCAGGGCCCGAACCTTGTTCGCGATCACCAGGTGCGTGTGCAGCTGCGGGTCGTGCGCACGCGAGTCCCAATGGTCGTACGCGGTCGCGATCACCCCGGAGACGTCCACCTGCATGATCGACCCGTCCCCGGCATCGGTACCCATCCTCGTCGCGGCGATGTGCTCCTCAATGAACTTGATCGTCTCGGCCATCGCCGCCCGGTGCGCACCCAGGATGATCGCCTGCGTGTTCCGGTCCGAGAGGCCCCACAGCACCGAGACCGACTTCGCTGGGGAGAACGTCAGATCGAACCCGGCGACCGCTGTCCGCTTTCCGGCCAGCGTCTCGTCCCGCACGATCGCGTCCACCGCGGCCTTCCGGTCCGCGGGGCTCAGGTTCGGGTCCAGGGCAGCGGCTCGGTTCTCAATCCGCTCACGCAGCGGCACGATCTTCGGGTAGGCCCGGCCCAAGGGCTCGGTCGTGACCGGGTCCCGGCCTGCTTCCAGGAGCCGCTGGAGCTGGGTGGTCGTCACGCGGTCACCCTGGACCAGTACGCCGCCGCCGAGGTCCGCGACGCCGCTTCCGAGCCAGTACCCGGGTGGGGTGCCCACTGCCGTGTAGTACGCGGTGACGGGGTCCAGGCCGAGCTCGTCGCCGAGGTTCGGGGCGCCGCAGTCACCGTTGGCCACCGAGCCGGTCAGGTACTCGGTCCCGTTGCCGACGCTCATCGGAACGATGCTCACCGCCACGACGAACCACCACCCTTGGGGTGTGCGGGCGAGGTGTGCGGGCCGCCGACCAACGGTGCCGAAACGTACCAACGCCAACGGTTCCGTCGCTCCTCAACTGCCTGAGGTGTGCTGCGTTGCCAAGTGACCAACCCCGCGTACGCCGTCGCCCGCCTGCAACTTGCCAGCCTCGTGCCGTAGTCCGTTCTGCTGCCGTTGCTCGGTGCACATGCTGCATGTGTCCAGCTCGCTGCAACGTGCGTCTGCGTAGTCACGTAAGCCAGGTAGGAGGGGACAGCGGGGTGGGGCCCCCGGGCGATGCCCCACTCTGTGGCGTCGGACGTCTCGGGGCGCATCGCCGGGGCGGGCCGGTGCGGGCCGGTGGCGTTGCCGTCAACGGCAACGGGGCCCGGACACCGAAGTGTCCGAGCCCCGTTTTCATGCCTTTCCCTGCGGGAGGGTTCAGGCCGCTGTGCGCTTGGCACCAGCCGCCTCCTGCTCCGCCAGCCACGCCAGCACCTTGGAACGCCGATAGACAACCCGGCGCTGGCCGAGCCGGAACGACTCGGGTCCCTTCCCGATATGCCGCCACCAGCGCAGCGTGTTTTCCGGCACACCCAGAAGGTCAGTGACCTCCCGCGTGCGCAGTAGCGGATCAGATTCCATGACGACCAGTCTCCTTGGTTGCAGAATTCTTGGAGATTTATTTCATCATGATTTCTACTGGCAGTCAACAAGATTCGCCGATATCGTTGGCAGTGTGGCAGACCAACGAGACGTCCAAGTTGGACAGAACCTCACCAAGCATCGCGGCGCCGTCAGCCAGCAGATGCTGGCCGGCTGGATGCGCGAACGCGGGTGGAAGTGGTCCCAGGCCACGACGTCCGCCATCGAGAAAGGAGAACGTCCCCTCAAGTTCGTTGAGGCAGTCGATCTGGCGGCTGTCCTCGACATCCGCACCGAAGACCTGCTCGCAGAGCCAGAGCTAGCCACAGCATCACGCACCGTGGCAACCAGTGCTCGACAGACCACCGAACTGGCCAAGCGAGCACTGGCAGCGTCCCTCGCGTTCGAGCGCGAGCGCCGAGCCCTGGACGACGCGATCGACACAGCCGTCAAGGTCCCCGGATGGGATGCCCTGGCCGATGTCGAACAGATCGGTCAAGCACTCACGTACACCACCCGCGCCATCGGTGACGTGGCTCACGAGCAAGTGCAACTAGAACGCGATGGTCGGGCGAACGCCGAGGTCGCTGACCTCTATCGAGCGATCCTCGGTGTCCGCGAGCGCGTCTGGTTCTCACCCGCCGACTGGCGCGCCGAACACGGCATCCGCCTCCGCGAAGACCCCCGAGAACTCACCAACCCCGACACCCCACAGGAAGGAAAGGCCGATGGCCTCCATCAAGAAGAGACCGAACGGTAAGTGGCGAGCCCGCTACCGCGACGCCGACAAGCACGAGCACTCCCGTCATTTCGACCGCAAGGCCGACGCTCAGCGTTGGTTGGACGAGGTGACGACCAGCATCGTCACCGGGCAATACGTCCACCCAAAGGCCGGTGACATCACGTTCTACGAGTACGCGGAGACCTGGCGCGCAATCGCCAGCCACCGGACATCGACCGCCGATCTGGTCCGGCGCCACTTCACTAACCACGTGTACCCCGCGATTGGCCAGAAGCGGCTCAAGAACATCACGCCGTCGGACATCAGGTCGCTCGACAAGACGCTGGGCGAGAAGTTGGCACCGGCGACAGTCGTCGTCATTCACCGGTACGTCTCGGCTGTGCTGGCGTCAGCGGTGCGTGACCGCAAGATCGCAGTGAGCCCGACGGTCACGGTTACAGCGCCCAAGCCCGGCAAGAAGAAGGTCGTGCCCCTCTCGACGGAGGTCGTGTTCAGCCTCCGAGACGTGGTCCCGGACCGTTACCGGGCGCTCGTGGTCACAACCGCAGGCACGGGACTCCGGCAGGGCGAGGTCTTCGGACTCACACTGGATCGAGTCGACCTCATGCGGAGGACCATGACCGTTGACCGACAGCTTGTATCCGTCAGCGGTGCTCCCCCTGCGTTCGGCGAACTAAAGACTGAGGCCTCGGAGCGGGAAGTCCCGTTGCCACAGACGGTGGTCGATGCAATCGCCGCACACCTCGCCACCTATCCGACTGGCCCGGACGGACTCATCTTCACCAACTCCGAGGGCGGAGCGCTCCGCCGCTCTGGCTTCAACGAGATCTGGACGGCAGCACGGCGAACAGTGCTCGCGGCATTCGCATGGCTGAACGCCTCACCTGAGGACCGGGTCGGATCGGTCGCGAAGGCTCTCGGAACGTCAACCGCCAAGGCGGGTGCGCTCGTTGTCCAGGCGCGAGCAGCGGGCCTCGTCCCGCCCGACGATGCAAGCCCGACGCTGATCGAGTCAGCACGAGCAGCGCTCGGCGACCTCCCCCGGGGTGCCATGGTGTTCCACGACCTGAGGCACTACTACGCGAGCCTGCTCATCCGGCGCGGAGCGTCGGTGAAGGTCGTGCAAGCGCGTCTCGGACACAAGTCCGCAGCCGAGACGCTGGACACCTACTCGCACCTGTGGCCGGACGACGACGACCGGACCCGCGACGCGGTGGACAGTGTCCTCGGCGCAGTTCTTGCGGACTCTCTGCGGACTGCGCACCCCGTCGCAGCCTGAATGCGCTGGTCAGAGCGTTAAAAGCGGACGAGCCGGTCTGTACGCCGGGTTCTGTTCCCGCGCCGGGTTACCCCAACGCAGGCGACGGCCATCCATCTAGGCCCTGCGTTGCCGCAGGGCTCGAGCGGTCTACCCAACTGTGCTTCTCCGAAGAGAATCGGGCGGGCAGCCCTCAAACACAGTCTGTCTGACCTTGCTCCAGGTGGGGTTTACCTAGCCGCTGCCGTCACCGGCAGCGCTGGTGGTCTCTTACACCACCGTTTCACCCTTACCCCCGGTCCTGAGACCGAGGGCGGTCTGTTTTCTGTGGCACTGTCCCGCGGGTCACCCCGGGTGGCTGTTAACCACCACCTTGCCCTGTGGAGCCCGGACGTTCCTCGGCGGGCGCCCGAAGGCACCCAACGCGACCGTCCGACCGACTCGTCCGCAGGTAGAAGAGTACCTGCCCGGAGAACATCCGCTCAGACGTCGACCCGGTAGCTCAGCGACAGCTCGTCGCCCGACATCCCGCGGATTCCCCAGTTCTCCTTCGGGCTCTCCAGGATCACGATCTCCAGATCGTTCACATCCAGCCCGAGTCGCGGCGCGACGTCGTCGTACAGCGCGGCGATCAGCGCGCGCCTGGCCTCCCGGCTGCGGCCGGTGAAGCAGACGATCTCCACGACCAGGTAGGAGTCCGAGCGCGGGGCGACCAGGTCGCCGTCGTCCAGGAGGAGGAAGCGGTGGAACCGCTTGTCCGCCGGGAGCTGCCAGGTGCGCACGAGCGCCTCGTGCAACGCGTCGGAGATCTCCGCGCGCCGCTCGCCCCATACCGACCGGTTTCCGTACACCTTGACCTGGGCCATGCTCGCCAACCTACCGAGCCATCCCGCCCGGCAAATTAGGCTGAGCGGGTGATGTTGCTCCTCCCGCCCTCCGAGGGCAAGACGCCGGCGCCCGACGGCGCGGCCCCGCTCGACCTGGGCGCACTGGTCCACCCGGAGCTCACCGAGCGGCGCGAGCAGGTCCTCGCGGATCTCGCGCGGGTCAGCGCCAGGCCCGATGCGACCACCGCCCTCGGGGTCAGCGACGGCCTCGCCGACGAGGTGGCGCGCAACACGGCGCTCCACGACGCGCCGTCGGGCCGCGCGGCGGAGGTGTACACCGGGGTCCTGTACGCGGCAGCAGGCCTGGCCACCCTGCCGGACGGCGCAGCGCAGCGCGCCCAGGCGAGCGTGCTGACCTTCTCGGGGCTCTGGGGAGTCGTCGCGCCTGGTGACCGCATCCCCGCCTACCGGCTCAGCATGGGCGTCGGCCTGCCCGACGTCGGGCGGCTCGCCACGTTCTGGAAGCCCGCCCTCGCCGAGGTGCTCGACGCCCGGGCCGCCGGTGACGTCGTCGTCGACTGCCGGTCCGCCACGTACGTCGCCGCCTGGAAGCCCCGGACGACCGGGGACGGGGCCGCCGAATGGGTGGAGGTGCGCGTGCTCCGCGAGACCGACGGCAAGCGGACCGTCGTCTCGCACAACGCGAAGCACACGCGCGGCGTGCTGGCCGGGCACCTGCTGCGCCGGGAGCACGAGGCCCGGACCAGCGAGGACGTGCTCAAGGCCGCGCAGGAGCTGGTCGGATCCGTGATGCTGACCGAGATCGGCTCGGGCAAGGACCAGACGCTGATCGAGGCGAACCTCCTGGAGGGCAGGCCGCGCGGCCCGCGGACGCTGGAGCTCGTGCTCGCCTGAGCACAACCTCGGCAAGAGGTCTGGCGCCCGCGCCCATAGAGCGGTTGGATGGCGGCTCATGAGCATCATCCAGACGGGCGGCAGCGACGTCGCCGGAGGCAGCAGCCTGACGGGCGCCAGAGTCGCAGTGGCGGCGGCGTTCTTCGCGCAGGGCTTCGTCTTCATCAGCCTCACCACCCGCCTGCCACGGTTCCTGGAACGGTGGGGGCTCGACGAGGTGACGCTCTCGCTGCTGCTGCTCATGATGGTGCTGCTCGCCGGCGTGGGATCACTCGTCACAGAGCACGTGGTGCGGCACTCCGGCAGTGCGCTCATGCTCCGGCTCGGGCTGCTCCTGATGGTCGTGGTCGTCCCTGCACTCACGCTGGCCCCCGCGGTCGGCGTGTTCGTGGGCGCGATCGCCGTCTACGGCCTCGCGCTCGGCCTGGTCGACGCCACCACCAACATGCAGGCCGTCGATCTTGAGCACCGGTACGGCCGGCCGATCCTGCCGTCGGCCCACGGGTACTGGACCACCGGTGGCATCAGCGCCGCCGTCATCGCGCTCGCCACAGGGCACCTCTCCCTCACGGTCGGCGTGTTCGTCGCCGTGGTACCGCTGGTGATCGCGTTCGCGCCGTACCTGCCGCGGGTCGCACGGGAGCCGCAGGGTACACCCGGGATGTCCTACGGCGGGGCCGGCCTGACGCGGCCGGTCGCAAGCCCTGTGGTGGCTGCTGCTGCGGGACCGATCCCGTGGCGGCCCATCTGGCTCGTGGGATCCGGGCTGGTCGTGTTCTACATGGCCGATACCGCCGCGGCCGCCTGGGGCCCCGTCCTCCTCGCGCTCGATCTGGGCGCCCCCGGCAACCTGGTCGCGCTCGCCACCCTCCCCTACCTCGTGGCCTCGATGGTGGTCCGCCTGGCGGGCGGTCTCCTCGTGACCCGGTTCGGCGTGGTGCCGCTGCTCCGCATCGGGGCAGTCGTGGCGTTCGGGGCGCTGGCACTGGTCGCGCTCGCGCCGTCCTGGCCGGTGGCGGTGGCGGGCTTCGCGGTCCTCGGGGCTTCGATCGCCCTCGTGGCGCCGCTCAGCTTCTCGGCAGCGGGACGTATCGCTGCGGTTTCGGCGGCAGACTCGGCAATCGGCGGCTCGGCGACCGGCGGCCCGGCGACCGAGCCCGACCGCGCCCGCACCGACGCCGTGATCGCGCGCTTCAACCAGTTCAACTATGTGGGTGCCCTGCTCGGTGCGGTGCTCACGGGGTTGGTCGGGGCGTTCAGCCTACGGATCGGGTTCATCCTGTCCGCGGTGCTGGTGCTGGCCCTGATACCGCTCGCGCCGGCTTTCGCCCGAGGAACGCTGCGCCGTCCGGGGAGTGAGCCGGTCACCGACCCGGTAGCCGGACACTAGCGCGCAACGTCGTGGGGAAGGACCTGCTGCCCAGGTTTGGTTGCCGAGAGTAGACGTTGTCTACGGACAGCAACACACTCTGCCCGCGAGATGTCGCCCCCGGCAGCCCGTCACCGCCTCCGTCACCCCGCGGGTCCCGTTCAACCGTCGGTGGGGACGCCGACGGCGGTCACCTCGGTGGTGCCGTCCTCCCACAGGCGCACGACCGAGAGCGAGGCGGGCGGGACACGCAGCCGCGCCCAGTGTGACGCGGGCGCACCCAGCGCCTGCCCGACGGCGGTGCGGATCTGCGCCGCGTGGCCCACCGTCACCACGGTGCGGTCCACGCCACCGGCCAGCAGGTCGGTGAGCCCGTCCCAGACCCGGGCGCCGAGCTGCGCGTAGGACTCCCCGCCGGGCGGCACGAACGTGCCCGTCGAGTGCCACTGGGCCAGCTCGCCGGGCCAGCCCTGCTCGATCTGCGGCGCGGTGAGCCCGTCCCACTCCCCGAACCGGCACTCGGCGAAGCGCTCGTCGGTGGAGACGTGCAGCCCGAGCCGCCGTCCGACGGCGGCAGCCGTCTCCTGGGTCCGCGCGGTCGGCGACGCGACGAGCGCCGTCGGGCGGGGCAGGTCCGGCCACAGGCCGCCGCTGCGCATGCCGCCCGTTGAACCCGCTCCGGTGCGGGCCGCGCGTCCGACCCGGAAGACGGCGTCGGCGGCCTGCGCCGCCTGCAGCCGGCCGCGCGCCGTCAGGGACGGGCCCGGGCCGTCCGACCCGGAGTATGCGGCGGCTTCCGTCAGGGCCGTCACCCCGTGCCGGACGAGCACCACGGTGAGCGGGAGGGCGCCGTCGAACCGGGTGGCCGCGGCCGGCGGACGCCGGTGGGTGTCGAACCCGGGCGCTTCGCTCATCCGGCGGCAGCGCCGGTCTTCGCGCCGGCGACGCGCACCAGGATCCGGCCGCACTCCTCGCAGCGCACGACCGCGTCGGGGGCCGCGCTCCTGATGGTTGCCAGGTCGGCCGGCGGGAGATCCATCCGGCAGCCGTCGCAGCGGTTGCCGTTGAGCAGCGCGGCGCCGGTGCCGCCCTGCTGCACCCGGATCTTCTCGTACAGCGTGACGAGGGCCGCGTCGAGCCCGTCCACCGCCTTGGCCCGCTCGCCCGCGATCGCCTGGATCTGTGCGTCGATCTCGGCCCAGCCGGCGTCGCGCTCGGCCTCGACCTTCGCCTTCTCGGCGACGAGCTCGCCGTTGGCGGCCTCGACGGTCGACAGCGCCTCCTCGTGCGCCTCGAGCCGCTCCATGACGTCGAGCTCGACCTCCTCCAGCGCTGCCTGGCGCGCGGCGAGCGAACGGAGCTCGTCGGTGAGCGCGACGGCGTCCTTGGCGCCGACGCCACCCGAGTCGAGCCGCTTCTGGTCCCGGTCGGCGCGGTTCCGGACCTGCTCGACGTCGGACTCCGCCTTGGTCAGCTCTCGCCTCAGGTCGGCCACCCGGGTGCGCGACTCGACGAGCGAGGCGCGCAGGTCCGCGATCCGGCCGTCGAGCTCGGTCAGCCTCGCGAGCGCCGGAAGGTTCTTGCGCTGGTGGGCGAGCTGCTGGACACGGGTGTCGAGCGCCTGGACGTCCAGCAGCCTGCGCTGGTCTTCGAGTGGTGCAGTAGCCACGAGGGCGTCCTCTCGGTCGGGTTCTGGGGGCTGTCCAACGCTACCTCGCGCGTGCCCGCGCGGAGTCCACTCGGTGGGCGGCTCAGCGGGCGGCTCAGCGGGCGGCTCAGCGGGCGGCTCGGCAGGCGGCTCAGCGGGACGGGACCTGGCCCGTCCAGGGGTCGGTCACGAGCTCGCTGACGCGCGCCTCGACCGCGAGCCCGTCCGCCGCGAGCGCCGCGGCGAGGTCCTCGACGGCGTAGCGCAGCCAGGGCCACTCGCTGGCGTAGTGGGCGGTGTCGACGAGGAACGGGGTGCCGGAGGGGCCGTCGGTCCCGGCCGCGCGGGCCTCGAACTCGGCCCGTTCGCGCAGCTCGGAGGCCGGGTGGTGGCGCAGGTCGGAGGTGACGTAGACGTCGGCGTCGGCCGCGCGGACGGCGTCGAAGTAGCCGTCGCCGGAGCCGCCGAGGACGGCGGCCGTGGTCACGACGGCGTCCGGGTCGCCGGAGAAGCGGATGCCTTGTGCGGTGGCGGGCAGCGCTGCCGCGACGCGGCGGGCGAAGTCGGCGAGGGTGGTGGGTTCGGCGAGACGTCCGACGCGGCCGATGCCGCGCTCCGTGCTGTGGCCGTCGGGCTCGCCCGCTGCGCTCACCTCGAGGGGACGCCGGTCGGTGATGCCGACGAGGTCGGCGAGGGCGTCCGCCACGCCGCGCGGGGCGGCGTCGGCGTTGGTGTGCGCGACGTGCAGGGCGCAGCCGCCGGTCAGGAGCCGGTGCACCATGGCGCCCTTGAAGGTGGTGGCGGCCACGGAGCTCACGCCGCGGAGGAACAGCGGGTGGTGCGTGACGAGCAGGTCGGCGCCCCAGTCCAGGGCCTGGTCGACGACGGCGGTGACCGGGTCGACCGCGAACAGCACCTTGCGCACGGGTGCGGCCGGGTCGCCGGCGACCAGCCCGACGGCGTCCCAGCCCTCCGCCGTCGACGGCGGGTAGAGGCCGTCGAGGGCGCGCACGACCTGGGCCAGCGTGGGGGGTGTGGTGCCGGGCGGTTCGGGTGACGGGTCGGGCACGGGGGCGTCGCTGCTGCTCACGGATCGCAGCGTAGTACGGGGCCTCCTACCAGGCCGTTCACCAGGCGAAGGGGGCGTGCTCTTGCTACGGTCATTCACTTGTGGGGGACACCGTCAATCACCGCTCCGGCGGGCCTATGACCATGCGCGCCAGGATGCTCGCTTCCATCCGTGAGCGCGTCGACATACGAGACCTTGTGCCGTCCCGGGCCGACTACGACCTACGGCCCCGGACCCTGCGCTCGGATCTCCTGGCAGGCATCACGGTGGGCGTCGTCGCCCTGCCGCTGGCACTCGCCTTCGGCGTCAGCTCCGGGGTCGGACCGGCCGCCGGGCTCGTCACCGCCGTGGTCGCAGGGATCGTCGCAGCGGTGTTCGGCGGTTCGCACGTGCAGGTCAGCGGCCCGACGGGTGCCATGGCGGTGGTCCTGGCGCCGATCGTCGCGCACCACGGCGTGAGTTCCGTGGCGCTCGTGACACTGCTCGGCGGGGCCATCGTGCTGGTCTGCGGCCTGCTCCGGCTGGGCCGGGTGGTCACCTACATCCCGTGGCCGGTGGTCGAGGGCTTCACGCTCGGCATCGCGGCCATCATCTTCCTGCAGCAGGTGCCGGCCGCCGTCGGCATCACTGCGGAGACCGGGCACAACACGCTGATCACCGCCGTGCGCTCGGTCGGGACGGCGCTCTGGCCGTCGGGCGCGATAGTCGACGGCAGCGTGGTCGACGGCGTCGTGCACGGCGGCGGGACCCCCACCTGGATCTGGACCCTCGGCGTGGTGGCCGTCGTCGCGGCGGTGATGCTCGTGCTGCCGCGCGTGGCCAGCGCGCTGCCGGCGTCGCTCGTCGCCGTCGCGCTGGTGACCGTGCTGGCGGAGGTGCTGGACGCGCCCGTGCCGCGCATCGGTGAGCTGCCCAGCTCGCTCCCGTTCCCGGTGCTCCCCGACGCGACGCCGGACGCCGTCCGCGAGCTCGTGGGCGCGGCCCTCGCGATCGCCGCACTCGCCGCCATCGAGTCGTTGCTGTCCGCGCGGGTCGCCGCCGGGATGTCCGCGGGGCGTCCGGCCAAGCGCGGCGGTGACGGCTCGGCCGACGCCGGGGAGCAGACCCGCGACCAGGGCACCGGGCCCTACCACCCCGACCGGGAGCTGGTGGGCCAGGGCCTGGCGTCGCTCGCGAGCGGCGTGTTCGGCGGTATCCCCGCGACCGGCGCCATCGCGCGCACCGCGGTCAACGTGCGCTCCGGGGCCCGCACCCGCCTGTCCGCCGTCGTGCACGCGCTGGTGATCCTCGCCGTGATCTACCTGGCCACGGGGCCGGTGGGGCGCATACCGCTCGCCGCGCTGGCGGGGGTGCTCATGGTGACGTCGTTCCGCATGATCGGTGCGGCGACCATCCGCTCGGTGCTCACGTCCACGCGTCCGGACGCGCTCACGTTCGTGGTCACCGCCGTCATCACCGTGGCGTTCGATCTCATCGACGCCGTCCAGATCGGCCTGCTCGTCGCCGCGTTCTTCGCGCTGCGGGCCGTGGCGGGGGCGACGTCGGTGCACCGCGAGCCGCTGCCCGGTGTCGCGCACGAGGGCGACGAGCGCATCGCCCTGTTCCGGTTCGACGGCGCGATGTTCTTCGGGGCGTCCGACCGGATCCTCGGCGAGGTCACGGCGCAGACGGAGACGGTAGAGGTGGTGATCCTGCGCCTCTCCCACGTGCAGCTCGTCGACGCCACCGGGGCCCGCGCCCTCGCCGACCTGGTGCTGGAGCTCGAGCGACGCGGCGTCATGGTGCTGGTCAAGGGCGTTCAGCCGCAGCACCGCAGGCTGCTGGAGGCCGTGGGTCTGCACCGGATGCTGCGGCACGAGAGCCACCTGTTCGCCGACCTGCCCGCGGCGGTCGAGCACGCCCGTTCGCATGTCCGGCAGGCACAGACGGCATAGGCTCGTACCGTGACCGAGCCAGCACCCCGCATGAACGTCGAGTCCTTCAACCTGGACCACCGCGCCGTGGCCGCCCCGTACGTGCGCCTCGCCGACCGCAAGGAGCTTGCGGCCGGAGGCGTGCTCGTCAAGTACGACGTGCGGTTCACGCAGCCCAACGTCGCGCACCTCGAGATGCCCGTCGTGCACTCGCTCGAGCACCTCTTCGCCGAGCACTCGCGCAACCACTCCGACGCCGTCCTGGACTTCTCCCCCATGGGCTGCCAGACCGGCTTCTACCTGATGCTGCAGGGCGAGCCCCCCTACGAGGACGTGCTGCGCCTCATCGAGGCGACGATGCGCGACATCGTCGCCGCGACCGAGGTTCCCGCCGCCAACGAGGTGCAGTGCGGCTGGGGTGCGAACCACACCCTGGCCGGCGCGCAGGAGGCCGCTTCCGTGTTCCTGTCGGCTCGCGGTGTCTGGTCCCAGGTGTTCGCCGACGGCGCCCCCGGCGAGGCCTCGGCTGCCGACGCCGCCGAACGCGACGCGGCCGCCCGTGCCGCAGCTGCGCGCGACGCGGCCGCCGAGCAGTGAGCGCGGGAATGCCCGTCGCCGTCGTGCTCGTGGCGATGGACGACGAGGCCGCGCCGTTCCTCGACCTCGCATCCGAGGTGGGCGAGCCGGAGCGCGTTGGCCGTGCCGAGCTCCGGCACATCACGCTTGCCGGACAGCCGGTCGTGCTGGTGCGCAGCGGTATCGGCTTCGTCAACACGACGGCCGCAGGCACGAGCACGATCCTCCGCCACGGCGTGGACGTGCCGCTGATCAGCGCGGGCAGCGCAGGCGGGCTCGGCAAGGACGTCGCGGTCGG
Source organism: Promicromonospora sp. NPDC050249 (assembly GCF_040656015.1). Taxonomy (NCBI): domain Bacteria; kingdom Bacillati; phylum Actinomycetota; class Actinomycetes; order Micrococcales; family Promicromonosporaceae; genus Promicromonospora; species Promicromonospora sp. NPDC050249. The sequence continues at coordinate 153,795 of NZ_JBFAKY010000007.1, read as the reverse complement.
CGACGTGGTGCTGGGCTCGCGCCTCGTCAACGCGGACGCCGACGCCCGCGCCTTCGGGTACGTGCTCGGCCAGGTGCCCGGCATGCCCGAGGCGTACGACGCCGCGCCACGCCTCGCCGGCGCCGTCCGGCAGGGCGCCGCGACCGTCGCGGGTCAGGTGCTGCGCGAGGGCACCATCGGCTCGGGCGAGAAGTTCGCCACCGCCGACCTCGCCCTACGGCTCCGCGCCGACTTCCCCGACATGCTCGCCATCGACATGGAGTCGGCGGCGCTCGCTCAGCTGTGCCACAACTTCGGCGCCGAGTTCGTCTCGGTGCGGGCCGTCTCCGACCTGTGCGCGCCCGACGGCACCGAGTTCCTCACGCATGTGGACGACGCGGCACTGCGCTCGGCGCAGGTGGTCACGGCGACGGTCGGGCTGCTCGCGGGCTGAAGGGCTCGCCTCTGGCCGCTGCTTGCCTGGCCGCTGCTTCCCGGACTGCTGCGACCCGGTGTCAGCCCTTGCCGTCCGCGTAGCTCTCCGTGACCGCGACGCTGAGCGGAAAGTCCACCGGGAAGTCGCCGAAGAGCAGGCGCCCGGCCTCGTCCGCGGCGGCGCGCACCTCGAGTGCGACCTGCTCGGCGAGTGCCGCCGGTGCGTGCACCACTACCTCGTCGTGCAGGAAGAACACCAGGTGCGGACGCCTGTCGAACGGTGCCGGCGCCAGCCCGGGCGCGACCTCGGCAGAGGCCTCCCCCATCGCCCAGAGCCGGCGGCGGATGGACGCGATCCAGCACAGCGCCCACTCGGCGGCGGTGCCCTGGACCACGAAGTTCCGCGTGAACCGTCCCCAGGACCGGGTCTGGCTGCGGGCACGCGACTGGGCGTCGGCCCCGGCGTCCTCGTCGAACGCGGAACCCTGGACGGCGGCCCACGAGTCGCCGGGCAACGGGGAGCTGCGGCCGAGCCGCGTGGTCACCCTCTCACCGCGCTCGCCCGCCCGCGCCGCACGTTCGACCAGGTCGATGGCCTGCGGGAACGCGCGGGCCAGCCGCGGCAGCACCTGTGCGCTGACGCCGGTGGTACCCCCGTACATGGCGCCGAGCATGCCGACCTTCGCGTGCTCGCGGGAGTCGACGGCGCCCGTCGCGACGATCCCCGCGTACATGTCCGTGTTCGCACCGTCCTTGCTGCGCCCCGCGGCGGCCATGCGCTCGTCGCGGGCCAGGGCGGCCAGCACCCGGGGCTCGAGCTGAGCGGCGTCGGCGACGACGAAGGTCCAGCCCGGATCGGCGGTCACCGCCCGCCGGACGTTGTGGGGCAGCGACAGCGCGCCGCCTCCCGTGCTGGCCCAGCGGCCCGTGACCACCCCGCCGACCACGTACTCCATCCGGAACCGGCCGTCCGGGGCCCAGGTGTCCAGCCAGTTCCAGCCGTTGGCGGTGTAGAGGCGGTAGAGGCCCTTGTACTCGAGCAGCGGTGCGATCACCGGATGATCGAGCTTCTCCAGCTCCCACTTGCGCAGGCTCCGGGCGCCCACGCCCGCGTACTCCATGGCGCGCAGCAGGTCCGGGTGGGAGTCGGGGTTGAGCGTCGGCGGAGCGTCGATGGCCTCGCGGATCCGGTGGGCGAGCGCTTCGAGCTTCGCCGGGCGCGCACCCGGCCGGGGGCGCGGGCCGAGTGCCTCCGTGAGGATCTCGTCGTGGATGTCGCCGCGCCACGGCAGCCCGGCATGGTGCATCTCGGCGGCCGCGAGCGCACCGGCCGACTCGGCCGCGAGCAGGAGCCTCAGGCGGCCGGGTTCGGTGCTGTCCTTGAGCGCCGCGAGCTGGGCGGCGAGCTCGGCGGCGGGGTCGAGGGTCTCGCCGTTCCCCTGCCCAGCGCTCGGCGCTTCCGGGCCGCTCGGCCGCTCGTCGCCCTCGCGCCGGCTGTTCTGGTCGGTCCCGGACCGGGTCGGGGGTGCGGCGATCTCGCCGAGGTCGAAGAGCGGTTCGGCGCCGGGGTGCCGGTCGGGACGGAGCAGCGCGGCCGCAGTCGGCCCGCCTGGTGGCGGGACGGGCGCGAGGCGGTCCCACGCGCCGGGGCCTGCCTCGGCGAGCGCGGTACGAGCCGAGAGCACCGATGTGCGGAGGACCGCGTGCGCGAGGCGCAGGTCGTGCGCCCGGTCGACGCGGACGCCCTCGGCGAGCAGGGCCGGGTACCAGTTGTTGGTGTCGTCCCAGGTCCAGCGGACCTGGGACGACTCTTCGGTGGCCACCTCGCCGGCCAGGCCGGCGGTGTCGATGATGCGCGGCTCCCCCGCGGGCACACCGGAGTCGGAGACCGGCCGTAGGCCGGTGCCCGAGGGTTCCCGCGAGATCACCGTGTGCATGGGCCCAGTCTGCACCGGCCCACTGACACTCGACCCGACGCTCGGCGGTGGCGGGCGGTCAGCCCGCGACGTCCGCCACCGCACGGGCCCTGCCCACCACGAAGGCGGCGTGCAGCACGGTCGACGGGGTCAGCTCACCGTCGAGCAGTCCGCCGGCCGTCCGCTCCAGCGTCGCGAGCCCGAGATCCCTGGCCAGGGCGCGCGCCTGCTCGACGTCGGACCGCTGCCGCACCGTGAGCACCGGCCGTCCCGTCGCGGCCGCCGCGACGAGGACGTCGCCGAGCAGCAGCGTCACCCGGCGCACCGGGGTCGGCGGCGCGGCCACCGACCGGACGGTCTTCGCCGACGCCGCCTGCGCCCTGAGCTTGCGGATGCGCCGGCGCCAGAAGTCCCAGTGGCTGCTCTCGAACGTCCAGGCCGGCGTGATGGTGGGGCTGACCAGTCGGATCGCGCCCTTGTCGCGCACGAACAGGCCCACCGGCTCGTCCCGGTCCTCACGACGCTCGATGGTGACCGCGACCAGCTTCGACCTGACGGACAGCAACGTCTGCACCGCCTGTTCGCTCGTCACGGGCAGGCGCAGCGCGCGCTCCTCGCCGTCCGACGTCACGATCGTGAGCGTCAGCTCCTGCCGCACCTCGTCGATCCCGATCTCACCGACGTCGCGCACCAGCACGAGCCGCACGTTCGCCGGGCGGCGCCCGAACCCGACGACGTCGCGCGGCGCCACCCCTGCGCCCGTCCGTTCCGCGATCTGCTGGAGCTCGGCCAGGTCGAACCCGTCGCCGTCCAGACGGTCGATCACCGGAGTCCCGCCAGCGCCCAGGGTGCCGTCGGGCTTGGCCCGCACCGCGGTCAGCCTGAGGGCGCCCTCGGACAGCGTGCTCAGGGACCGGCCCCACAGCAGCGGGCTGGTCCAGCTGCGCTGAAAGCTGGGGTCGGTGCCGGACCCACGGCCTGTCACGGCCTGCCGGACCTGACCGGCCTCCGTTCCGGACGAGGTGTTGGCCTCGCTGTCCCAGCCCAGGTAGGCGAACCCCCGCGAACCGCTCGGCGAGTTCCACCACCGGGCTCCGAGCGGCACCCACCGCGTGACGTCCAGCTCCTCGTCGTCGGTGCGGCTCCCGGCTCCCGTGGGCCTCGCGTGGTCCTCCCCGCCGGCGGGGGCGTTGCCGCCGCCCGTGTCCAGGGCCCGCTGCAGCACCTCTGCCATCGCCCAGACCTCGGCGAAGGCATCGAGCAGCTCGGACTCGGTGACGGCGTCGTCCCGCCCGGCCAAGCCGCTGACGAAGCCTGCCGTCACTCGCAACAGGCCGACGAACCGCACGCCGCCGACCCCACCGGGCTCGACCTGCTCGAACCCGGCCAGGCGGACCCGGCCGGCCAGCGCGAGGATGGACTCGGCGTCGTCCGGACCGAGGTGGGACAGACCGCCCGACATGAGCCGTCCGACGACGTCGCGCACCTCCGCGAGCGCCTCGCTGCGGCGACGCAGCACCGCCTCGGACGGTCCGCGCGCGGCCGCCGTCCGCCGGGCCCCGGACGCCGTCGCGCCCCCTGCTGCGCTCTCCGGTCCGGGACCGGGGGCCGTGGGCAGCGACTGCGCGACGACGGGCGCCGCATCCTGCGGCGGCGTCTCGGGCGCGACCTCGGCGGCCCACAGGCAGGCGGTCAGGACGTGCTGGCACACCCCCGCCGTCGGGCAGTCGCAGGAGACGGCCGCCGGGCCGCGGACATCCACCCGCACCGACGCCCCGGACACGCCGAGCACCGCCCCCTTCGGGTCGTGGGACAGCTCGGTCACGCCGTCCTTGGCGGCGTAGTCCTTGCGAGCGCGGCGCAGCAGCCCGGCGTTGCCGAGCGCCTTGAGCGCGTCGTCGTCCAGGCCCGCGTACAGGGCGGCCCAGGCGAAAGTTCTCTGCACCCTCGTCGTGGGCTCGCTCATGAGAGCACCTCTCCCAGCCACTCGGCGAACCGTTCAGGGGTGAGCGCGGCGACCTCCATGCCGCACTCGGCGAGGTGCCTGGCGGTGCCCTGGTCGTAGACCGGCTCCGCCGCCTCGTCCAGCGCGGCGAGTCCCAGCATCGTCACGCCCGACGACGCCATCCGGCGCACCGTCGACAGGAGGCTGGACACGGAGCCGCCCTCGTAGAAGTCGCTGACCAGCGCCACCACCGTGCGCGACGGGTTGCGCACCTGCTGCTCGGCGTGGCGCACCGCCCGTGCGATGTCGGTGCCGCCGCCGAGCTGTGCGGTCATCAGCACGGTGACCGGGTCGTCGGCCACGTGCGACATGTCCACGACCGACGTGTCGAACAGGTAGAGCTGCACGTTGATGCCGGGCAGGCCCGAGAGGATCCCGGCGCAGACAGCGGAGTACAGCAGCGACGGCGCCATCGATCCCGACTGGTCGACGAGCAGGATGACGTCCCAGGTCAGCGTGCGCCGGGCCCGGGACGAGAAGCGGACGTCCTGCACCGTCATGCGGCCCTCTGCGTCGACGCGGCCCAGGTTGGCGCGCAGCGTGCGCTTCCAGTCGAAGTTCCGCGCCACCCGGTGCATCGACCGGCGCGACCGGTCGATGCGGCCGTTGACCGCCGTGGTGAACCGCGTACGCAGCCGCTTCACGATGTCCTCGACGACCCGCTGGATCACGCGGCGCAGACCCGCTGCCGCCTGGTCGTTCAGTGCGCCCCGCACCTGCAGCATCGCGACGGCGAGCTCGCGCGAGGGCTCGAGGGTCTCCAGCGCGGTGTCGTCCTGCAGCAGCTCGGTGAGGCCGTACCGGCTCACCGCGTCGACCTGCATGCGCTCGAAGGTCTCGCGCGGGAACAGGCTGCCCGCCTCGTTGAGCCAGCCGAGCGCGGTCACGTCGACGCCGTGCGGCTGGGACCCACCGAGGCCGGCGCCCCTGCCTGTCCGTCCTGAGCCGTCGCCGCCCTGGCCGACGCGGTGGCCGCGCGCCGTGTACTCGCGGTCGTACAGGTACCGCAGGGACCGTTCGAGGCCCGCGTCCTGCTGCCCCACCGAGAGCTGGTCGGCCGCGTATCTGCCCAGTACGAGCCGCCAGCGACGGGCCGCCTCGTCGTCGGAGACCGACGTCGTGGGTTCGGGTCCAGGCGTCCCGGAGCCGGTGGTGCTCATGCTTCTCCTCGTGTCGTATCGGCTCCGGGGCCGCCGGTCCAGTGGGCCAGCCCGTCGCGCTCCAGCACCGCTGCCAGCTCCTGGTCGAGGGCGAGGCCTGCCGCCAGGTCCTCCTCGGACAGCGCGACCCGTACGTCCACCTGGTCCACCCGGGCGCCCGTGCGCTCGGCCACTCGCTTCGCCAGCCGGTGGGTCTCGGTGGGGCGCAACCAGGTGAAGGCCCGCCGCAGGTCCGGCAGGACGGCCAGGAACGCGTCGCCCTGGAGGGCGCGCAGGGCGTCGTCGACGGCGTCGAACATCTCGGGCGTGTGCAGGATCAGGTCCGGGGCCGCGCGCATCACGCCGCCCAGGAACCGCACCGCCGTGCCCGGGTCCGCGCCGGCGGTCAGTGCACCGCGCACCCGGGTGACCAGGACGTCGTCGGGCACCTCGCCGTCGGTGAAGCCCAGGGCGAGCAGGGCGCCCGCCACGGCCGGCGCGGTATCCCGGTCGTCGCGCAGGCGCGCGAGCTCCCGCACGACGGCGGTGCGGTTCTCCCCGCCGGTTCCCCCGCGGTCGTCGTCACCCGCTGCGGCCGCGTCCCGGAGCAGGGAACGGAGGTCGATCAGCGTGCCGATGGCGGCGTCCTCGTCCTCGGCGCGCGTCCTGCCCAGGTCGCTGACCAGGTAGGCGGCGGTCGCGAGCGCCTGGCTCACCAGGTCGAGCAGCTCGCGCGCGTGCTCCTCGGCGCCGAGCTCCACCCGGGCGTGCCACAGGCCGAGCAGGCGCCGCGCCCCCGACACCACGGATCCCAGGTCGCGGTCGGTGTCCAGGGTGGTGCGCAGCAGCGAGACGATCCGAGGCAGGTGCGCGCCCATCCCGATCACCAGCGTCTGCGCGACGAGCTGGGCGAGGGCGTCGACAGTCGCGGCTGCGGCCCCGGCTCCCGTTCCGGCATTCGCTCCGGCCGCGGCCCCGGTTCCTGTGCCCGCCAGCCGGGCCTCCGCCTCGTACAGCCGCGCGACCGCAACCGCGTCCAGCGTCGCGCCGAGGTGCACCATCTCCACCAGACGCGCCTCGACGAGGGGTGTCCAGCAGTACTGCCACTCCTCGGTGATCAGGCCGAGCCCGCGGCCCGACACATGGTCCGGACCGGAGACGAGCTGCCCGAAGCCGGCTCCCACGAAGTCGAGCAGCGCCAGCACCTGGCGCTTCGCCCGGTGGGACGCCGTCCGGCGCGCGTCGAGACGGGTCGTACGCGGCACCGAGTCGTCGATGACGAGCCGCACGGCCCGCACCCGGTCCCGGACGTCCCGCACGAGGGGCGGCGACGCGCTGCCCGGCGGCACGTCGCCGAGCGACCGGCCGCCGAACACCTCGGCGACGGCCAGCCCCAGCGGCCGCTCGGGCTCGCCCGGTCCGCCCACGCCGCCGTCGTCCTGCACGTAGCAGGACCGCACCGCGTCCAGCAGGTCGGTGCGGCACGGGAAGCTGCGCTCGCGCAGCTCCGCGAGCCGCACGGCGGACTCGGCCGCCGCGCCGACCTGCGGCAGGCTCACCCCGTGACCGCGGCCGGCCGCGCTGCGCGCGACGTCGACCAGGATCTCCGTGGCGAGGGCGCGGGCACCGATCGGACCAGGTGTTGCCGAGGCCGGGTGCGACACCAGCTCCGGCGCCAGGCGCAGCTCCCGGAGGTGCGCCGCGTACAGCCGCTCGTAGTAGCCGGGCGACGGCATGCCCGCGCCATAGCCGCGCAGGCCGTCGAGCCGCTCGTGGTCGTAGCGGACCAGCCACGCCTCACCCTGCGCCGGCGGGCCGAAGCCGCCCTCGGGCTGCCTGTCGCGGACCGGCGCGCCCTCCGGCGCACCGGACAGCGCCTCGACCAGCGCGAGCGTGTGGAACGCGCCGGTCACCACGAGCACCGGGCCGGCTCCGCCGCCGGCCGTGCCGTCGGTTGTGCCGGCGGCCAGGCGGTCGGCGGACAGCCGGTCAACCGTCTCGGCGATCCTTGCCGCCATCCGCGCCTCGCGGTCCAGCGAACCCTCGCCGGCGAGCACGCCCTCCTCGTAGTCGAGACGCGCGAGCGCCGACCATGCGAAGACGTCGTCGAACACGGTCCGCCAGTCGGCCAGCTCGGCGCTCGGCCGCGCCTCGAACAGCTGGTCCCAGACCTCGTCGTGGTCACGGCAGCCGAGGCGACGCGCGAGCGCGGCGATGGCCTCCGAGTGCGCCAGGTACCGCTCGGACATGAGGGTCCGCGCAAAGGGGTCGGGTCGCGCGGTCCCGCTCCCGGCGCCGTTCTCGATGCCGTCCTCGCCTGACCCTTCCTGGTCCGGCGCGGCAGAACCCGCGAGCGCCCGCTCGGCAGCAGACCGCTCGCCGAAGGAGCGGTCGACGAAGGCGAGCTCCGCACCGACGGCGTGCCCGGCGCGCAACGCCACCCACTCCGGGGAGAAGGACGCGAGCGGGTAGAAGCCGGCGCCTGCCGGCTCGTCCTCGGCGGCGCGAGCCCGCACGCCGCCGCCGGGCCCCGACCCGGCGCTCGAGCCCGAGCCCGAGCCCGAGCCCCCAAGACTCAGCACCGCGATCGGCGGCCGCGTCTCCTCGTGCAGCAGGTCCGGGATGAGCCGCGTGAACTCCTCCGGCCCTTCGATGAGGACCGCTGCCGGGCGCAGCTCCTCGATCGCCGCGCGCACCGCCACCGCACAGGCGGGGCTGTGGTGCCGCACCGGTGCGAAGTGGATACCGCGCTCGTCCCGCAGCCGGCCGACGGCGTCAGCGGCCGCGCGCAGGCGCTCGGGTGCCAGCTCCCGGACGACGTCCGTGCGCCGGCCCGTGCCGACACCCGACGCGACGCCGCCGCTCACCGCCGTGCCGCTCACCGCCGTGCCGCTCACCGCCATAGCGGCTCTGCCGCCGTGAAGAACGCCTTCCAGCGCTTGTCGTTCCGGGCGCGCTCGCGCACCACGTTGTCGACGTAGTGCCGCAGCCGGCGGGCGTCCTCCTCCTCGCCCTTGAGCGCCACCCCGGAGATCTGGCGCGCGACCTCCGCCGCGGTCACCGTGCCGTCACCGAGGTACCGGGCCTCCAGGGACGCGGCGACGGCGACGTTGACGGCCTCCGCCGTGGACATGACCGTCTCGGGCCGCTTCACGGGCGCGCCCTCGCGCGTGCTGCCGGTCCGCAGGTCCTGGAACACCGTGACGAGCACCTCCAGGACGTCCAACGGCACGGCGGGCCTGCCGCTGTCCGGCCCGAGCTCCGCCTCCAGCTGGTGCTGCACCAGCTCGATCTCGAACGCACGGTCGCGCACCGGGGCCACGGTCTCGAAGCTGAACCGGCGCTTGAGCGCCGCGGACATCTCGTGCACACCGCGGTCCTTGAGGTTCGCCGTGGCGATCACGGTGAAGCCGGGCCTTGCGGCCACGCGGGCGTCGGGCCCGAGCTCTGGGACCATGAGCTGCTTCTCCGAGAGGATCGACACGAGCGTGTCCTGGATCTCCGGGGCGCAGCGCGTGATCTCCTCGAAGCGCACGACACGACCCTCCCGCATACCCGTGCAGACCGGCGACGGCACGAGCGACCGCTCGCTCGGCCCCTCGGACACCAGGAGCGCGTAGTTCCACGAGTAGCGCACGTGGTCCTCGGTGGTCCCGGCGGTGCCCTGGACCGTCAGGGTCGATGTGCCCGACACGGCCGCGGACAGCAGCTCCGACAGCATCGACTTCGCCGTGCCCGGCTCGCCCACCAGCATCAGGCCCTGCCGCCCCATCAGCGACACGACCGCACGGTCCACCAGCGGGTCGTCGCCGTAGAACTTGCGCCGCACCCCGAGGTCCTCGGAGCCGATGATGAACGCCCGCACGGCACGCGGGCTCAGCCGCCAGCCAGGCGGCCGCTCATGGCCGCGCTCGGTGTCCCAGGCGTCGAGCGCTGCGAGCTCGCCGGCATAGCGGACCTCGGCGGGCGGGCGGATCTCGGCCGAGGTGGCGGTCTCAGTGATGGTCATGACTTCCTTCGGTACGCGCATCTTGCGGTGCTGGGTGGATGGCTGGGGTGGCGACGGTTCGGGCGGTGACGCGCCGGGTCAGTACTCGCTCTTCTTCTCCCAGTCCGGGTCGAAGGCACCGCCGTCGGCGACGGTCAGGTAGTCCCGGTAGGACACGGCCAGCAGGGCCTTCGGTACGTCCTTGATCGCGAGGCGTCCCCGCTCACCCCACGTGCCGTGACGCCGGAACACGAGCTGCCGGACGGCGGCGGTGATGTTCTCCTCGGGCAGGAACGCGCCCGTGAACTCGATCTCGACGGAGAGGCCGAGCGTCGGGTACTCCTTGCGGTAGGCGTCGAACCAGCCCGCGTCCTCCGCCTGCGACCGCACGTACCCGAGCTTCGTGGCCCGGCCGCGGATCGTGAACGAGTCGCTGAGCCAGCCCTTGCGGGTCTCGATCACGTCGGCGGTGGCCGCCACGTCGGGCAGCAGGGCGGAGGACGCCGACGCGTCGGCACCCAGACCCTGGTCGAACAGCGGCGTGACCTCATAGTCGGCGAGGTGGGAGCGCCAGGCCGGCGCACCCGACTCCTCGTCGTCCCCGAGGGTCGCCGCGTGCACCAGCGAGACCTGCGCATCCTCGGGGAGAGTGACGTCCTCGTCGTCGACGCCGATCAGCGCGCCGCCGTCGCCCGGCCGGAACGTGATCGCCTCCGAGACGCCCGGCAGCTCGGCGGCCCACACCAGCCGCGCGGCGAGGCGGGACATGAGCGGGTGCCCCAGGACGAACTCGCGCCAGTCGGCGAAGGTCCAGGTGCGGCCGGTGACCATGGCCTCGGCGAAGCGCTGCGTCTGCAGCGCCACGACGGCCTTCAGCTCGGCGCGCGACTCCTTGAGCTGCTTCTTCGCCTCGGCGTAGGCCTCGTCGTCGTCGGACGCGCGCTGGGCCGGCAGAGCCTTGACGACCTTGCCCGCCGGGTTGCGCAGCTCCAGCGTGAACGCCTCGGTGATGCGCCCGGTGACCACGCGCTCGCCGTCGGGCGAACCGAGGTCCAGACGCAGGATCCCGTCGTCGTCGAAGCCAGCGGTCTGGACCGTGCGGTCGGCGAGCTGGTCGGCGTCCCAGCCGTTGCGGTCGGCGATGTCCTGGGCGAGCGCCGAGGCGGTCTCCTGGACGCTGCGCTGCTTGAACCGGCGCGAGACCGCGAGCAGCTGCTGCACCGCTGCCCGGTCACCGTTCGCGGCGAGCGCCCGCACCAGGTACTCGGCCTGCGCGCGGCGGCCCTTGTGGGCGGCGAAGTAGTGCTGCGCGGTGGTGGCGAGCTCCGCGCCGGGCATCCCGACGGTGAGCGCGAGCAGCCCCTTCTCCTGCGTGGCCGACCCGAGGTAGGTGGCCTGGTTCTGCCGGTAGAGGTTCTTCCAGAGGTCCTCGACGGTCTGCCCCGCCTGGTTGGCGTAGTACTCCGGGTACCGCTTGATCGAGGCCTGAAGGTTGGTCCAGTTCGTCTGCGCGTGCCGGTCCGCGAAGGCACGCGAGCTCTCTACCGACGGGCCCCGGGTGTCCTGCGCCACCCAGGCCCGCAGCACGAACGAGCCGAGCGCGGCCTGGGACCCGGCGTCCAGCAGCCCGACGTACCGGGCGACCAGGCCCTCGCCGCTCGGCGACTTCAGCTTGGTGGCCAGCACCACCCACCAACGGACGACGTCGCGCGGCACGACCGCGCCCTGCCCACCGGCGGACTGACCAGCCGACGCACCAGCAGAGCCGGCCCACCGCACCTCGGGAAGCTGCTCGAACGGGAACCAGTCGAGGCCCGCCGGCAGCTTGCCCTTCAGTCCCTTGGTGGCCTCCGCCTCCAGGACCGCCGGCGCGAGGTCGGCAGAGATGTCGTCGCCGAGGGTCTCCAGCGCGGAGAGCAGCGTGGCGCGTGCGGCCTCCCGGCGTTCCTTCTTCAGCGCGGCGCGCAGGGCCGGCACCGCCGCCGGGTCACCGATCCGGGCGAGCCAGGCGGCTGCCGAGGCGCGCACCTCGGCCTTGGGGTCGGCGAGCGCCTGCTCGGCCAGGTTGCGCGCCCCGGCATGCGCCTCCAGCACCTCCTGTGCGGCACGGCGGTGCGTCTTGCCCGTCCCGAGCGCGAGCACCGTGAGCCGCGGCAGCAGGCTCGGCGGGACGGCGGGGAACTCCCGCAGGAGCCGCAGCGCGGTGCCGGTGCCGTTGCGGTAGGGCTCCTCGGTGCCGAGGTAGCGGTCCAGGACGTCCGTGCGCGTGGCGAAGTAGGGCCAGGCGGCAGACGGCGCGAGCGCCTCGCCACCCCACCACGTCTGGAACACCATGTCGCGGACCTGCTCGTCGACGTTCGGCACCCCGGCGCGCGCCAGTCCGTCGTGGACCTGGCGCAGATCGGTGGCCTGGTCGAGGTAGGGCCGCAGGGCCCAGACGAAGTTTCGCTGCGCCTCCCCGTCCCGGAGCGCGAGCACGCGGATCGCCAGCATGAGCCCTGGCTCGGCGAACACGTTCCGAAGCTCGTTGGCCAGCCACTGGAAGAGCACGGCGTGCTGGCGGCGCGTCTTGTTCGTGGTGGCCACGGCACCGGTCACGCGGTCCGGGACCCCCGCGAGGTCGGCGTCGGTGATCGACAGGAGCTCCTTGAGGGTGCGCTGCGCGCGCTCGGCCCAGTACTTGTTCGCGTTGCCGCCCTTCTTGGCGAGATCGAGCTGCACGCGCGCCTTGGCGATCTGCTCGTCGAGCACCTTGCGGGCTCCTGCGGCCCAGCCGGGCTCCACCACCGGGTCAGGGAGGGGCTCGTAAGCCGGGACCTCGATCACGAGATCCGCGCCGGTGTCCGTCCCGGGCTCGTCCAGGGCGCGGGACCGCTCCACGGTCTGCTCCAGGAGCCGCACCCGTGCGCCCTGGCCCGCCGCCACCTTGCCGTTCTCGTCGCGGAGCGCTGCCAGCGCCTCGTCGAGCGCGTCGATACCGCCGTCCAGGCCGACCAGCCGCGTCACCACCTCGCCCAGCTGTCCGGTCGGGACCGTGGTGAGGTGGGGCCGCAGCAGTGCGACCTGCGCGGCGGCGTCGTGCACGGCGAGGTGGCCCAGAGCCTTCGTCCGCACGCCCTTCGCCTTGTCCACGGCGAGCGTCGCCACGATCTCGACGAGCCCGGCCTCGGCCGTGCGCTTCCCGATGCGGGTCAGCACCTCCTGCTTGCCGTGCGCGCCGAGCTGGGTGGTGACCTCGGCGAGCGTGCCGACGTGCTCGGTCACGTACCGGTCGAACTCCTGGCGCGCGGCCATCGCCTGGCGCGGGTCCTGGTACCAGGAACGCTCGTTGGTCCCCCGGTGCAGGATCGCCGTGAGGACGGTGCGTGCCGCGTCGGCGGCCGGTGCCCCGCCCTCGACGGCGACCTGCTCCAGGAACGCGGGCGTCAGCCGGGCCGCGACCTCGGCGACCGACTTGCCGGAGCGGTGCCTCTCGTTGGTCCCCCGCCGTGCTCCGTCGTACACCAGGACGTAGAACCACTCGGGCACCGTGTCGGGCGCATCGGAGGTGTCGCACACCTGCGCGAGCAGCCGGCCGAGGCGGGCCAGCACCGCGACGTCGGCCGACGCGTAGACGCGTCCGCGTGCCGTGATACCCGAGCCTTCGCTCCAGCCCTTGTGCACCGTCGCGACCTGCTTGATGACGTCGGGCGACACCCAACCCGACCAGAGCTTGAGGGGTGCGCCGAACAAGCCGTCCAGGTCGGTGTTGCCCGACTGCTGCACGTTCACGAGCACCTCGGGTGTCGCGCCCTCGAGCACGTACCCGACGGCGTCGTCGTACAGCCCGGTGCCCAGCAGCTTCAGCGGGGCCAGTGCGTCACGCACCGCCTTCACCGTCGTGTCGCCGCCCTTGACCCGGTCCACCAGTTCCTGCAGCATCTCGCGTTCCTCACCCAGCCGTCGGGCACAGGGCACACCTCACCCCTGTGACTCACCGCAAAAGCAGTGCGCGCCAAAAGGTAGCGGTGACCACTGACATGCCTGACCGCTGACCAGCACGGGCGCCGTGCCCGGGCGCCCGTGCCGGTCCACTCCCTACGGGACCAACCGGTGCAGGTCCCTCGGGAACGGCGTCACCTCGCGGACGTTGGCCGCCCCGACGAGGCGCGCCACCCAGCGCTCCAGGCCGATCGCGAACCCGCCGTGCGGCGGCATCCCGTGCCGGAACGCCGCGAGGTACGACGCGTAGGCGGCCGGGTCCTCACCGCGTGCCTCGAGCGCGGCGACGTAGTCGGCGTACCGGTGCAGCCGCTGGCCGCCCGTGACGAGCTCGAGACCACGGAACAGCAGGTCGAAGCTGTTGCTCCACCGCTCGCCGCCGAGCGCGCCGCCCGGCAGAGCGGCGCCCGGGCCGCCCGGCCCCGAGCCCGGCTCCGGATGCGTGTAGAACGGCCGCTTGGCCATGGGGTAGCCCTCGACCGCGACGAGGTCGGACCCGTGCTCGGCCAGGGCCCACTCCCCCAGCGCCCGCTCGTGCTCTGGCGCCAGGTCCGGCTCGTCGGACGGCGCGCCGACCAGCGCGAGCGCGTCCGCGAAGTGGAGCACCGGGATCTCCGCAGGGATCTCAGGCACCTCGATGCCCAGCCGTTCGGCAGCTCCCGAGCCGCGTACGGCGTCAGCCATCCCGGCGAGCACGTCGCGCAGCACGGCCAGCACGTCGCGGTGGTCGCGCACGAACCCGAGCTCGACGTCGAGCGAGCGGTACTCCGCGAGGTGCCGCACCGTGTCGTGCGGTTCGGCGCGGAAGACCGGGCCCACCTCGTAGACCCGCTCGAAGACGCCCACCATCTGCTGCTTGTAGAACTGCGGCGACTGGGCCAGGTACGCGGGCCGCCCGAAGTAGTCCACGGGGAACACGTTCGCGCCCGACTCGGTAGCCGTCCCGACCAGCTTCGGCGTGCAGATCTCGGTGAACCCCGCCGCGTCCAGCGTCGCCCGGAAGCCGCGCAGGCTCGCCGCAGCGACCTCCCACCGCGCCTTCTGCGCGGGGTGCCGCCAGGTGACGGCCGCATGGTCGAGCATCGTCGGCAGCGCGGCGGTGAGCGCCGGCCGCCACAGCTCGACGGGCGGGGTCTCGGCGTCGTCGGTGAGCGGCGTGATCACGGGCTCCGTGACCTCCACGCCGCCAGGGGCCTGCGGGTTGGCGGTGACAGTACCGGTCACCTCGACGGTGGTCTCCTCCGGCGGCATCTCCAGCGCCTGCCCGACGCCGGTGCGCACCACCACCTGGGCGAGGCCGGTGCGGTCCCGCAGCACGAGGAACGTCACGGTCGCGAGCTGACGGCGACGGTGGACCCAGCCCTGCAGCCGCACCGTCGACCCCGGCGCGGCGGCGGACAGATCGCGGGCCGGCGTACGAGCCGGCGCGTTCGTGGACATGGCTACCGCAGACGGGGCTGCAGACATAGCCGGGGCTTGCGAAGGTGGTCTCATCAGTCCTCCAGAGAGCGAAGGCCCTGGAGGAGCGGGCGGGGGCTAGGTCGCGGTGCCACCACTCCTTCGCCGGGAGACCCCGGCCTCTCGTCGGTACGCCGCACGCGCGGGCGGTGCGTCTGCCCGGAAACCCGGGCCGAGGTTCGTCACGCCTCACGCTCGCCACCCAGAGGCTATGCCCGACGGCGCCCGCATCGCCACACGTTTCGGACCGCCGTCCCACGATGTGTCATGAAGTTAGGTTCCCCTAACCGGAGTTGCTATGCTCGCGACGTGATGACAGTTTGTCAGCACGTTCCGTCCTGTCGGAGGAGATCCTGTGAGCCTGCCCGTCGAGGAAGAACTCCCCCTGTCAGCCCTGCTGCGCCAGAGCACGCGCGACGAGCACGACGCAGCGAACTCGGAGCAGTTCATCGAGGAGCTCATGTCCGGTGCGCTGACCCGGGCCGCCCACGCCGACCTCTCGGCCCAGCTCCTCGTGGTCTACGAGGCGCTGGAAGAGGCGAGCGTCGCCGTGCGCGACGACGAGCGGGGCGCCGGCCTCGTCTTCAACGAGCTCACGCGCGTCCCGGCCATCGAACGCGACCTGGCCTACCTGTATGGACCGGCGTGGCGCGAGGAGATCCGCATCCTGCCGGCAACGCGCCTGTACGCGGACCGCGTTCGCGAGATCGGCGGCAGCCTGCCGCACTACGCCGCGCACTCGTACACGCGCTACCTGGGTGACCTGTCGGGCGGCCAGATCGTGAAGCGCATGATGAAGCAGCACTACGGCCTGGACGAGGAGGGGCTGGCGTTCTACACGTTCCCGGACATCCCGAAGGTCAAGGTGTTCAAGGACGCGTACCGCAACGAGCTGGACCAGCTCGACCTGGACCAGGACGAGGTGGCCGCCACCGTCGCCGAGACGCACCACGCGTTCCACCTCAACCGTGCGGTGTTCACGGAGCTCGCCGAGATCCACTGCTGACCCGGACCCTCCTACCGGCAGGTCCAAGAAGCCGTCAGATGCCCAGGCCACCCCGGTGACCTGGGCATCTGACATGTCGCGATGACTCATGTCACCTGAGGAAATGCTCACACCAGGACGTGTCACGAATCAGCCGGCCAGGTGGTCGGATGAAGTATGAACACCACCGAACGTCGGATCTCAACGACAGTGCTGGTCATCGGAACGGGCGGGTCCGGCCTACGCGCCGCGATCGAGCTCGCAGAACAGGGTGTCGACGTGCTCGCCCTCGGCAAGCGGCCGCGCATGGACACCCACACCTCGCTCGCGGCGGGCGGGATCAACGCCGCGCTCGGCACCATGGACGCCGAGGACAGCTGGCAGCAGCACGCCGCGGACACGATCAAGGAGAGCTACTTCCTGGCCAACCCGCACACGGCCGAGATCGTCGCGCAGGGTGCCGCACAGGGCATCGCGGACCTCGAGCGGTACGGCATGGCCTTCGCGCGGGAGGACGACGGGCGCATCTCCCAGCGGTTCTTCGGCGCGCACACCTACCGCCGCACGGCGTTCGCCGGTGACTACACCGGCCTGGAGATCCAGCGGTCGCTGGTGAACCGGGCGACGCAGCTCGACATCCCGATCCTCGACTCGGTCTACGTCACCCGGATCCTCACCCGCGACGGCGCGGTGTTCGGCGCCTACGGGTTCGACCTGACCGACGGCACGCCGTACCTGATCCACGCGGACGCCGTGATCCTCGCCGCGGGCGGTCACAACCGCATCTGGCGGCGCACCTCGTCCCGCCGTGACGAGAACACGGGCGACTCGTTCCGCCTTGCGGTCGAGGCCGGCGCGCGGCTGCGCGACCCGGAGCTGGTCCAGTTCCACCCGTCTGGCATCCTCGAGCCGGAGAACGCGGCAGGGACGCTCATCTCCGAGGCGGCGCGCGGTGAGGGCGGCATCCTGCGCAACGCCCTGGGCGAGCGGTTCATGCAAAACTACGACCCCGAACGGATGGAGCTCTCCACCCGCGACCGTGTGGCCCTGGCCGCGTACACGGAGATCAAGGAGGGGCGCGGCACCGAGAAGGGCGGCGTCTGGCTCGACGTCTCCCACCTGCCGCGCGAGACGATCATGACGCGCCTGCCGCGCGTCTACCAGACGATGCTCGAGCTGCAGATGCTCGACATCACCGCCGAGCCCATCGAGATCGCCCCCACCGCGCACTACTCGATGGGCGGGGTGTGGGTTCGGCCCGAGGACCACAGCACCGACGTCGACGGCCTGTACGCGATCGGCGAGGCGTCCAGCGGCCTGCACGGCGCCAACCGCCTCGGCGGCAACTCGCTGATCGAGCTCCTGGTGTTCGGCCGGATCGTCGGCCGGGCCGCCGCTGCCTACTCGGCGGGCCTGGAGGCACAGCGCCGTTCGCACGACGCCGAGGCCGAGGCCCGCGCCGAGGTCGCCGACCTGCTGGCCGCCGACGGGCACGAGAACGTGCGTGCTCTGCAGCGCGCGGTGCGCAACACGATGACCGAGCACGCCGGCGTCGTGCGGGACGAGCAGGGGCTGACCGCCGGACTGCGCGAGCTGGACGAGATCGAGGTGCGCACCAAGGAGGTGGGCATCCACCCGGACATCGCCGGGTTCCAGGACCTGGCGCACGCGTTCGACCTCAAGGCGTCGCTCATCGCCGCCCGGGCGACGCTGGAGGCCGCCCGCGAGCGCCGCGAGACCCGCGGGTGCCACAACCGGTCGGACTACCCGGACCTCGACCCCGCGCTGCAGGTGAACCTGGTGTGGTCCCCGCGCACGGGCGTGGTGCGGGAGGCGATTCCGGAGGTCCCGGACGAGATCGCCGCCCTGATCCAGGACCAGGAGGTCTCCACGGCGGGCAAGCTGGTCGAGTAACGACTCGTCGAGTGCTGGGTATGTGTGGGATTGGCGGGCTCTACCCCACGAATACCCAGCACTCAACGATGAGGTTCGGCCACGACGGTGACCCTCGCGCTCCCCGCGTCGCCGATGTTGTAGCCGCCTCCTCCACCGCCACCTCCGCCTCCACCGCAGCTCGTCGCGAGGAGCAGGACGGTCAGTCCCACTCCGGCAACAACCTTCGCTCCTCGTGAGATGGGCCCTCGCAGTCTGGACATGGTTCCTCCTCGTACCGGTCCGTCCTCGTAGATCCTTCATACCCCCTTGCGAGCGACACCGGGCCCCATCGCGGCGGCAGAGGGCTTCGACTACCGCGTCCCGGGCCGCAGCGCCGACGGTAATCTGCCGATATGAACCGGGTGACCCTGCAGGACGTGGCGGACCGTGCGGGGGTCTCGATGAAGACGGTGTCCAACGTCGTCCGCGGATACCGTCACGTCAGCCCGGGGATGCGCGAGCGGGTGCAGGCCGCCGTCGACGAGCTCGGGTACCGGCCCAACCGCACCGGCCGCAGCCTCGCGACCGGCCGGTCGAGCATGCTCGGGCTCGCCTTCCCCGACCTCCGGCGGCCGTACTTCGCCGAGCTCGCGCACGTGTTCGCGCGGGTCGCCGAGGCACGCGGCTACCGGCTCCTGCTCGCGGAGACCGGCGCGACGACCGACGGCGAGCGCTCGGTCCTGCACGACCGCGAGGCCGGGATCATGGACGGCATGGTGATGCAGCCGCAGGCCCTCGCCGCCCGGGACCTCGACGGCCTGCCGCACGGCATGCCCATCGTGTTCCTCGGCGAGGACCCGCAGCCCGCGGGCGCCGACCAGGTAGCCATCGACAACGTCGCCGCCGCCCGCGACGCCGTCGGGCACCTGGTACGGATGGGGCGGCGGAGGATCGGGTTCCTCGGCCACGAGGCCGACCGCATCTCGTGGACGTCCACGCTGCGGCTCGAGGGCTACCGCGCCGCCCTCGACGACGCGGGCCTGCCCGCCGACCCGTCCCTGCTCGTCGCGCGGCGGCAGGACGGCGACGCCCGCGACGCCGAGGAAGCGCTCGGCGCCGCGCTCGACGCCGGTCTCGAGCTGGACGGCCTGCTGTGCCGCGACGACCTCGCCGCCATCGGCGCGCTGCGCGCACTACGCCGGCACGGCCTGGACGTCCCTGCCGATGTCGCGGTCATCGGCTGGGACGCCATAGAGCTCGGCGCGAGCACCGCACCGAGCCTGACGTCCGTCGCGCCGGACACCCGGGCGCTCGCCGAACGCGCGCTCGACCTGCTGCTCGACCGCCTGGACGGTCTCGACGAGCCGGGCCGCCACGTCACCGTGGGACACACGATCCTGTTCCGGGAGAGCGCCCCCGAGCTGGGCTGATCCGGTCGTGGCTCGTCGGTCAGGTGACCCGAGTCGCAGGTGCCGGGTGGGCTGAACTTCGTTCACTCTGGCCCCGCACGGTTCGGCCAGGCTGAGCTGTTCGGCCCACCCCGCACCTGCCACAACAGCACACCTCGCCCTGACGACGGCGACCTATTGGGCCGCGCTCGGCCCCGCCGCGAGCTGTTCGACCAGGGCGGCCCGCACCGGCTCCGGCAGCTCGACCGCCGCGAGCTCCGCCAGCTTCTCGGTGGCGCTCCGCTCGCTGCGGACGACGTCCCACGCCTCGAGCTTCTCCGCGTTCCCGATCTGCGCGGACTCCAGGATCACGCGTGCCGCCTCGCGCCGGTCCGAGCCGACCCGCAGCGGCCCGCCGTCAACCAGCACCACGATCTCGGCGGCGGTCGGCCCGGCAGCGCTCACGCTCCACCGTCCGTCGACGCCGCTCACCTCGGCGGGCGCACCGTTGACCGTGACGGATCCCTCGGGCAGCGCGGCAAGGAAGGTCACCGTCCACTCCCGGTGCTCGGGCAGCACGCGGGTATCGCCCAAGGCGCCGCCGATCCGGAACTCGCCGCGCTCCGCATCCCATGACAGCGCGGTCCGCGCCGCGGGCCCGTCACCGGAGCCCACCGAGTCGTCCTCCGCGTCCTCAGCCAGGACCAGCTCGCCGGACGCGGCCGGCGCGACGAGCACCTCGAACGCCGTCGGGTTGCGCGTCGCGTCGAGTTCCGTGCCCGCGTCGAGCGGGAGGATCCCGCCCGCGCGCAGCAGCACCGGTACCGAGCCCAGGTCGCGGTGCATCTCCACGGTGCGCCCGCCCTGGTAGACGGCGTCGGTGACGATGTCGGTCCACAGCCCCGCGGGCAGCCACACCCGCACTCTGCCCCGCAGCGACGCGGCGTCCCGGGGCGACGTGATCGGCGCGACCAGCAGCTCACTGCCGAACTCGTACTGGTTGGGCACGGTGTACGCCTCGCGGCTGCGCGGTTCGAGGTGGTACATCGGTCGCACCAGCGGCACCCCGGCGGCGGCGCGATGGTTCATGGTGTGCAGGTAGGGCACCATCCGGTGACGGAACCGCAGCGCGTCGTCCATCGCCGCCCGGTGCTCCGGCGGGAACACCCACGGCTCCTTGCGGATGAACGGGTTGTTCGCCGAGTGGAGCCGCATGATCGGTGAGAAGACGCCGAACTGCACCCAGCGGGTGGCCAGCTCGTCGTCGCGCACCCCGCGGGTGTGCCCGCCGATGTCGTGGCTCCACCAGGAGTACCCGATGTTGGAGGCGGTGGCCGTGAACTCGGGCTGGAACGCCAGCGACGCCCACGAGACCACGGTGTCGCCCGAGAACCCGACCGCGTACCGGTGGCTTCCGGGGCCGGCGTACCGGGAGAACGTCATGCCCGGCCCGCCGTCGCGCGCGGCGTCGATGTGATGGAAGTGGTTCAGCACCCACAGCGGGTCCACGCCGGGCAGGCCGGAGGTGCGGCCCTGCTGCCAGTCGATCCACCAGAAGTCGACACCCTGCGCCTCCAGCGGGTGGTGCAGCTCGGAGAAGTAGGCCTGGAGGAAGACGGGGTCGGTCGGGTCGAACGCGATGGGCGCCCCGCTGTCCGGGTCCACACCCATGGCGCGGGCCATGGCCGGGTACGCGTCCTCGAAGGCGCGGACACCGTCGGCCGGGTGCAGGTTGAGGGTGGTGCGCAGCCCGCGCTCGTGCAGGGTGCGCAGGAACCGCTCCGGGTCCGGGAACAGCGTGGGCTCCCACGAGTAGCCGGTCCAGCTGCTGCCGAACTCGGGCGGCACCGACCCGACCCGGTGCCAGTCCATGTCGATCACGGCGACGGAGAACGGCACGCCCTCGTCGTCGAACCGGTCCAGGAGCTCCAGGTACGACTCCTCGCTGTACGGGTGGTAGCGGCTCCACCAGTTGCCGAGCGCCCAGCGCGGCAGCCGCATCGGGTGGCCGGAGACCCGGTACAGGTCCTGGACGGCGTCCGGGTAGTCGCGGCCGTGCGCGAACACGTACAGGTCCTGCCTGCCGGGCACCCGGGAGCCCACCCAGCCGTCGTCCTCGAACAGGAAGGAGACCGAGTCGTCGACGACGGCGATCCCGTCGGGGGCCACGACGCCCGGCTCCAGGTTGATGCGGCCGTCGACGTCGTCGAGCGTGCGGGCCGTGCCGCCGAGGTCCCGCGTCGGCTCGCCGTAGCGCCACCGGCCCGAGTCGCGGCCCAGCACCTCGACGACGAGGCCGCTCGCGGAGAACTCGGCGCCGTCGTACCGCAGCCGTGCGCGCCGCGTGGTGACCACCACGCCCTCCCCGAGGCGCTCGACGGTGAAGTCGACCGGCGGCAGGTCGCGGCGGATCGCGAAGGTGGAGGCCCGGTCCTCGAAACCGCCGTCGCCCGACCGCTCGACGCGGAAGACTCCGTCGGTCAGGACGGTGATCCGCCAGCCGGCGCCGTGCACCTGCTGCTCCGTCCGCGCATGCGGCGCCGCGTCCAGCAGGGGCCGGATGACGGGCAGGCTGTCGACGATCTCTGACATGTCTCTCCTCGTGCTCGGTTCAGTGCTTGACGGCGCCCTGCGTCACGCCGCTGATCACCCAGCGCTGCGCGAACAGGTAGGCGATGATCGTCGGCGCCATCGCCATCAGGTACGACGCGAAGGCGACGTTGTAGTTGGTGCCGAACTGGCTCTGGAAGATGTTCTGCACGACCGGCAGGGTCTGCAACGTCGGGTCGGACATGATGAGCGACGGCATCATGAAGTCGTTCCACGACGCAAGGAAGGCGAAGATGCCGACCGTGGCGTTCATGGGTCCGAGCAACGGCAGGATGATCCGCCAGAAGATCTGCCAGGTGCTCGCGCCGTCGATGCGGGCGCTCTCCTCGAGCTCGATCGGGATCGAGCGCAGGTACGCGGTGTACAGCAGCACGCTGAAGGACAGCTGGAACATCGCGTGCAGGATCCCGACGCCGACCGGGTTGTCGAGACCGGTGAGCGCCGTGAGCTGGATCTGCGGCAGCGCGACGACCGGGAACGGCAGGAACAGCGCCACGAGCAGGTAGATCATCGACCAGCGGAAGAACCGGTGCGACCAGTTCCGCGCGATGGCGTAGGCAGCCAGCGAGCTGAGCAGCAGCGTCAGCAGGACGGCGAGCGCCGCGACGGCCAGCGAGATCGCGAAGGACACCGGGAAGCGCGTGAGCTCCCACGCCTCGGCGAAGCTGGCCGGGTTGAACGGGGCGGGCAACGAGAACGCGTTGCCGTCCGCGGACTGGGCGCTCGACTTGAAGGCCATCGACAGCGTCACGTACAGCGGCACGAAGACCGTGAGCGTGGCGAGGCCGAGCAGGATGGTCAGGGGCCAGCTGGTGCGGTTGACACGGCCCGCGGCGACCGCGCGGGGGCGCCGCCGGGCGTGCGGGCGCGGATCCGCCGCGCGGGGTGCATCGATGATGGTCACAGCTGGACCGCCCTTCCACGGGTGGCGACGATCTGGGCGACGGAGATGAGGGCGGTGACGACGAGGAACACCGTGGCGTTGGCCATCTGGTAGGCGTAGTCGCCGCCGGTGAAGCCGCTGAAGATCGTCATGGCGACGCTGCTCGTCGCGGTGCCCGGCCCGCCGCCCGTCAGTCCCACGATGACGTCGTAGACGCCGAGGTAGCCCTTCACGCCGAGGATCGTGTTGATCAGGATGAAGCCCGCGATGAGCGGGACGGTGATGGACCGGAACTGCCGCCAGGGGGACGCCCCGTCGAGCGCGCTCGCCTCGTACAGGTCGGTCGGGATGGACGTCAGCCCGGCCGTGTAGACCAGCAGCGCCCCGGGGATCGTCTGCCACGCGGACACGATCACGATGGACAGCCAGGCGAGGTCCGGGTTGCCGAGGATGCTCTCCTCCAGCGGCCCGAAGCCCACGGCCGTCGCGAGCGCGGGCAGCGAGTTCGAGAACAGGAAGTTGAACACGTAGGCCACGACGATCCCCGAGACCACCATCGGGATGACGAACACCGTGCGGAGCGTGGTCGCGAAGCGGATCCGCCGCGACAGTGCCACGGCCAGCGCGAGGGCGATCACCTGCGCGACGACGACGGTCACCACCGCGAACCCGAGCGTGAACCCGTACGACTCGAGCATCCTCGGGTCGCTGAACAGCGCCGCGTAGTTGCGCAGGCCCAGGAACGACCAGTCCCCGAAGCCGACGTAGTCGGTGAGGCTGTAGAAGATGCCGATCAGGGCCGGGACCACGACGAACGCCGTGAACACGAGCAGCGTGGGCACCAGGAACAGGTAGTACAGCGGCTCGACGCCGCGCCCTCCGCCCGTGCGGCGGACCTTCTGAGGCGACCCCTTCTGATACAACGTTGTGCCGCTCATACGGTGGCACCCCTTCCTGCGACGCGGCGCCAGTCGGCGTCGAGCTGGCGGAGCATGCCCTCGAAGTTGCCGCTCCGGATCGCGGCCTGGAGGTAGTTGCCGAGCGGGATCGACGTCGGCACGAACGTCCCGGCGCCCTGGTAGAAGGCCGCGCGGTCGACGTACTCCTGGAGCCCGGCCAGGCGCTCGTCCTCCTGCGGGGGTGAGTCGGTGAGCGTCGAGTACGCCAGGTTGTCCTGGTTGTAGGCGTTGATGATCTCCGGCTGCATCAGGAACTCGACGAGCTCGCGCGCCTCGTCCTGATGCCTGGACGCCGTGGGGATCCAGAGGCCGAGGTCGATGTTGACCCGGGCCTGCCGCTCGTCCCGGTTCTCCGAGACGGGCAGCGGGAACGTGCCGATCTCCAGGTCGGGGTCGACCAGCGCGATCTGGCTGAGCGCCCACGGGCCCTGCAGGTACATGGCGGCCTCGCCCTTGCCGAACGCGAGGTTGCCGTCCGCGTAGGCACGCACCGCATGGTCCTTGTTGAAGTACGACGAGATGGTCTTGGCCCGCTCCATCGGCACGGCGAAGTCCTTCTCGAACGAGACCTCGGAGTCGGGCCCGACGTCGGTACCGAGCTCCTTCATGCGCCGGAAGAACTCCCCCGGCGCGACCAGGCTGCCGACCGAGTAGTCGAACAGGCCCTGCCAGAGCGTCCAGGTGTCCCGGTCGGTCGCGTAGATCGGCGTGACGCCGGCCCGGGTGAGCTCGTCGCAGACGTCGACGAACTGCGACCACGTCTCGGGGACCGGCAGCCGGTGGTCCGCGAAGATCCTCTTGTTGTAGATGACGCCGGCGGCGGCGAGCGAGTACGGAAGGACGCTCGTGCGGCCGGGGTAGGTGGCGTACTGGTCGGTCAGCTCGCCGATATCGGTCCGGACGGCCCGCGCCGACGGCAGGTCCGACAGGTCACCGAGCACACCGCGCTTGATGTAGCGGGCGAGCTCGAGGTTGTCGTTGAAGCAGCCGACGTCCGCCGGCTCGTTGCGCACGAACTGCGGCGCGATGGCCACCGTCGAGTCATGCACCACGGCGATGCCGGGGCGGGCCTCCTCGAAGCGGCGCAGCAGCTCGTCGAAGTAGGCGATCACCTCCTGCTTCTGCTCGTAGAAGCGCAGGGTGACGCCCCCGCCTGCGGCTCGCGAGGCCGGCGCACACCCGGCAGCACCGAGCGCGACGAGGGCCGCTGAGCCGGCGAGGAACGAACGACGACTCAGCGGTACGGGACGACTGGAACCTGGACTCACGCTGCATCTCCCTTGATTACTGCGACCGTGGGAATTTACAGCGCTGTAAATCGGCAGTCAAACCTGTGTCGACAGCCGGGCGGGACGCCGCGCCCGTCAGCGAGCGGCCCTGCCCCAGGACTTCTGCGCCTGTCGGCACAGATGTCCACCGGTTCGGCGGTGGTGCTCGGCCTCGTCCACGTCGTCGTCGGCGCCGTCCTGGTCCCGCTGCTGCTCCGGGTGCCGCGCGGGGGCGACGAGGCCTGAGCGTTATGCGGGACGGGCGCCGTCCCACCAGTCGAGCACGCGCGTGCCGTAGAACGTGAGCCACTTCGACGGCTCCCCCGGCGGGACGTCGATCTCGAACCAGACCCGCCCCGGATGGCGCCCCTCCTGCAGCCAGGTGCCGTCCGGGCGGTGGGCGGCGCGGACCACGCCGACGGCGTCGGCAAGCCGGGGATCAGGCCCGACGCCGTCGTGCAGCGCCGCCGCCCGAAAGTAGTCGAGGGCATTGAGGACGCTGAAGCCCCAGCGGAACGGGTACCCGAAGTGGGTGGCCCACGGGCCGACCTGCTCGCCCGTCGAGAGCCTGTGGAGGAGCCGACGCTCCAGGAGGTACTCCTCGCCGGCCCGGCGGGCGGCGCGCAGGTCGGCGCTGTCGCCGGCCCCTGCCTCGGTCTCGTAGTACAGGAGGCCCTTGAGGGAGTTGAGCGTGGAGTGGAACGAGGAGCGCGTCGAACCCTCCACCCACTCGCAGTTCCAGCCGCCGTCCGGGAGGCGGTGGTCCACGAACCACCGGGCGATGCCGGAGACGTCGACGCCCAGCCACACCCCGTTGGCGAGCGTCCAGCTGTTGATGCAGCAGTCGACCTCGCCGTCCCAGTAGGGCAGGTCCTCGTACTCCCACCGGCTGTTCGCGGCGAGCTTCTCGGCGGTCCCGGCCAGCGCGGACGCGTCGAGGCCCCAGTCGCGGAGGCTGCTGAGCGACCAGGTCGTAGCGGTCCAGGGCTGGTACTCCTCGTCACCCTGGAAGCCGGCCGGGAAGAAGGCCCCGCCCGCCCACTGCCCGTCGGGATCCTGGTGCGCGAGGAGGCGGGCACCGAACCCCTCGGTGGCGACACGTGCCCGGGTCGCCCGCCAGACGTCCTCGGGCGCGCCGGCGAGGTCGCGTTCGACCTGCCAGCGCAGCGCTGGGTCGGTGTCGAGCAACCAGGTGAGCAGCTCCGGTGCGAGAGGCACATCAGGAGGCTACTGTGAACCCGGCAGCGACGTCAGTACGAGCCGATCCGAGTCGGTCAGGAATCGAGAAGCACCCGGCAGCATGCCGAACCTAACGTGGTCGGTATGGCAAACATCGACTCCGTCACCCTCGAAGTGACCGACCTCAGCTCCGCACGTTCCTTCTACGACGCCCTCGACCTGGGCGACCGGCTCCACCTCCGCGAGTCCGACGCACCCACCAGCGGGTTCCGCGGATTCCACCTGTCCCTCGTCTGCTCCCAGCCGGGTGACGTCAACGCCCTGTTCGACGCCGCCGTCGCCGCGGGAGCCACCGTGCTCAAGCCCGTGACCAAGTCCCTGTGGGGCCACGGTGGCGCGGTCCAGGCGCCCGACGGCACCATCTGGAAGCTCGCGACGTCCGCCAAGAAGGACACCGCCCCCGTCTCCCGGAAGGCCGACCAGGTGGTGCTCCTCATCGGGGCGGACGACGTCTCGGCGAGCAAGAAGTTCTACGTCGCGCACGGGCTGACCGTGGGCAAGAGCTTCGGCTCCTACGTCGACTTCAAGATGGGCTCCAGCCCGATCGGGTTCGGCCTCTACAAGCGGGCCGCGCTCGCCAAGGACGGCGGGGTGGCGCCGGAAGGGTCCGGCTCGCACCGGATCGCGGTGAACAGCGACCTCGGTGAGTTCACCGACCCGGACGGGTTCGCGTGGGAGCCGGTGTGGGTGAGCCGGTAGCGCGGCGCGGCCGTCGTCACGTCCCCGCGAGCGCTCCGGCCACCAGCGTGCGCAGCGCCGGGACCACCTCCTCCTCGAACCAGGGGTTCTTGGACTGCCAGCGGAAGTTGAGCGGCGACGGGTGCACCAGCGGGATGGTCGACGGCAGGTACTCGGCGTAGGCGCGCACGGTCTCGGTGAGGGTGGGCTTCGCCCGGGCGCCCAGGTAGTGCCTCTGGGCGTAGCCACCCACGAGGATCGTGAGCCGGAGGTCCGGCAGCTCGGTGAGGATCCGACCGTGCCACAGCGCGGCGAAGTCCTTGCGCGGCGGCAGGTCGCCGGAGGTGCCCTTGCCCGGGTAGTAGAAGTCCATCGGGACGAGAGCGAACCGGTCCGGGTCGTAGAACTGGGTGTCGTCGACGCCGAGCCAGGTACGCAGCCTGACGCCGCTGGCGTCGTTCCAGGGCACGCCGCTCTCCTGGGCCTTGCGTCCGGGCGCCTGGCCGATGAGCGCGATCCGGGCGCCGGGCGCCGCCGAGTAGAGCGGCTCGTAGCCGAGCTCCCGCGCCCAGGCGTTGGACTCGTGGGCGACGATCTCCGCCCGGATCCGGTCGAGGTTGCTGCGCATAGCAGCCCAGTCTGTCCTCCGCCGGCACCACCTGCGAGCGTCGACGTGCCCTCACGTCCGCGTCGGACCCTTCTGGCTGCGGACGCGGGCAGACCGTGCCACGATCGAACGGGTGGGCTCCCGGCGGTCCCGCCGGGTTATCGACCAGAAGAGACATCGCGCATGGTGACGACCCTGATGAGTGCCCTCAGGGCCCGGTTCGGCGAGGACCACGTCCCGACGGACCTGGTCCCGCTGGTCCGCGAGAAGCGGATCACCCTCATGCATGCGGCCGTTCTGGCCGAGCTGCGCGACCGGGCGCTCGCCGTCGAGCAGGAGGGCATCAAGGGCTCGATCATCGAGGCAGGGTGCGCCCTGGGTGGGTCGGCCATCGTGCTCGCCGCCGCGAAGAGCCGCAGGCGTCGGATGTTCGTCTACGACGTCTTCGGCATGATCCCTCCGCCGAGCGACAACGACGGGAAGGATGTGCACGCCCGCTACCGGACCATCGCGAGCGGCAAGGCGAAGGGCCTCGGCGGCGACCTGTACTACGGCTACCAGGAGAACCTGCGCCTCCGCGTCGCCGAGAACTTCGCCGAGTGCGGGATCGACCTGCGTAAGCGGCACGTCCGGCTGATCGAAGGCCTGTTCCAGGACACGCTCCACCCGGCCGGACCGGTCGCCCTCGCCCACGTCGACGGCGACTGGTACGAGTCGGTGAAGGTGTGCCTGGAACGCATCTGGCCGGCCCTGTCGCGGGGCGGCGTGATCGTGATCGACGACTACCACTACTGGTCAGGCTGCCGGAAGGCGACCGACGAGTTCCTTGCCGGCCGGCGCGACGTGCGGGTGGAGAACCTCCGCCGGCCGCACCTCGTCAAGGTGTGAGCCTCGGTCAGTGCCCGCCGGAGACCAGGAACGCCAGCCCGGTGGCGATGGCGGCGACGCACAGGGCCAGGCACAGGTAGCCGCCCAGCCTGCGGGCAAGTCCAGGGGCCGCGCCGGCGTCCGTCGCGTCGCCGTCGTGCGTGCCACCGGCTTGGACGACGCCGGCCCGTACCGGCAGCGTGAGCAGCCGGAGTCCCAGTGCGAACAGTGCGGGTACGCCCGCGCCGACCAGCAGGCCGACGAGGACGACCTGCCCCAGCGCGCTCCACTCGATGATGCCGCTCATTCCGCCGTTCCCTTCCCGGAGACGTCCGATGTCCCACCGGCCGCTGAGGATCCGGCCGCTCCCGCACCCACCGGGACGATGTCGAGGGCGTCGATCGCGGCGGCGGCCGCCGACGTCGTCGCGCCCGCCTCGACCGGCGCGACGTGCAACGGGCCTGCTTCGCCGGTGGTCGCGGCGACCGGTTCGATCCCGGCCCCGCGCTCCTCGTCCCAGGCCTCGTTGACGTTGGTGTGGTCGACGGGCTTGCGGCGCGAGGCGATCCAGATGGCCGCGGCCGACGCGAGCAGGATGCCGAGCACCAGCGCGCTGCCGAGCACGCCGCCCACCCCGTGCTGCACCCAGAAGCAGAGCGCACCGATCAGGCCGGCCGCGGGCAGCGTGAGCATCCAGGCGCCGAACATGCGGCCGGCGAGCCCCCAGCGCACCGTCGCGCCCGGCATGCCGACACCCGAGCCCAGGATCGAGCCGGTGGCGACGTGGGTCGTGGACAGCGAGAAGCCGAAGTAGCTGGACAGCATGATGACGGCCGCCGACGACGTCTCCGCCGCCATCCCCTGCCGGGTGTCGATCTCGACGAGGCCCTTGCCGAGGGCACGGATGATGCGCCAGCCGCCGGTATAGGTGCCGAGCGCCATGGCCAGGGCGCAGGACAGGATGACCCAGAACGGGACGCCCGAGTCCGCCGGTACCGCGCCGGCCGTGATGAGGGCGAGCAGGATGATGCCCATCGACTTCTGCGCGTCGTTGGTGCCGTGCGCCAGGGAGACCAGGGATGCAGAGCCGACCTGGCCCCAGCGGAACCCCCGCGAGGTGGCGTCCTGCGGCAGCCCTCGGGTCAGCCGTGCGACGAGCCAGGTACCGGTCGCGGCGACCGCGATGGCAACCACCGGGGCGATCAGCGCCGGGACCAGGACCTTGGCGAGGACGCCCTCCCACAGCACGCCGGAGGTGCCCGCGGCCGCCAGGACCGCACCCACGACGCCGCCGACCAGCGCGTGCGACGAGCTGGACGGCAGGCCGACCAGCCAGGTGAGCAGGTTCCAGACGATGCCGCCCACCAGTCCGGCGAACACGACCTCCAGGGTGATGACGTCGGCGTCGACGAGTCCCTTGGCGATGGTCGCGGCCACCGACAGCGACAGGAACGCGCCGACCAGGTTCAGGGCCGCGGACAGCAGGACCGCCCGGCGGGGTGTCAGTGCTCGGGTGGCGATGGAGGTCGCCATGGCATTGCCCGTGTCGTGGAAGCCGTTCGTGAAGTCGAAGGCGAGTGCGGTGAGCACGACCACGACGAGAAGAATCATCTCGGTCACCACACCATGGTGACGTGTGCACAGATCACACTTGACCAGCGGGTGACGTTCAGGTGAACAGTTCGATTTCTGTTCACATGATGTTCATCTTCCTGGGTCGCTGATCGTGTCTGTCCCCCGTGCGAGCTACCCGCGAATGTCCACCGTGCGGTGACTACCGCGCGCGGCCTGATCCATAGCGTTCTGGGTAGTCCGCGGCGACCGGTTCGCGGCTTCTCGAAGGAGTCATCGTGCGTCTGGTGTGGCAGCTCGTAGCCGTTCTGGCGGTCTCGTTCCTCGGCAGCCAAGGTCTGGCGCTGGTCGGGGACAACCCCTGGCTGGCGCTCGTCGTGGGGCTCGCGACGGCCGTGCTCGCCGTCCTCGTCTACGCCTGGGTGGTGCGGCGCACCGAACGTCGCGAGGTGGTGGAGGTGTCCCGCCAGGGTGCGGTGTCCGGGCTCGGCTGGGGCACGCTGCTCGGTGTCGCGCTGTTCGGCCTGGTCATCGTCAACCTCGCCTTCCTGGGCAGCTACACGGTGCACGGCCTGGGCACGGTGACGGGAGCGGTGGGGCTCGTCGGCTTCATGGCTGCGGTCGCGGCGGCCGAGGAGCTGATGTTCCGCGGCGTCCTGTTCCGGATCATCGAGGGGTGGACCGGCACGTGGATCGCCCTGACGGCGACCAGCCTGCTGTTCGGCCTGGCCCACCTGGTCAACCCGAACGCCAGCCTGTGGGGCGCGCTCGCCATCGCCATCGAGGCGGGCGGCATGCTCACCGCCGCGTACGTCGCCACCCGCAAGCTGTGGGTGCCGATCGGTCTGCACCTCGGCTGGAACATCGCCGGGAGCGCGATCTTCAGCACCGAGGTCTCGGGCAACAACACCCCGCAGGGTCTGCTGGACGCCTCGACGTCCGGCCCGATGCTGATCACGGGCGGCGAGTTCGGCCCGGAGGGCAGCGTCTACTCGATCGTGTTCTGCATGCTGGCCGCCGCGGTGTTCATCCGGGTGGCGTACCGGCGCGGGCACATGGTCCCGCTGCGCCGCTCGGCCCGGGCGAACACGGCCGTTACGCTCCCCCGGTGATCGAACTCCGGCGGGTCCCGAACCGGTGGCGCGACCGGTGGCACCGGCTCGACGTCACGGTCCGGGACCTGCCGCTCGCCCTCGCACTCGCCGGGGCGGCGTTCGTGCCGGTGCTGCGGGAGTACGGGACGCAGGTCGGCGAGGTGCCTGCCCGCCCGTTCGACGGCGTCACGGTGCTGGTCATCGTGCTCCAGTGCCTCCCGCTCGTGGTCCGTCGGCGGTGGCCCGCAGTATGCGTCGCGCTGGTCTCGCTCGGCTTCGTGCTCAGCCAGGTTGAGGGCTACCACTCGTTCGCGAGCAACGCGCTGGGCATCGCGCTGGTGAGCACGGGCGCGCACCTGGCCCACCGCCGCCGGCTCATCGCTGCCGCCCTCTCCGTGGGGTACGTGGGGCTGGCGGTCGCGCTCGACCGGCTGACCGGCGCCGAGCGGCTGGACGAGTACCTGACGTTCTACCTGGCCATGGCCCTCGCGTGGGGCGTAGGCGCCTGGCTGCGCTCGACCCGGGCCACCGAGGCGGAGCGGCGGCTGCGGGTCGCCGAGGAGACCCGCACCGCCGAACGCACCCGCATCGCCCGCGAGCTGCACGACGTCGTGACCCATCACGTGACCGCGATGGTCGTGCAGACCGAGGCGGCGCGGTACCTGACCGCGTCGCCCGACCGTCTCGACGAGACGTTGACCGCCGTCGGCGACACGGGCCGGCTGGCGATCAGCGACCTGCGGAACCTGCTCGACCTGCTGGACCCCGGCCACGAGGGCGCCGCTCGTACGCAGCCGGACGGCGGGCTGGGCGCCCTCGTCGAGCAGACCCGGCGGGCCGGGCAGCCGGTGGAGCTCACCGAGCACGGCACCCCGGCGACGACGTCGGGCAGCGCCGAACGCGCAGCGCACCGCGTGGTGCAGGAGTCGCTGACGAACGCTCTCAAGCATGCCCACGGCCGCCCGACGGCGGTGACCGTGCACCACGACGACAGGGAGATCACGGTGGAGGTCAGCACCGACGGGCCGGGCCCGCGAGCAGGTGGACGGGCCCGCAGCGTCTCGCCGGGCGGGAGCGGACGCGGCCTGATCGGGCTGCGCGAACGGGTAACCGCTCTGGGCGGAGAGCTCAGCACCCAGCGGTCGGACGACGGCGGCTTCGTCGTGCTGGCCCGCATCCCGACCGGGGGCCGGCAGTGACCGCACCGACTCGCGTGCTGGTCTGTGACGACCAGGTGCTGATCCGCACCGGGTTCGCGACGATCATCGACGCCCAGCCCGACCTCGAGGTGGTGGGCGACTGCGGTGACGGGCGGGCCGCCGTCGACCTCGCCCGCCGGCTGAGCCCCGACGTCGTGGTGATGGACGTCCGGATGCCGGTCCTCGACGGCATCGAGGCGACCCGCCTGCTCGCCGGCGCCGGCGTGGAGCATCCCGTCAAGGTGCTCGTCGTGACGACCTTCAATCTCGACGAGTACGTCTACGAGGCGCTGCGCGCCGGGGCGAGCGGGTTCCTGCTCAAGGACGCCCCGGCCGCGCAGCTGCTGAACGGCATCCGCACCGTCGCGTCCGGGGCCGCGCTGCTGGCACCGGAGGTGACCCGGCAGCTGGTGGGCAGGTACGCATCGCGGATCCGGCCCACCGAGAGCACCCCGGGCGACACCGCGCTGACCCCGCGCGAGCTGGAGGTGCTGCGCCTCATCGCCAACGGCCTGTCGAACGGCGAGATCGCAGCGACGCTGGTGATCAGCCAGGAGACGGTCAAGACGTACGTCTCCCGCCTCCTGGCCAAGCTCGGCCTGCGGGACCGTGTGCAGGCGGTGGTCTACGCCTACCGCGGCGGGCTGGTGACCTGACAGCCGGACCGGCAGGGGTGATCTCTGCGCTCCGGGCTGTGCCTGCCGGGGCCCGGACGTACGTTGGCCACGGGGGGCGGACCGGGTTCGCCCAACCTACCCGGGCGCTCCTCACCACAAGGAGGTGGTGAACATGAAGCGCGTCTTCCTGACGTGCGTCGTCGCCGCAGGGCTGACCGTGGGTGGCTCCATGTCAGCGCACGCCGGCGAGACCAACGGAAAGGGCGACCCGATCCCGGGAGCGTTCAACGCCAGCTCGGCGTGCGCGTTCTCAGGTCGGGACCTGCCCGACGACCAGGAGGTCCAACCGCCGGAGTTCGACGACGACTTCGTCACGGGCGGGCACGTCCAGAGCTACGGCAAGTACGTCAGCCACGGCCTCAAGGGCGCCGTCCCGAGCCCCGGCGAGGCCTGTCGCGGCAACATCGCGTTCGAGGAGTAGAAGCCGCACGACCGACGCCCGGAGGCGTCGAGCCGCCTCCGGGCGCCGGGATCCGGGCACCCCTCAGCGATGTCCCGCGTCGTCCCACCCTGCTGACAGCGTCAGAGCTGCGGTTCCCGTACCTGCGGCGTCAGGGCAGCGAGGACGTCCGCGGTCGAGCCCGCCGTGCTCGTCAGATCAACGATCTCTCGGGCCACGTCACGCACGGCCACGTTCGTCTCGTTGGACGTGATGCGCAGGCGTTCGAACGCCTCGGCAGGCTCGACACCCAGGACGAAGGCAATGATGCCCTTGGCCTGTTCGATCGAGGCACGCGTAGCGGCAGACGCACGAATGGACTCCGATGCGGCTTCGCTCGCAAGGGCCTGGACCGTGGCTGAGATATCGATGAAATAGCCCACGAGCTCGCAGATCTGCTGCGTCGCGGGGTCGCGGCGCCCCTGGCCGACCACCGTCAGCGTCCGCTCTGCCCCTCGGGCGTCCATGACGCGATGAACGCTGCTGAACGGCTCCCCGGTCGCCGCTGCCGTCCTCAGGACGCGGGACACACGGGCGCGGTCGTCCGGGTGCTTGTGAGCCAGGATGAGCTTCGTGGTCGGAACCACGTCGCCGGGTTCGAAGCCGTGGATCTGGTACGTCTCGTCCGACCACCACCACCGCTGAGTGGCGAGCTCGTACCGGTAACGTCCCACGAGATGGTTGATGCCGAGCGTGAGTGCACGCTCTATCTCCGACGGTTCAACATTCATTTGTACAGCCCTCCGTGCGCTACGTGCGCCGATGAGCCGTGGCCTGACTCTTTACCCAGGGTAACGTTGAAAGAGGATTCCTGATACCCCAACGGTAAACAAGTGATCAAGAACTCGCCGGGTCTCCTCGCTCGTGGTCGAGCGTGGAACGTCAACTCCGCAGGTCAGAGGCCCTTCGAGGGCAGGTCTGGCCGGATCGGGTCGGCAAGGAACTTGTCGACCGCCTCGCGGGCCCGCACCTCCGTGCCTTGGGCCCGCTCGATACCCGACCACCGCTCCGCCGACGCCTCGATCGAAGCCGTCGCCTCACGCGAGGCCGCCGCACGCTGCACCTCGGTGACCTCGATGAAGTACCCGAACAGCTCGGTGGCGGCGATACTCGCGGCCATCGCCGGTCCTGGATCGCGGCCGTCATCCGCCTCTGCGCCCGGCGCCGTGCTC
Organism: Promicromonospora sp. NPDC050249; assembly: GCF_040656015.1. Classification (NCBI taxonomy): domain Bacteria; kingdom Bacillati; phylum Actinomycetota; class Actinomycetes; order Micrococcales; family Promicromonosporaceae; genus Promicromonospora; species Promicromonospora sp. NPDC050249. Next base: position 119,382 of record NZ_JBFAKY010000007.1, on the reverse strand, counting down.
CTTCGCCGCGCGGGCGATGTTGCGCTGCATGCCGCCGAACACGATGCCGTGGAACGGGCTGATGGCCCACCAGTACAGCTGCCCCGGGAGCCCTTGCGGCGAGAAGACGGCGCGCTGCCGGAACGTCGGCCGGTCGCCGGGCTCGCCCTCGACGGACAGCTCGAGCCACGCGAGGCCCGGCAGGCGCATCTCGGCCCGCAGTCGCAGCAGCTCGCCCGGAACCACCTTCTCGACACGCCACCAGTCGAGCGCGTCACCGGGTGCGAGGTGCTGCGGGTGCCGGCGTCCGCGGCGCAGCCCTGGACCTCCGAACAGCCGGTCCAGGAGACCGCGCGCCACCCAGCCCAGGTGCCAGGAGTACCAGCCGTGCGCCCCGCCGATGCCCTCGATCACCGTCCAGAGCGCCTCGCGCGTCGTGTCCACCTCTATCGACCGGTCGTCCACGAGCAGGCTTCCGCCCGCCCAGTCGGGGTCCTCGGGCAGCGGGTCGGACGGCGCTCCCGGGGTGGACGCCGAGACCCAGCTCGTCCGTACGTCCAGGTCCCGGATGCGCGCCAGCGCCAGCTCGACCGCCCGGTCGAAGTCGATCAGCCCCTCGGGCGGGTCGGGCACGTGCTGCGCGATGTCGTGCTCGCGCGCCACCACCTCGTGCACCAGGGATCCCACGAGCGGGCGGGCGATCGCCGGCGGCACGGGCGTCACCAGGCCGACCCACAGGCTGGCCAGGCGCGGGGTCAGGACCGGGACGGCACGGATGATCCGGGGACGGAGCCCCGCGGCCGCCGCGTAGCGCTGCATCATCTCGCGGTAGGTGAGCACGTCCGGGCCGCCGACGTCGAACCCCCGGCTCACCTCGGGCGGGATGCTCGCCGCGCCCACGAGGTAGCGCAGCACGTCGCGCACGGCGATCGGCTGGATGCGGTTGTTGATCCAGCGCGGCGCGATCATCGCCGGCAGCCGCTCGGTGAGGTACCGCATCATCTCGAAGGACGCGCTGCCCGACCCGAGGATCACCGCCGCCCGCAGCACGATCGTCGGCACACCGCTGTCGAGGAGGATCTCCTCGACCTCACGGCGGGACTCCAGGTGCGGCGAGAGCCGTTCGGCGTCGGGGTGCAGACCGCCGAGGTAGACGATGCGCCGCACGCCGGCTTCCCTGGCCACCACCGCGAACCGGCGGGCCGTGCTGCGGTCCCGCTCGGCGAACCCCGGCCCGGAGCCGAGTGCGTGGATCAGGTAGTAGGCCACGTCGACACCCTCCAGCGCCCGGCGCAGGTCCGGCCGCGCCGTGGCATCGCCGGCGAACACCTCCACGTCGTCGGCCCAGTCGCGGGACGAGATGCGCTCGGGGTGCCGGGCCAGGACGCGGACGCGATACCCCGCGGAGAGCAGCTCGGGCACCAGCCGTCCGCCGATGTAGCCGGTGGCCCCCGTGACCAGGACCTGACCGCCGTCGTTCATGGCGTTACCGCCTTTCGCTCGACAACGTGAATCCTGGCAGATTACTAGATAGGCTAGCAATATCCAGGACCATCGACTCGAGGAGCGAGGACCGCATGCATCTCACCGACCGGATCCAGCAGATCGTCGTCACCGTCAGCTACCTGGCCTGCCTCGTCGGCTCCATGATCGGCGTCGGCGTCTTCGGCGGAACGCCGATCGCCTCGGCGGCCGGTGGCGCGCTCGCCTCTGACGCCACCCTGCTCGCGCCCGCGTCCGCGGCCTTCTCGATCTGGACCGTCGTCTATGTGGGGTTGGCGGGGTACACGGTGCTGCAGTGGTTTCCCACGACGGCGTCCGCGGACCGTCAGCGCCGCCTCCGACTGCCGGTCGCAGGGACGATGCTGTTGAACGCGGCCTGGATCCTGGTGGTCCAGGCGGGTTGGATCTGGGTGAGTGTCGTCGTCATCGCGGTCCTGCTCGCGCTGCTCAGCCGAGTTCTGGTGATCCTGATGCGATCCCGTGCGAGCGGGCTGCTGGAACGCCTGTTCATCGACGGCGCACTCGGCATCTACCTCGGCTGGGTCTGCGTGGCCACCGCCGCCAACGTCGCAGCAGCCCTCACCAGCTCGGGATTCGACGGGGCGGGCATCAATCCCAGCTGGTGGGCGGTCGGGGCCCTGGTGGCGGTCTGCGGCGTCGGGGTCGCCCTCGCCGTGCGCAGCAAGGGCCGCGTCGCCGTGGCCGCGGCCATCGCGTGGGGCCTCGCGTGGATCGCCGTCGCACGGTGGGACGGCGCGCCGCACTCCGTGCCGACGGCCGTCGCGGCGGCCGCGGCCGCCGTCGTCGTCCTCGGGGTCGCGCTGAGCCTGCGCGTGCGCGCAGTAACCGGTGCGGCCTGATCTGTGCAGCCTGACCTGCACTGACGGCGCCTGTCGGCCAACGGCGGGACGTGGGCCCGACGACGTTAGTCCTGCCGGTACATCACCATGCCGCCGTGGTACAGCACGCCGTCACGGAAGTCGCCATCCGCGCTGAACCCCGTGTCGTCCTCGTAGCGGATGTGGTCGCCCTCGATCCAGTACCGCCCCGTGTAGGCGCTCTCCCGGTCGCCACGTGCCTCGTCGTACCGGCCGTCGGGCAGCAGCCGCTGCCGCACGTGCCCGTCCGCCGTGACCCACAACCCGAGATAGCCGTCCGTCGTCATGTCCGTCTCCCGTTCCTGCCCTGCGGCGATCCGATGTCCGGCGGTCTCGCCGGACGATCACCAGGTTGCCCCGGGGCGCTCGCGGCCAACCAGGCTGCGGTGTGCCGGGGAGTACGGCACCCAGGCTGACGACGTCGCTGTCCGGTCAGGGGTCGGTGAGGTGGACGAGCCCGGCGGCCGTCGGCCGGAAACCGCAGGACTCCAGGTAGAACGCCTCGAGGTGCGGCTCGAAGTCGACGAACAACCACTCGCATCCCGCCGCACTGGCCTCCTCGACCGCTCGCCGCACGACGGCGGTACCGAGTCCTTGCCGCTGGTGGCTGGGGCGCGTCTTGGTGTCGATCAGGAACGCGTGGCACCCGCCGTCCCAGGCCACGTTCACGAATCCGACCAGCTGCCCCTCGCCGTTCCGGGCGGAGACCCACCCCAGCGAATGGTCTCGGATCCGGTCCCACCAGCCGGGCTCGGGGTTGCCGCCGTGGGACTCGGTGAGGTCGACGAGCTCGGCGTCGGACACCGGTCCGCGCCAGTCCAGAACCACTTCATCAGCAGACATCGCTCCAGCCTGGCACGAGAAACCGGTGGACCGGTCAGGCCTCCAGCGCCCAGCATTGCGGCCATGACATCCCCGACCACGAGCCGGGACCGGTTCCGGACCCTCGCCGCCGAGACCATGGACGTCGTCCGAGCCGGCAGCTACCGCGCGGGCGGGCGACGCATCGACATCGCGGAGCAGGTCGACGCCGCGATCGCCGGAACCCGGCTGATCCTGCCGGACGCACGGCTCCCGAAGAGCACTACATGGTCCGGCGCGAGCACCGTCGAGGTGTGCAACGAGTCGAGCATGGAGGCAGCGCGACGCCTCGGACCGGGCACGGCCTGCCTGGTCTTCGCGTCGGCGCGCAACCCTGGCGGCGGGTTCCTCAACGGCGCCCAGGCCCAGGAGGAGGCGTTAGCGCGCAGCTCGGCGCTGTACGCGACCCAGACCGCCGCGCCCGAGTTCTACGAACATCACCGGCGAGAGTCGTCCCTGCTCTACAGCGACAGAATCATCGTCTCACCGGGCGTTCCGGTGTTCCGGGACGACGACGGCGCCCTGCTCGCCGAACCCCACCTGGTCACGTTCCTTACGTCGGCAGCCCCGAACCGGTCCGGGATCGAGCAGGGCCAGCCTGCTGCCGCGCGCGACGTGACCGCCACACTGGCTCGTCGGGCGGCCCGGGTGCTCGACGTGGCGGCCGCCCACGGCAGCCAACGCCTCGTCCTCGGCGCGTGGGGCTGCGGAGTGTTCGGCAACGATCCGACCGAGGTCGCGAGCGCGTTCGCCGAAGCTCTCTCCGACCGACCGAGATTCGAGCGCGTCACTTTCGCGATTCTCGACCCGCGCCCCGGACGCCCGGTGCTCACGGCCTTCGAGACGTGCTTGCGCCCGCTCACGACGGGCGCCTAGCGACTCAGCGGCACAGCTCGTCGACCCAGACACGCAGGTCAGGCAGCCCGGTCGGCGCGTCGGCGACGATCTGCTCGACGGGCCGACGGCGGCCCTCCGCGAGCCGGCCGGCAGCCCGCGTCAGCTCGATGTGCGTTCGTACTGCCCGCTCCGGCTCGGGCTTGAAGTAGCGCTCGCCCGCCTCGAACTCGCTCGGGACGTCGTGCGGGCCGAACCCGTGAGCGAAGCACCACAGTGCGTCCCAGGCGTCACCGGCCAGGACCGCGACGTCGCCCTCCGACCCGAGGTAGACCACGGGCTGGTCCACCAGGTCGGCACCAGGGCGAATCATCCACGAGCACACGTATCCACCGCCGCCGTCCTCCCCGAAGGGACGAAACTCCTCGCCGGTGACATCCGGGTTTCCCGTCCAATGACGCAGCCACCAGCCGGTCTCGGCGACTGGTTCGAGCGCAGGGTAGGGCCCGAAGGCGATGCCCTTGCCGTCGTCGTAGTCGTACCGCGCGTCCATGATCGCGCGTAGCGGCGGCGGCACGTCGTCGGCAACAGGCAGGCAGGCCACCTCCCATATCCAGGCCGTCACCACGGCCAGATCATCCTTGGTCAGGCCTGACGTCGGACTGACCCGGTGCAAGAGTGCTGGACCTGAGTGCGCTGCCTCGACCCACTGCTGGTCGAGGTCGCGGATCTCGTCGTCGAGCCACACGAAGGGCCGCCCTGCCGCGTGTCGAACCAGGGACGCCGTCTTCCAGTGCACGCCGCCGGGCACTGCGTCGTCGTCGCCCTCGTCGAAGTCGACCACGGGCAACCGACCCAGTGCCAGGACCGGCGCCACGACGTCGTTCGCGTCGTGGCCCCAGGCCGAGGCCCACACCAGCTCGCCTCCGAGCCGGACCAGGTCGTAGCTGGGCGCCCGGCGCAGCTTGCCCAGCTGCGGGTTGGACTGTGCCCGCCACGCGTGAGGGTCGTCGACGGCTTGCGAACGGTCGCCTGGGCCGAACGGCAGGAGTGTTCCGTCGATGTCGAGGAACACGATGGGTCGCTGCGTCACGGAGCGGCACCCTACCGGCCGCAGCACCGAACACTTTCTCGTTGACCGCGGCTACCTGCCGCTGGCACGGTTGCCGCATGACAGCCCTGCGTGCCGACCCGGTGATCGAGGTCCTTGGCGACGACACGTTCGACCTGTGGCCCGTCGTCGGGCGCGAGGGCTTCTGGTACCAGGCCTTGCACGGCGACATGTCCGACGCCGAGGTCGGGACAGCGGTGCACCAGGTCTTGCGCTGGTTCCACACTGACGAGAAGGGCGACGAGGCAGCGAACCTCGCCGTCTACCTCGGACGGGCCCTGGGCCCGCATGATCCGGACGACGCCCAACTGATCGCGATGGGCGGTCTGCGGTTCATCGAGACGAGCACCGGAATCTCGATCACGCCCGGCTGTTGCTACTCGATCGACGAGCGCTCCGAGATCATCGACGTGCTCGAGGGCAGCCTTCCGGGGTGCTGGCTCGGACACAGCCCCGGCGCTGGGATCACCCTGCGCGACGGACTCGTCGAGATCGTGCAGGACGTCGAGGATTCGGCACGGCCGGTCTTCCGGGTCGCCCCGACCGAAGTCCGCGCCGCCCTCGCGCAGGCTGAGGCAGACCTCGACGGGTTTTGTAGCAAGCTCGCACCCTGGGCAGCTACTCATGCCCCGATGCACGCCGAGCTGCTGACCGACGCCGTCGCACGCGCGCTCGAAGCCGGACCCTACCGGCTCGCGCGCTCCGAATCGCACTGATGCGCCCGCCGCAACGGCCCTGGCTCGGGACAGTCGAGATTCGCACCTACCTGCGCACCTCTCGTCGAGCAGACTTTTCACCGATCGAGGATGTCGCCCGATCACGACACGCCACAGATCTGACTGGTGGGGTGCGGCTCGTCGCGAACGGACGAGTGATGATCGACCTGGACCAGTGGACCGACACAGACTGGTTATGGGCATCGTTCGCGCAGATGGTCCAGACGTTCGACCGTGGCGGGTCGTACGCGGCGACCTGGTTTCCCGACGCGCCCGTCCGCTTCATGATCGGCGCGCAGCGGTCGAGTATGGTCTGCCTCGCTTATGAGGGGCACAGACGCCGCAGAGCTGTTGCCGACAAGGACGTGTTCTTCGAGGCGTTCTGTCGGGCCGGGATCGACTACGCCGACAACGCCGAACGCCTCGGGCACTCCGTACCCGACGTCCGAGAACCGCTGGTCGAGGTGCTCGACGGGCTCTACAACGCCGAGCCATGGCCCAAGGTGACCCCTAGCTGCCTCGGCCGGCATCCAGACGCGATCGCTGCCGAGGCCGAGGCCCGAGCAGTCCTCGGGGTTTCCCACCTCGGCTGGTAGGCACCTTCGACACGGGCCCGATCATGACGATCTGGTCTCCGGTCCCCACCACACACAGCCCTCGTAGACCCGCAGCACGATCGCGCCCAGAGCAATCCCCGTCTCAGACCGCGCAGTCAGATCGGCCAGGGCCCCCGGGGCGACCCGGTTCCAGGTCTCTGGGATGTCACTGACCCCCGGTAGAGCGCGAGGTGCAGCACGGGCCGCCGCAACCGCCCCGGCTAATGGGTGCCGGCCCTCGATCACAAGAGTGCCGAGGAGCCCTGCGGGGTCGATCGCGGTGACCTGCAAGCGCGCCACCGTGTCGCCGTCGACGTCGTGCAGCGTCCACTCGTGCATGACCGGCCGGCGGGTCTCGCGCGTAGCCAGGCCCGCGCGCAGGGCGTCAGCGGTTGCCTCCACGTCGAGGTAGCGAGGCCAGGGAAGGAACTCGCCCCATGCCCCGAACACCTCGCCGTCGGCCGGGACCAACGCCGCGTAGCCCACGTCCGGCACCGGGCGCACCATCGCGACCAGTCGGGTGTCGTCGTCGTATCGGTGCCCGGTCCGAAGGTGCAGCACGGAGTGGCTGAACACAGGGAACAAGGCACCAATGAGGGGGTCGTCCCGCAGCTTGTCCACGAGCGGGACGGCCCAGTTCTCGCGCCGACGTGCGTCGGCTTCGAGCCGGGCCCAGAGGTGCTCACGCCATGCATCGGGCGGCGCGTCATTCGCCGGCTCCATGAGCGTGGTCTTCCCCACGGCAATCACGTCCGGCATGGCCAAGCTCCCCCACCGCTCAAAGTCTGGCTCGGTCCCGGTGAGCTCGGCAGCGAGCAGCGTCCATGCCGTCCCGTGTCCAACCAGGACGACGTCGCGCCCAGGATGCTTCGCGAGGATCTTCCGGACCGCGGCGACCACCCGCGACCGTGTTCGGACGATCGGCTCCCAGCCCGGGCGAGCCACGACGTGCGGGCTCGCAAAAGCTTCGCGGACCGCGCCGGCGAAATCCGGCACCCATCAGCTACCGCCGCGGTCGTGCTCCCTCAGATCCTCGACCATCGGCACCTCTCGCTTGGCCAGCAGGAACGCAGTTCGCGCTGCCTTCGGCTCGGGCGAGGAGTACCAGACGGCGTCGTCGGGCCACGGCGCCTGCGCCGCGAGCTCTTCCACCAGGTACTCGTGCTCCGGATCCAGGACCCACGCTGAGGCAGGGACGGCCGGGTCAAGAATCGGCCGCCCGTGTCGGACGAGGTAGAGGGCCACCGCGGAAGGGTATGCCGCCGCCGCGGGGCCGATTGGAGAGTCCGTCTCCAGCAAGTGGTCCGGCTTGATCCGGCGCAGCAGACCAGGCCCAACCGCATGATCGAAGCGGACCGGCCAGGACCGACCACGACCGAAACTGACGATGACGCGAGACATCGATCAACGATGTCCCGCGTCATCTCAAGGTGGGCCCAGAGGGACTCGAACCCCCGACATCCACGGTGTAAACGTGGCGCTCTAACCAACTGAGCTATGAGCCCTGGCAGCGGACCACAATACCTGGCCCCAGCCCCGAACCAGGTCAATTTTACGAGCTGGCCGGATCAGATCTCCACTACCGCCCGCCGGTAGTCCTCCAGGTCGCGTGCCTGACCCCGCGGGTTGACCACGCACCACCGGACGATCCCGTCGGCGTCGATCAGGAACGTGCCTCGCAGCGCGATCCCCGAGCCCTCGTCGAACACCCCGTAGTCGCGCGCCACCTCGCCGTGCGGCCAGAAGTCGGAGAGCAGGTCGAACTGGTAGCCCTCCGCCGCCTGCCACGCCTTGAGCGTGAAGACGGCGTCCGTCGAGATGACGAGCAGCCGCACACCGGCGGTCTCGAAGTCCTCGATGTTGTCGCGCAGCTCGCACAGCTCGCTGGTGCACGTCCCGGAGAACGCGAACGGGACGAAGACGACGAGCACCGGCGTCCCACGCAGGTCCGACAGCGTGGTCGGGGTGCCGTGCGTGTCCGGGAGCGTGAAGTCGGGTGCGGGGTCACCCGGCTTCAGCGACTCCGCGGGAGCGGCCGGCGTGGCGGCGGACTCGGTCACGGCTTCAGACCTGTAGGGCCGTCACTTGCCGCGGCCCCGGTAGGCGAGCCTCGTCGCCGACCAGTCCTCCGCGATGGCGAAGGTGCTGGTGGTCTGCAGGCCGGCCGTCGTGGCGGCCTCCTGGATGTCGCTGTGGCCCACCTCGCCGTCCCGGCCGGGCTTGGGCGTGAAGATCCAGATGATGCCGCCGTCGTCCAGCACGGTCAGCACATCCACGAGTGCGTCGGTGAGGTCTCCGTCGTCCTCCCGCCACCAGAGGATGACGCCGTCGGTCACGTCGCCGAAGTCCTCGTCCTCCAGCTCGCTGCCGATGATCTTTTCGATGTCCGCCCGGAGCGCGTCGTCGACGTCGTCGCCCCAGCCGAACTCCTGCACCACCTGGCCGGCCTCGAAACCGAGGCGCCCGGCGCCCTGGGTGTCCGTGCTCACTTGGTTGATCGTCCCTCTCTCTGTCCGGCACTCGCAGCCGGGTCGTATGTGTGTCTGTCCGACCCTACGCGGGCCCTCCGTCGCCAAAGGTAGTGCACGCACCCCCGCCATGCCTCGCAACCAGGTCGCGTGGTGTCTTTTTGATGAATCGATGAGACCTCGGCAACGCACAAGTCATGCACTCAGTCTCACCATTGCGATACCCCGTATCAATTATGGCGCGAACCGGTACAGACGTAACGCAGATCACGCACTCTTGACCGCCCTATGGTGTGAGCGCACGCTGTGAGGGGACAGAATGACTAGGACCACCTGCGCGTGGGCGTGCACAGTCGCAACCCCAGCTGTGGCGACGCACCGCCGACGCGACGGGTCCTGACGAGGCGGCGAGGAGCGCGAACCGCGACCCCGCCGCGCGACACCGAGAGAGGTTGCTGGTGGCTTCGTTTGACGAGACCGGACCGCTGATCAACGGTCTGCTCAGCGCCGTACCTGACATCGACCCGGCCGAGACCGAGGAATGGGTCGAGTCCTTCGACGGGCTGATCGACGACAAGGGCGGACCCCGCGCCCGGTACGTCATGCTCAACCTGCTGCGCCGGGCGCGAGAGCGGAATGTGAGCATCCCCGCGTCGATGGCGACGCCCTACGTGAACACCATCGGTGTCCACGAGGAGCCGTACTTCCCGGGCGACGAGGCCATGGAGCGGCGCTACCGCTCGTGGATCCGTTGGAACGCGGCGGTCATGGTGACGCGCGCACAGCGCGAGGGCCTCAGCGTCGGTGGGCACATCTCCTCGTACGCGTCCGTTGCGACGCTGTACGAGGTGGGCCTGAACCACTTCTTCCGGGGCAAGGACCATCCGGGCGGCGGCGACCAGATCTACTTCCAGGGCCACGCCTCCCCCGGCGTCTACGCCCGGGCGTACCTCGAGGGTCGCCTGTCCGCGGACCAGCTCGACGGGTTCCGCCAGGAGAAGTCGCACCCGGGTGGCGGCCTGCCGTCCTACCCGCACCCGCGCCTCATGCAGGACTTCTGGGAGTTCCCGACCGTCAGCATGGGCCTCGGCCCGGCGTCGGCGATCTACCAGGCATGGACCAACAAGTACCTGCACAACCGCGGGATCAAGGACACCAGCCAGCAGGACGTCTGGGCCTTCCTCGGCGACGGCGAGATGGACGAGCCCGAGAGCCGCGGCATGATCCAGCACGCCGCCCAGCAGCAGCTGGACAACCTGACGTTCGTCGTGAACTGCAACCTGCAGCGGCTCGACGGCCCGGTGCGCGGCAACGGCAAGATCGTCCAGGAGCTGGAGGCCCAGTTCAAGGGTGCCGGCTGGAACGTCATCAAGGTCGTCTGGGGCCGCGAGTGGGACACCCTGCTCAACGCCGACAAGGACCGCGCGCTGGTCAACCTGATGAACGTCACGCCCGACGGTGACTACCAGACCTACCGTGCGGAGTCCGGCGCGTTCATCCGCGAGCACTTCTTCGGGCGCGACCCGCGTACGAAGGCCCTCGTCGAGAACATGACCGACGACGACATCTGGAACATGAAGCGCGGCGGGCACGACTACCGCAAGCTCTACGCGGCCTACTCCGCGGCGCGCGCGCACACCGGCCAGCCGACGATCATCCTCGCGCACACCGTGAAGGGCTACGGCCTGGGCTCCGGCTTCGCCGGCCGCAACTCGACGCACCAGATGAAGAAGCTCAAGGGCGACGACCTCAAGACGCTGCGCGACTCGCTGCGTATCCCGATCTCGGACGCCGAGCTCGAGGCCGACCCGTACCTGCCGCCGTACTACCACCCCGGGGCCGACGCGCCGGAGGTCCAGTACATGCTGGAGCGCCGCCGTCAGCTCGGTGGCTTCGTACCGGAACGCCGGACCGTCGCGAAGACGACCCTCAAGCTGCCCGAGGACAAGACCTACGAGCTGCTGAAGAAGGGTTCCGGCACGCAGCAGATCGCCACGACCATGGCGTTCGTGCGGCTGCTCAAGGATCTCTTCAAGGCCAAGGACTTCGGCAACCGCATCGTGCCGATCATCCCGGACGAGGCCCGCACCTTCGGCCTCGACTCGATCTTCCCGAGCGCCAAGATCTTCAACACGCTCGGCCAGAACTACCTCGCCGTGGACCGCGAGCTCATGCTGAGCTACAAGGAGTCCGAGTCCGGCCAGATCATGCACACCGGCATCAACGAGGCCGGTTCCGCCGCCGCGTTCCAGTCGGTGGGTACGTCGTACGCCACGCACGGCGAGCCGATGATCCCGGTCTACATCTTCTACTCGATGTTCGGCTTCCAGCGCACGGGCGACCAGTTCTGGGCAGCCGGCGACCAGATGACGCGCGGCTTCATCATCGGCGCGACCGCTGGCCGCACCACCCTCACGGGTGAGGGCCTGCAGCACGCCGACGGGCACAGCCCGCTCATCGCCGGTACGAACACCTCGATCGTGCAGTACGACCCTGCCTACGGGTACGAGATCCGGCACATCATGCGCGACGGCATCGAGCGCATGTACGGCGACGGCTCCGACGGCCGCGACCAGGACGTCATGTACTACCTCACGGTGTACAACGAGCCGATGGTCCAGCCGGTCGAGCCGGAGGACGTCGACGTCGAGGGCATCAAGCGCGGCATCCACCGCATCTCGGTGTCGGACGCCGAGGGCCCCAAGGCCCAGCTCCTCTCCTCCGGCGTGGGTGTGCCGTGGGCGCTCGAGGCGCAGCAGCTCCTCAAGGAGGACTGGGGTGTCTCTGCCGACGTCTGGTCCGTGACCAGCTGGAACGAGCTGCGTCGCGACGCCCTGGCGGCCGAGCACGACTCCCTGGTCAACCCGACGGCGCCCATGCGGACGCCGTACGTCACGGAGAAGCTGTCCGGCGCCCAGGGGCCGTTCATCGCCACCAGCGACTACGACCACCTGGTCCCCGACCAGATCCGCGCGTGGGTCCCCGGTGACTACGCGGTGCTCGGCGCCGACGGGTTCGGCTTCTCCGACACCCGTGCCGCCGCGCGACGGTTCTTCCTCATCGACGGACCGTCGATGGTGGTCCGGACGCTGCAGGTCCTCGCCCGCCGTGGCGAGGTGCCGACCGACGTCGTCGCGAAGGCCGTCGAGAAGTACCGCCTGCTCGACGTCACCGCCGGCACGTCCGGCACCGCGGGCGGCGACAGCTGACCTCGCCCCGCCGAGACAGAACTGCAGCGCACCGATGATCGGTGCGCTGCAGTTCTGTCTCGCCAGGGGTTCTGTCTCGTCAGGGTTCTATCTGGCCGGGTTCTGCTCGGCCGCGGCGATCGCCTTCTCCAGCTCGTCCCGCAGCGGCCTGACCGCCTTCGTGTCCGGGTGCATCTCCAGCGCCCGCAGGTGCTGCCGGGCCTCGAGCACCCGGTCGGCCTCCAGCGCGGCAAGCACCAGATGCTTCCCGACGACCGGCGAGTGCTCCCGCACGCGCCAGTGCCCCACACCCAGCCCCATGGCCTCCACGGGCATCCCCGCGTCACGCAGGATCGCGAGGCCCTCCGCCAGCGCACGACCGTCAGGATCGCGTTCGGCAGCCGTGGCGAACCGCCGGACGGCGCCCTCCGGGTCGTCGGCCAGCGACAGCCGGCCCAGCTCGATCAGCGGGTACCAGCCGCGCGGGTGCCCGGCCAGCTCCTCGGCCAGCGCCCAGACCGCGAGGTCCGCCTCGCGCTGCTTGGACTCGGGGATCTCGTCGGAGTCCCGCAACGGGTCCTCCAGCGTCGGGTCCTCGGCGGCACGGCGGCGCACGATCTCTGCCAGAGCGCCGAAAGCCTCTTCGTTGTTCGGATCGTCGGTCAGCTGGGCGCGCAGCGCGTCCTCGTGTCCCGCGTCCCCTCGTCGGGGCGCCGACGGCGACGGGCGGCGAGCACCGACCGTGGACGCAGACAGGGGCCGACGGATGAGGCGGCGGAGCCGATGCATCAGGGCCATGCCTCGACCCTACAGTTTTCCTCCCCAACTCACTGGGATCACCCTGCCTTGAAAGTCCGTTTGTGGACTCCCCACAACTCGGACTCGTATGCTGCCGGGGTGCCAGCAACTCGACGGGGCGCGCGAACCAGCGCTCAGAAGACCGACCGGGAGGCCGGGCCCGTAGCCGACCGCGGCGGCAGCCAGGACCCCGGCCAGGACGCCCCGGCGCCCGTGACGCAACCCGCCCCGGAGGCCGCGGCGACCGACCCCGCCGGGTTCCCGATGAACCTCCAGCGGGTCCGCGAGGCCAGCGGCCTGCTCACCGCCGCCGCCATGCGGCGCCTGGACGAGGACCTCAACTGGTACCGCGAGCTCCCCGCGGAGGACCGCTCGTACGTCGGCCTCGTCGCTCAGGCCGGCATCAACGCGTTCACCTCCTGGTTCACCGACCCGGACCGGCCGCCGCACGGCGTCAGCGAGATCTTCGCCGCGGCCCCTACCGAGCTGACCCGCTCCATCTCGCTCCAGCACACCCTGCAGCTCGTGCGTGTGGTGGTCGACGTCGTCGAGACGCACTCCGACCGGATCGCCGCGCCCGGCGGCGAGCGCGACCTGCGCGAGGCGGTGCTGCGCTACTCCCGCGAGGTCGCGTTCTCCGCTGCCGAGGTCTACGCCCGCGCCGCCGAGTGGCGCGGGGCCTGGGACGCCCGTCTCGAGGCCCTCGTGGTCGACGCGCTCGTGCGCGGCGACGGCGACGACTCCCTCCGCTCGCGCATCTCGGCCCTCGGGTGGAGCGGCCGCGGCAACGCGCTCGTCGTCGTGGGCCTCGCCACCGAGCAGCTCGACGAGATCCGCACCGCCGAGATCCGCCGCGTCGCCCGGCGCGCCGCGGGCGACGCCCTCGTCGGGATCCACGGCGACCGGCTCGTCCTCGTCCTCGGCGGCGAGGGCGACCTCGTCGCGGCCGCCACGTCGCTCCTGAGCCGCTTCGGCATGGGTCCCGTGGTGATCGGCACCCAGGTGCCCAGCCTGACCGACGCCGCCCGGTCGGCCCGGTCCGCGCTCGCAGGCCTGACCGCCGCTCCGGCATGGCCGCAGGCGCCCCGCCCGGTCATGGCCGACGACCTCCTGCCCGAACGCGTGCTGACCGGCGACTACACCGCCCGCGCCACGCTGATCGCCCAGGCCTTCACCCCGCTGCAGGACGCCGGCGGCGCCGTGCTGGAGACCCTTTCGGCCTACCTGGGCACCGGCCGCTCGCTGGAGGCCGCGGCACGCCATCTGTACGTTCACCCCAACACGGTGCGCTACCGGCTCCGCAAGGTGTCGGAGATCACAGGGTGGGACCCGCTCGACGCCCGCGAGTCGTTCGTGCTGCAGGTAGCCCTGGCACTGGGCCAGCTCGGCCGCGGCTGACCGTTCTGTCCGCACTCTTCGCCGAGGTCAGTGCCTTGTAGGTTCTCCACAAGGGGCCTCGACCAGGTTGGTACAGGTCGCGACGTCCTGCGAGCTCTTCGGGTTGGCAGAGTGGACGCGTGCTCGCCGTCGTCTGCCCTGGACAGGGCTCTCAGACCCCCGGGATGCTCAGCGACTGGCTCGAGCTGCCCGGAACCGAACAACGCCTCGCCGCAGCATCCGAGGCCTCGAACCTGGACCTGGTGGCGCACGGAACGACGTCGGACGCCGACACCATCCGCGACACCGCCGTGGCCCAGCCCCTGATCGTCACCACGTCGCTGCTCGCGCTGCGCGCCCTGCTGGACGGCCGCGCCGCCGCCGAGGTCGCGGACATCACTGCTGGTCACTCCGTCGGCGAGCTGTCGGCAGCGGCAGTGGCAGGCGCCCTGTCGGACGACGGTGCGGCCGGCCTGGTCGCACACCGTGCCCGGGCGATGGCCACGGCGGCAGCTGCTGCGCCGTCGGGCATGAGCGCCGTCGTGGGCGGCGACCCGGAAGAGGTGCTCGCCGCGATCGAGGCCGCGGGCCTGTGGCCCGCCAACGTCAACGGCGCGGGCCAGACCGTCGCGGCCGGTGCGCTGGAGAACCTCGCCAAGCTGGCCGAGAACCCGCCGACCCGCGCCCGGGTGATCCCGCTGCAGGTCGCCGGCGCCTTCCACACCCCGTTCATGGACGCGGCCCGCGCCGAGTTCGAGCCGGTGGCCCTCGACTGGGACGCCGCCGACCCGACGCTGCCGTTCCTCGCGGACCTCGACGGCACCGCCTACACGGGCGGGGCCAACGGCCACGGCACCGGCGCTGACGTGCTGCGCAACATCGCGGGCCAGGTCACGGCGCCGGTCCGGTGGGACCTGATCATGACGAGCCTTGCCGAGCGCGGCGTGACCGGCCTGCTCGAGCTCGCCCCGGGCGGCGTCCTGACGGGCCTCGCCAAGCGCGGCCTCAAGGGCGTGGAGACCGTCGCGGTGAAGTCGCCCGCCGACCTCGATGCGGCGCGCGCGCTCATCGCGGCACACAGCACTGTCCTTTCCACCGGCACCAGCACGACCGGAGCAGACCAGTGACCATCCTCCAGCAGGCCCAGCCCACGCAGTTCTCGCGGATCCTGGCGATCGGCGGGGAACGCGGCGAGCTCGTCGTGACCAACGACGACATCGCCGGTCCCATCGACTCCTCGGACGAGTGGATCCGCCAGCGCACCGGCATCATCACGCGCCGCCGGGCCGGCGCGGACAAGGACGTGCTCGACCTGTCCGAGGCCGCCGCCAACAAGGCGCTGGAGGCCGCAGGCCTGACCGGCGCCGACATCGACGCGATCATCCTGTCGACGATCACGCACATGCACATGACGCCGTCGGGCGCCGCGATCCTCGCCGAGCGCATCGGCGCGACGCCGGCCGCCGCCTACGACGTGTCGGCCGCATGCGCCGGCTACGCCTACGGCATCGGCCAGGCGGACGCCCTCGTCCGCTCGGGCCTTGCCCGGCACGTGCTGGTGGTCGGCGCCGAGAAGCTCAGCGAGATCATCGACCCGTCCGACCGCTCCATCTCGTTCCTGCTGGGCGACGGCGCGGGCGCCGCGATCGTCGGCCCGTCGGACACCCCGGGCATCGGCCCGACCGTATGGGGTTCGGACGGCGCCAAGGCCACCGCGATCCGCCAGACGCACTCCTGGACCGAGCTGCGCGAGGACCCCTCGCTCGGCTGGCCCACGCTGCGCCAGGACGGGCCTACCGTGTTCAAGTGGGCGAGCTTCCAGATGGCGCCCGTCGCGGAGAAGGCGATGGCCGAGGCAGGCGTCACCGCCGAGGACATCCAGGTCTTCATCCCGCACCAGGCCAACATGCGGATCATCGACCAGATGAAGAAGCAGCTGGGTCTGCCGGATACCGTGGTCATAGCGCGCGACATCGCCGAGACCGGCAACACGTCGGCGGCGTCGATCCCGTTGGCCGCAGAGCGCCTCCTCGCGGAGGGGCAGGCCAAGTCGGGCGACCTCGCCCTCCAGATCGGGTTCGGCGCGGGCCTCGTCTACGCCGCGCAGGTCGTGGTGCTGCCGTAGCCGTATGCGGCGGGTCGCAACGAAATGACCCGCCGTGCATTCCGGTCGCGAGATACGCCAAGATCTGACCAGCAAGACTCCGGTGCCCGACGGCGCCGGTGACCGTTACGAAAGATAAGGAAGTCCCATGGCCAACACGGACCAGGAGATCCTCGAGGGCCTCGCCGAGATCGTTGCCGAGGAGACGGGCCTCGACAAGGCCGACGTTCTGCTCGAGAAGTCCTTCCAGGACGACCTCGACATCGACTCCCTGTCGATGATGACCATCGTCACGCACGCCGAGGACAAGTTCGAGGTTCGCATCCCGGACGAAGAGGTCAAGAACCTCTCGACCGTCGGCGACGCAGTGAGCTTCATCAAGGGCGCTCAGGCCTGAGCCGCCCCCCGACGGCGGCAGTGCGGCCCCTGCTTCACCGGGCCCGTGCCGCCGTCGGGCACTCGCTGCTCACCAGGCAGCACCTTTTTGCACCTGCCCCCTTCGTCCCACCACTCCCGGGAGCATCATCATGTCCTCCGCACGCGAAGTCGTCGTCACCGGCCTCGGCGCCACCACACCCCTCGGCGGGGACGTGGCATCCACGTGGGAGGCCGCTCTCGCCGGTGTATCAGGGGCACGCACCCTGGAGAACGACTGGGCCGAGAAGTACGGGATCCCCGTGACCTTCGCCGCCACCATCAAGGTGGACCCGGCAGAGGTGCTCTCCCGCCCCGAGACCAAGCGCATGGACCCGTCCGCGCAGTACGCGATCGTCGCGACGCGTGAGGCATGGACCGACGCGGGCAGCCCCGAGATCGACGGCGACCGGCTCGGCGCCGTGGTGTCGTCCGGCATCGGCGGCATCCAGACCATCCTGGACGGCTGGGACACGCTCCGTGAGCGCGGCGCCCGGCGCATGCTGCCCATGACCGTCCCCATGCTCATGCCGAACTCCCCCTCGGCCTTCGTGTCGCTCGAGCTCGGTGCCCGCGCGGGCACCCACGCGCTCGTGTCCGCGTGCGCCTCGGGCGCCGAGGCCGTTGGCTACGCCGTCGAGATGATCCGCTCCGGCCGCGCCGACGTCGTCGTGGCCGGCGGCACCGAGGCGGCCATCCACCCGATGCCGCTGGGCGCGTTCGCGGCCTCGCGGACGCTCTCGCTCCGCAACGACGACCCGCAGCGGGCCTCGCGCCCGTACGACGTCGACCGCGACGGTTTTGTGCTCGGTGAGGGTGCGGCGGTCCTGGTGCTGGAGAGCGCCGAGCACGCCGCCGCCCGCGGCGCCCGCGTCTACGCCAAGATCAGCGGCGTGGGCCTGTCGTCCGACGCGTACCACATCACCTCTCCCGACCCCGAGGGCAAGGGCCAGGTCGCGGCCATGCGCTTCGCGATGCAGGACGCCGGGGTGACCGCCGCCGACATCGTGCACGTCAACGCGCACGCCACCTCCACCAAGGTGGGCGACCTCACCGAGACGTCCTCCATCCGGACGCTGCTGGGTTCCGAGGCCGACCACGTGCTGCTCTCGGCGACGAAGTCCATGACGGGCCACCTGCTGGGCGGCGCGGGCGCCATCGAGTCGCTGTTCGCGGTCAAGGCGATCTCCGAGCGCCTCGCCCCGCCGACGATCAACGTGGACAACCCCGACCCGGAGCTGCAGGTGCCGCTCGTGCGCGACGAGCCGGCGAAGCTGCCCGGTGGCGACATCGCCGCCATCAACAACTCCTTCGGCTTCGGCGGGCACAACGTCGCCCTGGTGGTCCAGAACAACTGACCCCGGCCGCGGGTCGTGCACGGGTCAGGCGCTCAGGTCATCCAGGTGACCTGAGCGCCTGACTCGTGTGCCGCTGGTCGAGCCTGTCGAGACCAAACCCACGCCACGCGAGCCCGCCCTGCCCGCGCCCCCTTCGTCTGACATGGGAGAATGTCCGCATGGCAATGCGTGAGATCCGTGTGGTTCCCGACCCAGTACTGCGTACCCCGTGCGACACCGTGACGACTATCGACGACCGCGTCCGCAGCCTGGTCGCGGACCTGGTCGACACGGTCGACGACGAGGGGCGTGCCGGACTGGCCGCCAACCAGATAGGCGTCTCGCTGCGGGCTTTCTCGTGGAACATCGAGGGCGAGATCGGCTACGTGATCAACCCGCGCATCGTCGAGCTGGGCGAGGAGCAGCAGGACGGCGGCGAGGGCTGCCTGTCCGTCCCGGGCCTCTGGTACCCCACTGTGCGGGCCAACTACGCCAGGGTCGAGGGCATCAACCTGGACGGCGAGCCGATCACCGTGGAGGGCACAGGGATCATGGCCCGTTGCCTCCAGCACGAGTGCGACCACCTGGACGGCATGGTCTATCTCGACCGCCTCCAGAAGGAGACGCGCCGCGCGGCGATGCGGGAGCTTCGCGCGCGCCTATGAGGGTCTGACCGCCCTGTTTGATACGTGCCACGCCCTGTGGGATCAATCTCAAGAAAGTCTTAAGGGGCACTAGTGGTGGTGCGGCTTTTTAGGCAAGAATGTGCCGCACGAACTCGTCGTACGTGGTGATTGATTCGACGCGTGCGCGCCGTTTCGCCTCGCATCTCGTCGGCGGATCGGGCAGTATGTGGTCCGAAGCACCGCTGTGCAGCCGACCACAGCGTCACCGCCCTGGTGAGGACGTAGGGGAAGACGTACCTCGACCCAGGGAGGAAGACATGGCCGGTGTCATCACGCGGGGTGTGCTTTTTGTGCACTCGGCGCCTCGTGCCCTGTGCCCCCACATCGAGTGGGCAGCGGGGAACGTACTTGGCGTGCGCGTATCCATGGACTGGACCGCGCAGCCCGCGGGACGCGGTCTGTACCGTGCCGAATACTCGTGGCAGGGCCCGCAGGGTACGGGCGCCAAGCTCGCGTCCGCCCTGCGCGGTTGGTCCCACCTCAGGTACGAGGTCACCGAGGACGCGAGCAATGGGGCCGACGGCGCCCGCTGGTCGCACACCCCCGACCTCGGCATCTTCCACGCCATGACGGATGTACACGGCAACGTGGTGGTCCAGGAGGACCGCGTCCGTGCGGCCCTGGAGCTCGCTGACCCGCGTGCCATGCGGGACGCCCTCGACCTCGCCCTGGGCGCCGCCTGGGACGACGAGCTCGAGCCGTTCCGCTACGCGGGCCTGGGCGCTCCGGTCCGCTGGCTCCACCAGGTCGGCTGACCTTCCCCTCGACCCGGTATCGACCCGGCCAACGAGAACGGGGTTGTGTTCGTCAGGAGTCCCCTGATGAACACAACCCCGTTCTCGTCTGCGGGCTGACCAGTGGGTCAGCCCTTCACGCAGAGCACCGTCCGCAGCCGGGCCACGACCTCCACGAGGTCGGACTGCGCCGCGATCACCGCGTCGAGGTCCTTGTAGGCGCCGGGAATCTCGTCGAGCACTCCCCGGTCCTTGCGGCACTCGACGCCCTCGGTCTGGGCGGCGAGGTCGTCGAGCGTGAACTGCTGCTTGGCCCGGGTCCGCGACATCCGCCGACCCGCGCCGTGCGACGCCGACCAGTACGACTCCGGGTTGCCCAGGCCGCGCACCACGTACGAGCCGGTGCCCATCGATCCGGGGATGAGGCCCAGGTCGCCCTTGCCCGCCCGGATGGCGCCCTTACGGGTGACGATCAGCTCCTCGCCGTCGACCTGCTCGCGCGCCACGTAGTTGTGGTGCACGTTCACGCCCTCGTCGAAGGTGAGCTCGCGGCCGCCGTCGGACATCGCCGCGAACTCGTCGCGGACCGCCTGGACGGTCAGCGCCATCATGACCGCGCGGGACCTGGCCGCGTACTCCTGCGCCCACCAGAGGTCGTTGAGGTACGCGTCCATCTCGGGCGTGCCGCCGAGGAACACGGCGAGCTCACGGTCGACGAGTCCCACGTTGTGCTCGAGGCGCTTCGCGATGCCGACGTGGTGCTCCGCGAGCTCCTTGCCGATGTTGCGGGAGCCGGAGTGGAGCTGGAGCCAGACCTGGTCGTCCGAGTCCAGACATACCTCGACGAAGTGGTTGCCCCCACCCAGCGAACCGAGCTGCTTGCGCGCTCGCGTCTCCAGCTGGCGGACCTTCGGGTCCAGCGTCTCGAACCGGTCCCAGAACGCCTGCTCGCCCCGCAGCCGCTCCTGGCCCCCAGAACCCTTCACGGGCCGCAGGCGGCGCAGGTCCACCTGCTCGCCGTGGGAGTGGAACCCGACGGGGATCGCGGCCTCGATGCGCGCCCGGAGGCGCGAGAGGTCGTCCGGCAGGTCGGCGGCGGTGAGCGAGGTGCGGACACCGATCATTCCGCAGCCGATGTCGACACCGACGGCGTTCGGCGACACGGCGTCGCGCATGGCGATCACGGATCCGACGGTCGCACCCTTGCCGAGGTGGACGTCGGGCATCACGCGCACGCCGGCCACCCACGGCAGGGCCGAGATGTTCCGCAGCTGGTTCAGCGCGGCGTGGTCGACGTCGTGCTCGTGCGCCCACATGAGGGTCTGCGCCCGGGCGCCCGACAGAGCGACCGGGAAGTTCGAGGACATGGCATTACTCCAGTTCTTTGGGGTTGGCTCGCAGAACCTAAGGGCGGACGCCGAGGGGGCGCCAGGTCATTTCGACCGCCCCTGTCCACGGTCGCGTGGATGGGCCTGCATTCCCTGCCCGAGGCAGTAAGATCCTCCCGCGGCTTCGTGCCGCGGACCGGCCCCGTTAGCTCAGTTGGTCAGAGCAGGAGACTCATAATCTCTCGGTCACAGGTTCAAGTCCTGTACGGGGCACGAGAGGCCCGGAATCCCGCCGATTCCGGGTCTCTTTCGTGCCCTCGCCGAGTGCTGGCCCACGCAGGCAGTCCGCCGACGCCGACGGCTGCGGGCGGCTTCCCGGGATGCGTCATCGCATCCTCCAGAAACCGCCCGCAGCCGTCCGCTGCACTCAGCTGCCGTCAGGTCACAGGTTGACGGCGGTGCCTCCGATCGTCACGGCGAGGCGCCCGTCGGACGCGAAGGACCAGCTCAGGGAACCGGAGTACTGCGCGCACCGGGACCCGTTCGAGCCGGCGTACCACTGGTTGCCGCCCGCGTCGTTGCCGATGATCCGGTCGTTCGACCCGCTGTTGCAGGACGTGTTGTTGCGGAACGTCGACGAGCCGCCGTCGAAGTTGAAGTTGCGCTCCGCGCTGCCGATGCTCAGGTTGTTCTCGACGGTCAGCGAGCCGAGGTTCCGGTTGTAGCCGAACCCGTGCTTGCCGTTGTCGAAGGCGATGCTGCGCTTCACGATGTGGTTCACCGCGATGTCCTCGCCGCCGAGCTTGTAGCCGTTGCGGTCGCCGTTGCCGGCCTGGCCGCCGTTGGACAGGGTCCCGTTCTCGTAGGAGAGCGAGTCCTCGATGGTGACCGCGCCGATCGCACCGGTGTCGGACTTCGTGTACAGGTCCCAGCCGTCGTCGATGTTGTTGTGGGCGACGGTGTACCGGAAGACGTTGCCGGTGCCCACGGTGAGCTTCGGCGCGAACCCGTCGGCGTCCTCACCGTCGGAGTCGACGTTGTCGTGCGACTCCGAGGACACGATGAGGTTGTTCGCGGGCCAGTCGGCCCGGGGCGCCCCCGCGGTGTAGCGGGAGAGCTGGAGCCCCGAGTCACGGTTGTGCCGGGTGACCACCCGCTCGATGATGTTGTTGTCGCCACCGAGGAGGATTCCGTTGTCGCCGGCGCGCTCGACGACGATGCCGCGCAGGTGCCACCAGTCGCCGCCGATCGCGAGGCCGCGGTTGGCCGGGTCCTCGCTCTGCGCCGAGAAGTTCAGCACCGGCCGCTCACCGGCGTACGCGAAGATCTCGGTGCGGTTGCCCGACAGGCCGTTCTTGCCCGGCGGGATCGCGATCGTCTGCGAGTAGTTGTAGGTGCCGCCACGCAGGTAGATCGTGCCACCGGCGGCGATCCGGTTGATCGCCGACGCGAGCGTCGTCGGGTTCGCCAGGGTCCCCGCGGCACTGTCCGTGCCGCCGGGCGCCACGTACAGCGCGTCCCCGACGGGCGGCTCGGTGGTACCACCGGTCGGGGCCTCGACGTAGTCGATGTTCGCCAGACCACCCGAGTTGGTCGCGACGATCCGGATCGTGTTGGCACCCGCGACCAGGGTGGCCGGCAGGGACTTGGTCGACCAGGTGTTCCACGCACCCGTCGGCTCGAACGAGACCGCCTGGACCCTGGTGCCGTTCACGACGAGGTCCGCGGTGCGGGCGGTGGTGCCGCCGTTGGCGAACCGGACCGCGAGGGTCGCGGCCCCTGCGACCCCGTTGCCGACGTTGACCTGCAGCGCCGCGCCGGACGCGTTGGTGGTGTTGCAGAACCCGCTGCCGGAGTAGCCGGAGTGGTTCGTGTCGATGGTGCCGCCGCAGGTCGCCGCGGACGACTCGGCCTCGAACCGCTCCACCGCGGCGACCGCCGAGGCCCCCATGGTCGTGGCGGCCGCGGCCGACGATCCCGCGTACGTCTCGAACTCGGCGACCCGGGGTGTACCGGTCGAGCTGGTGATCTCGAAGTTGATCTTGGTCAGCGACGTCGCGGCGAAGTTGACGGCCTTCGCGCCGCTGCCGGTCGCCAGCACCGCACCGTTGTCGTTGTTGACGATGCGCCACGAGCCGATGTTGCCGACCGCGCCGGAGGCCTCACGGATGTTGACGCTGGACACCGTCTTCGGGGATGCCCACTTGATCGAGACACGTCCGGTCGAGCCAGAGGGTGACCAGTAGGTGGCGGTGTTCCCGTCGAGCACGTTGCCGAAGCTGGTGCCGCTGGCCTTGCTGGAGCCGTCGGCGCCCGCGCCCAGGCTCAGGTTGGTGCCCGTGGGCGGGTCCGTCGGGTCCGTGGGGTCCGTGGGGTCGGTCGGAGTCGGGTCCGGGTCCGGGTTGGTCGGCGTGCAGCTGCCGTCCGAGACCCGGTTGCCCTTGTTCGCGCCCGCCGTCTGGCTCACGACCGACGGCACGCAGCTGGCCGCGTCCATCGGGTACGAGTACGGGATGCTGACCGAGGTGTTCGACGTCGGGTTCGGGCCCGCCGGGTTGTGGTCGCCGCTGCGCGGGGACCACGTCACGTTGTCGAAGATGTTGCCCGCGACCTGCCAGTAGCCGGCCTGGTCGGTGTAGAACGTGCCGAGCACGTCCTTGGAGTCCTCGAAGTAGTTGTTGTCGACCTTCGCCTTGCCCCCGGCCCGCGAGTTGATGCCGGACTCCACGATGCCCGTGTAGTGGTTGTTGTAGATGTGGGCGGTGCCGCCGCGCAGCAGCGGCACCCGGGAGTTCAGGTTCTGGTACAGGTTGTGGTGGTAGGTGATGAAGCTGTTGGAGACGTCGGTCTCGCTGGATCCGACCAGCCCGCCACGCTCGGAGTTGCGCATGATGCTGTAGGAGAGCGTCACGTACTTGGTGTCGTTCTTCATGTCGAAGAGGCCGTCGTAGCCCTCCGACTCACCGCCCGAGGCGATCAGGTTGACGTGGTCGACCCAGACGTTCCGGACACCGCTCTCCATGCCGATGGCGTCGCCGCCGTTGGACGTGGGCGAGCCGGACTTCTTGACGTTCTGAACCGTCACGTTCTGGATGATGATGTTGCTGGACTCGCGGATGTGGATGCCGATCTGGTCGAAGACCGCGCCGCTCCCCACACCGATGATCGAGACGTTGCTGATCTGCTTGAGCTCGATCACACCGGACGCGGTGCTGCAGCCTGGACCCGAGACCTGGCTCGTGTTTCCGTGGTTGATGGTGCCAGAGACCTCGATGACGATCGGGGTGCTCTTGGTGGCGCGGTTGCACAGCGCCGTATGGATCGCCGTCCCGGTGCTCGCCCGCACCGTCTGCCCGCCGGCGCCGCCGGTGGTGCCGCCGTTCTGGGTGGCGAAGCCCGTCGCGCTACCGGTGGCGGCGGCCGCGTCCGGGACCGACTGTGCGGTCACCCCGATCGTGACCGCGAGGGTCATGGCTGCCACCGCCGACAGGAGCTGCACTGCTCTTGGTCTTCTCATCGTCGTTGCCTCACGTTCGTCGTTGAAAGCGGGACGGTGCTGTGTTTCTTCGTGCGACGTGGGTCCCGGGACGCGCCCGCTCCGACTCTGGAGCGATCCGCCGGGTGATACTGACCCCACGTGGGTAACCGGTTTCCCGGAGCCTAGTAACCGGTTTCTCAGATGGCAACCCCTTGGGGCGTGCTATCTGAGAATCACCTGGGGTTCAGTGGTGGGGCGTCACGAGCCCGGTGTCACGAGGCGGCGACGAGCGCCCGGGCGTCACGAGCCCACGCGGAGGAGCACCGACTCCCAGTGCCACGGCTCCGGCATCCGCCCGGCGGGCTCGGCCCAGTCCGGGTGGGTCCAGCCGTAGGTCTCGGCGTGCTGCTTGAGCCAGGTGTACTGCTCGGTGTCGAACGTCTGGACCCCGCCGCCGATGTCCACCGCGAGCCCGAGCCCGTGGGTGGAGCAGCCGGGCGGTGCGGCGGTCGGCGACGCCGGGTCGTACAGGGAAGCCTGCGACTCGTACGTGCGGTAGGACGAGTTGATCGTCAGGTGCTCGCCGAACACCTGGCTGTACGCGGCGTCGAGGTCGACGAGATCCTGCAGCGCGTCGGCGCGCACGAAGTGCGTGGGCGCCCACGGGATCGCCGCCAGCGCGGAGCTCGGAATCTTGCCGCTGTCCGGGTCCCACGTCTGGTCCGGCCAGGGACAGGTGATGGCGTCCTGTGCGTCGGTCAGCGACTGCGTGGCGAGCGTGAGGGCCGAGCGGTTCGTGCTGAGGTCGGCGGCGGCCTTCTCGAGCTTGCCCAGGTCCTCGCCGGCAAGGGTCTCGTCCGCGGCGGCGTCGACGGCGGCGAGCGTGTCGAGGGCGGCCTGCAGCTGCCCGCGGACGGCGTCGTCGAGGCCCATGCCCTTCGTCGCCGTGTAGACCTTCTCCGCACGGGCCTGAGCGCTCGCCATGCCGTTGCGGGCGGCCGTGACCTGGCTGCGGGCGAACTCGACCATGGATGCCTCGACGGCGCCCGACGCGGCCTCGAGGGAGTCCCTGGCGTCACCGGTCCCGGTGACGAGCCGGGTGAGGACCGGTTCTGCCAGCACCGTCTCGGCCTCGGCGATCTGCGCGGAGAGGCCGTCGCGCGTCGTCTGCTCGGCGACCTTGCCGTCCGAGGCCGCCAGCAGCTGCTTCGCCGTGGCGTTCTGGGTGGCGAGGTCGGCTGTCTCCTCCGCGGCGTACCAGGCGAGGCCGCCGCCACCCATGGCTAGGACGACCACGAGCGTCACCACGATGACCGTCCTCAGGCTCCGGCGACGGCGGATCTTCGCCTCCCGCCGCTCTCTCGCGGTCCCACCGGGCTTCACGTCAGAGGGATCGACATGAGGCATGGCGTTCGTCGAGGTCACGAAGCCAGAACTTACGTCACTGAACGACTGCGGGCTGACCGACCAGCGGGTGAACTGTGGGTTGGGCCGACGGAGCCGAGCGCCGCGGGATCCGCCTCGTTCGTGCGCCCGGCCCACGGTACTACGGTGGAGGCATGGGGTTCCGATCGTGGTTCGGGCACGGCCCGCAGAAGGCCGTCCGCCGCACCGTCCGCTCGCACCGCACCGCACCGGTGCTTGCGCAGGCGGCACTGGTCACGTCCACCGGTGAGGCGTGGGCGTTCGCGACCCGCGCCGAGCTGCTCATGATCTCCGCGCCCGAGGCGGTGAGCGGTCAGGGCGACGCCGAGTCGCGGGGCGCTCCGTCCGTCGTCGTGCAGCGTGAGTGGTCCGACGTCGACCGGGCGACCTACGACACGGAGTCCAATGTCATCCAGGTCCACTGGGTCGACGGCGACGAGCCGACGCCGCTCCCCCTCGACGGCCGGCGCTCCGTGCTGCCGCAGGTGCTGCGTGAGCGGGTGCAGTGGTCGGTGGTCCTTGCGGAGCCGGTCAAGCTGCCGGGCGGGCGTTCCGCCCGCGTGGCGGTCCGACGCCGGGCGGACGGCGAGCTGTTCTCCCAGGTGATCGGCGGAGGCGACGTCGACCTGGCCGATCCGGGCACGGCCGGCGCGATCGACGCGGCCGAGGCCCGGGTGCGCAACGCGGCAGGGCTACCTGCCTGATCCTGCGCGCAGGGTGACCGAGCCGCCGTCGGGCAGCTTCTTGCGCCGCCTGGGCGTCCTGGGCGCGGTGGCGGTCTCGAGCGGCTCTGCGGCGAGGTCGGGCATCCCCATCCGGACCGACAGGAACGGCCGGTTCGACGGCACGCCCTCAGGAGTCTCGAGGAGTCTCCGGGCCAGCACGAGCGCACCGTCCAGTGGCTCCCCCGCGGCGTCGACGATCTCGACGTCGGGGCGAACCTCGGTCACGTGCGACATGACCAGGGCGCGCAGCTCGGGGACGTTGGCCATCAGCTTGCCCGTCGTCGCGACCCGGGGCTCGACGCCTGGGTGGCTGAGCGCCGCGCGCAGGGTGTCAGCCAGCCCTCTCGCGGCCGCCGCGCGGATGGCGACGCTCGTGGGGTCGCCGGCCCGTGCCGCGGCCAGCACGCTTCGTGCGAACCCGGCCAGCAGGCTGAGCGCGTCCGGGCTGCTGTCGAGAGTGATCCCGTGCCGCTGGCGGCCGAAGTGCCGCTCGGAGGCCCGCAGCAGGACCTGCGAGGCACCGTCCTCGCGTCCGTCGCGGGCCTTGTTGGCGGCCGCGAGCCCCTCGCGGCCGATCCACCCGCCGCTGCCCTGGTCCCCGACCAGGTATCCCATCCCGTCCGCGAGGTACCAACGGGCGTACTCGTCGACGGCGACGCCGACCGCACCCGTGCCCACCACGAGCACGGCGCCGCCACGCCCGCCGAGGGCGCCCAGGTGCGCCGTCACGGCGTCGGTCGACACGGCGGTCCGTTCGGTGCCCAGGCTCTGGGCGAGAACGTCGTGGAGGGCGTACGGGTCCAGCCGGCCGGCCCGGTCCATGGCCATCATCCCGCGGAGCCCGACGGCGGCCGCCGCGATCTGGGGCGTTCCGGCGCCGGCCCGTGCGGCGTCGAGCTCACGCATCAGGTCCTGGCAGAGCCCGCGGACGACGTCGGGGGCGTCGGAGCGCCCGTCCACGACGTGGAGAGGCGGACCTTCGACGCGGATATGCGGCCGGCCGGGGCCGGGGCTCGCGGCGGCGCGCGAACCTGTTCCGCCGAGGTCCAGGCCGACTACCCAGGTGTCCTTAGGCGGAGGGTCGGTCACCCTCTGGGTGTCTGCTGCCCGCACCCGAAGATGGTGGCACAACAGGGCCGCGAACGACATGGCAGATCCTCGATCTCGCCCCGGATCGGCGTGTTGTCCGGCATGTCGATGAGGCGGGCCCGGCTGCCGACGCCGACGTGTCGCCGACCTGTGACAGAGCCCTCCGAAAACACGACAGGACTACCTGCCAGAACCTGTTAGAGTTTTCACCGGTCGCCCTCCCGGTGCACGGGACTGGGGCGGACGCATTCCCGCGTAGCTCAGCTGGCAGAGCATCCGACTGTTAATCGGACGGTCGTTGGTTCAAGTCCAACCGCGGGAGCAACCAGGCCCGGAATCTCAACGATTCCGGGCCTTGCTGTTTCTGTTACATGGTGCCGACCCAGCGATAACCCAGCATCAGCAGCCACGGATCTACTCGCTCGGGGGCGAGGGGTACCCCGTCGAGGTGATCCGCGCATTGGCGTCTGATGCCTCGTCGCCCCTCGGTCCGAGCTTGGCAAGATCGAACTCGGGACCGGTGCCGAGGTTCTCACGCATAGCTACTCGGGTCTTGTGCTCGCATTGGCGCATCACTTCCTCGGTCTGGTCAAGCAGCTTACCCACCGCGTCGAGCCTCTCCGGGTCGAATGGTCGGGCCGCCTCGGCGAGCGCGAGATACGCATATGCGTTCTGAAGCGGCCAGCAGAGGTTATAGACGTAGTCTCTCGCTGGCTCGACCACGTCCTTCGGAGCGATCAACCGCATCTCGTCGAAGACTGTCATAAGGGCGGCCCGCTCCTCGTAGGGAAACGGCCCGTACCCCGGTCGATCCGCCGTGCGGGTGTACGACTCAATTCGTCGCTCGACGTCGGCCGCTTCCGACAAGAAGCGCAGATAGGCGACTCGCCGCTTCTCCGTCCACAGCAGAACGTCACGGTCCTCACGTTGTTGCTTGCGCGCCCCGCGGGCGACTAGCAGCGACGAGCCTCCGCCAATGCCAGCACCGATCACTCCACCCGCAAGTCCGATCAAGGCGCCCGCGACGATCTCATCCATGCCAGCGAGGCTAAGTCCGACTTGCCTGGCACCGCGACGCGACTCCCGGGTGAAGTGACTGGAAGGTAAAGCCGACGCCAGCGTGCGAGCCGACGAGGCCCGAATCCTCAGGGATCCAGGCCTCGTCGCCTCTGTCACGCATCACCGACCGCCTTCACGCACCGAACTGCTCCAGAACCTCCCTGCGATCCGGGCCAATGGCGGCGACTTCGACGTAGTGCTTCGCCGTCACCGCCGAGCGCGAGTGTCCGAGCTGTGCAGCCGCCGCCTCGATATCGGCGCCATGTTCGACGCCGTACCGACCTGGCGCCTTGCGCACGCTTGTCCCGCTCCCGCTCGCGCTCCGCGTCGCCAACGCCATCCGTGCCAGTGACCGCGGCACCAGTATGCGACAGAGTTCAAACATGCGTACGACAGCGCCCGGTGGGGGCGGCGATCGCGAGCCCAGCGGTAACCCCACGGAATGACCGGCAACTTGCGAGCACCTATGCATATCTACAGCACAGCGGTTAGCCTCCTGCGCGCAACGAATGGCACCCATCGGAACCCAGCGCATATCGGCTGAGGACGGCCGGTTAGGAATCGGACGGCCGTTGGTTCAAGTCCAACCGCGGGAGCATCTCAGAGGCCTCGAACCCCCAGATCACTGGGGATTCGAGGCCTTGTTGCTTGTGGTGTCAGTCCTGGTCAGGTGCGGGTGAGCAGGAAGGCCCTCATCGTCACTGTGGGCTCGTAGAAGCCCCAGACGGCATTCGAGAACTCCCCGGCTGCGAAGAAGACAGCCGGGTCAACTTCCGAGAGCTTGTAAACGCTCATCGAGTGTCGCTGGGCGGGGTAGGTCGGGTGGGCAACCACCACGCTCCCCGCCCGCACCGGCTCCCAATGCTTCTGCCATAGATCGACGCCAGCGATGACGGCGGGGTCGCCATCAACCACGATCGCCCGAAATTCCCAGCCTTGAGAGACCTCCATGCCGTCAGTATCCCGCGACGAGCGCCCGCATGAGCTGCCCCGGATCCTCGGGGGAAGTCGCTGACCTGACCGTCACCGCCCTCGATCACGCGCCAGACACCATCGGACCGCAATGCGAGGTCCGTGGTCACGAATGGCGCGGTCGTTGGTTCAAGTCCAAC
This sequence comes from Promicromonospora sp. NPDC050249, assembly GCF_040656015.1. Lineage (NCBI taxonomy): Bacteria > Bacillati > Actinomycetota > Actinomycetes > Micrococcales > Promicromonosporaceae > Promicromonospora > Promicromonospora sp. NPDC050249. Next base: position 89,582 of record NZ_JBFAKY010000007.1, on the reverse strand, counting down.
CGCAGGAGCCGGAACGAAGCCCTGAAGCCCCTTCCTGACGTGGGGATTCAGGGCCTCGTCGTTTTCGCCGTCAGCCCTGATCAGATGGCTGCGCCGGCCCCGGGCGGTGCAGCCTGGCCGATGCGCTAGCGTGCGTCCCTGATGTCCAGCTCAGGAAGATTGACCTCGACCGCCGTGCGCGACGACCTCGGGTTACGGCCCCACGTCGAGGCCCTGGCGTACCTCCTCACGGCGCGCACGGCACCGCCGTCGTACGCCGTGGCCGTCCTGGGCGAGTGGGGCGGCGGCAAGTCCGCGTTCCTGCGGCGCCTGCAGACGGAGATCGAGGCGCGGGCCGCCTCGGGCGACCCGGAGGCCGTGGCGTCGGTGCGGGTCGTCCGGTGGAACGCCTGGGCGCACGGCGAGACCTCCGTGCTGGTCGGGATCGTCGCGAAGGTCGTCGCCGCGCTGCCCGGCGAGGACGTGAGAGGACGCCGTCGCGGGCCCCGCGACGCCCGGCTGCGGGCCCGGCGACGCACCGCGACGATGAACCGAGCCGAGCGCATGCGTGCGCGGGCCGTCCGGCTCGGCCACCAGATCGGGACCGCCAAGGACGCGAGCTCCTTCGTCGCCGCCCTGCACCAGGCCCGGGTGCTCCTCCTGCTGCCGTGGGCGCTGTTGCGCAGCGGGTGGCGCCAGGCACTGCCGCTCGTCGTCGTGCTCGTGGTCGCCGGACTGGTCGTGGGCGGGCTGGCGCTCCTGCCCGTCGTCGCACCCGACGTCGCAGCCTGGCTCGCCGAGTCGGGCACCTGGGTCAGCGGGCTGCTCGCGTCGTCGGGCGTCGTGGCGGCGCTGACGGCGGTCATCGCCGGCTACCGCAGCCGTGTGGCCGAGCTGGACCCGACGCGTACCGGCGTGGTCGGCACGCTGTCGCAGCTCGTCCTCGCGACCTTCGACCAGGAGCGGGCCAAGGCGGAGACGCGCCTCGCCGAGCTCGACGCCGACGACGCCATCGACGGCCTGTCCACCCTCCTGCACGGCGACGACCACCAGGGCCGCCTGGAGCGCGCGCACGGGTTCGTCGGGAACCTGCGCGACGATCTCGGGACCTTCGCCGACCAGCTCGCCCAGGCCGAGGAGTACCTGCGACGCCCGGGCGACACCGACGCCGACGGCCGGGTCGAGCGGATCGTGCTCCACATCGACGACCTCGACCGATGCCCGCCCGACCGGGTCGTCGACGTGCTGCAGGCCGTCACACTGCTGCTGTCGACGAGCCTGTTCGTCATCGTCGTGGCCGCCGATCCACGGACCCTGCGGCACGCGCTCGAACAGGATGCTGCGGCGGCCACCCACCTGGAAGGCCGCGCGGCAGGGGCGCTCGACCACCTCGACACCCTCTTCCAGGTGCCCTACGCGCTCCCCCGCCTCGTGCCTCCGGTCAGCGGCCGCTACCTCCTGCGGACCGCCGCCGACCAGGGCCTCCTGCCGCACGACCTGGCCCTTGACCCGGGCGACGACGACGCTCTGGCCAGGCGTCCGGCGTCGGGCACCCTGAGCGCCCAGGAGGCGGGGCTCCTCGCGCTGGTCTGCGAGGCCGTGACCACGCCGCGGGCGGCGAAGAAGCTGCTCACGCTGTACCAGCTGGTCCGCCACGCGACAGGGCCCGACGACGACCTGCGGCCCGCAGCACTCCTGCTGGCCCTGCTCGTGGGCGCGCCGGAGCAGACCTCGCTGCTTCTCCGCGCGCTCGACGACCACGCCGACGCGGCGCACCTCGCCGACGTGATCGAGACTCTGGGTGGCAAGCACGCGTCCGCCGAGCACGAGCGGTGCGCCGCGTGCGCGGCCTGGCGCCGGATGCGCGACGTCACGGAGCGCGCGGTCGCCGCAGGCGTCCCCGCCGAGGTGGGCAGCCACCGGGTGTGGGCGCGGGAGGTGGCGCGGTTCAGCTTCCACCTGACGGAGCGGCACTGACCTGGCGAGAGTGCGGGCCACATTCCCTTTGGTCTTGCATGACAACTTGTATGACGTTCGACCTCGGTCAGGTCGGCGCAGGCTCGGCACCGAAGGGCCGTAAGCCGAGGGACACTTGGCCAATGTCACGCACAGTAGGCGGACCGCGATGAGCCACGAGACGTCTCGCGACGAACTGGTTGCGCTCGTGCGCTACATCATGGCGGGCATGCCAGGAGCGAGCGAGCAGGAAGCCTCCCTGGCAGTGGCGCAATTCCAGGCGGCGGTACCAGATCCGCACGGCACAGATCTCATCTTCTACCCTGGCCACGCTTTCGCTCACGAGCCGACTGCGGAGGAGATTGTGGACCGCGCCTTGAGTTACCGACCGTTCCAGATCTGACCCTCGAACCGCCGCACTCCGCGGAGCACACCCGCGCAACTGATCAGACACCTTTCGACCTGCCTGTGACGCCGGTCGGACCCCACCGGGTACAGCGCGACGAGCCGCTATCGCAGTTCCGCAGGGTTGGTCCACCATCTCGGCCACCCTCGGCCTGGGCCACGGGCTCTGACTGAGGGCCGCAACCCGCCGGGATCGCGGTGCCCAGGCACGGCGGTGAAGCCGTAGACCTCTGACCGAAACCGCCGCACCGCTCCCCGCAGCGCTGGTGCCGCGCCGATATCCGCATGCAAAACGATTAAGTTTCGCGAGCCTCTTGACCTGGACGGCACGCACGCTATCTTAAACCGGACATTGTATCGATTCAGGTTGATCCGATCTCCACTGGTCAGCAACGAGGCGACCAAATTTTCTGCAGGGCTCATAGCCGGGGGGCGACGCCGCTCCGATCCGGCGAGCTATCCCAACCGAAGGAGCATGCCTTGCCCTCTTCTTCCTACCGGCGCAGGAACCCCCTGCGATGGATCGCCGCCACGCTCGGCGCGATCCTCGTCGTGACGGTCCTGCCCGGACTAGCACCCACGGCCACCGCGGCCGTCATCCCAGGCAACTGGTACGCCATCTCCAACCAGTTTTCCGGGCTCGCGGTCGGCATCACGGGCAGTTCGACGACGAACGGGGCCCTGGCACAGCTACAGACCCGCACCGACGCGACCAACCAGCAGTTTCGCTTCATCGACGCGGGAGGCGGGTACTACCGCATCGAGGCCCGGCACAGCGGCCAGGTGCTCGACGTCAGCGCGAAGAGCACCGCGAACGGCGCCGACATCGTCCAGTGGCCGAGCAACGGCGGCACCAACCAGCAGTGGCAGGTCCTCGAGCAGTCCGACGGTTCCTACGAGATCGTCAACCGCAACTCCGGCAAGGCCCTCGACAACTGGGAGGGGGCCACCACTTCTGGCAGCCGCGTCTCCCAGTACACCCGTAGCGGCAGCGCCGTGCAGCGGTGGCGGCTCAACCCGATAGGTGCCGCGCAGGCGGGCAACGGCTCGGTCACCGACTCGAATCTCCAGTACTACGGCCGCTGGAGGACCGACGGCGCCTGGCGCACCATGGGCTGGGCCGGCGGCTACGTCGAGGCGGCGTTCACCGGCTCCTCGATCGGCGTCCGGCTGCGCAACACCATCGACGTGTACTACTCGGTCGACGGCGCACCCGAGCAGTGGCACCGCAACGTGACGGGCAACCTGACCATCGCGTCGGGTCTCAGCGGTGGCACGCACACCGTCCGCATCGGATTCCGCGAGCGCGCCGGGTCGTACACGGGTGACCCGACGTTCGGCGGCTTCATCCTCGCCTCGGGTGGGGCGACGACGTCGATCGCCCGCCCGGCGAACTTCATCGAGTTCGTCGGCGACTCGATCACCGTCGGCCAGCCCAACGGCAACCGGCCCTTCACCGCCTATCCCTATCTGGTCGGCGAGGACCTCAACGCCGGTCACAGCCAGGTCGCCAACGGCGGCGTCTGCCTGGTCGCCGCCGCGGACGGCTGCTACGGGATGGTGAACGGGTTCCGTCGCTCACACATCGGGGCGACCACCGACGACTGGAACTTCTCGACGTACCAGGCCACCGCCGTCGTGATCAACCTGGGCACCAACGACGGCGGGCACAGCGTCTCCACCGTCGAGTTCAACCAGAACTACGTGGTGCTGCTGGAGCGCGTCCGTCAGGCCTACCCGAACGCCCACATCTTCGCGATGGGCGTCTTCAGGAACCGGTACGTGACCGAGACGCGGAACGCGGTCCAGACGCGCGTCAACGCCGGGGACACCCGGGTCCACTTCGTCGACACGACCGGTTGGGTCGACCCGGCGACCGACACCAGCGACAACGTCCACCCGACCGATGCCGGGCACCGGAAGATCGCCAACCGCCTGATCCCGATCATCGACCAGTACATCTAGCCCACGCGCGATTCCTCCTGGTGGGCCTCTGCGACGACGCCGAGGCCCACCACCCACCCACCTGGAGCACAGATGCGCAATCCCGAATCCTCCGGCCTGCTCGGGGCCGGACTCACCCGCCGGTCGCTGTTCGGTCTCGCGGCCGGAGCCGCCGCGGCCGCCGGCGGCCTCCTCACCGCTGCCCCGGCGTATGCCGCGTTCACGCCCGGCGCCTGGTACGTCCTGCAGTCCCGCCACTCCGGCCTGGTCTTCCAGATCGAAGGCGCGTCGACGGCGAACGGCGCGAGGCTCGTACAGGGCACCCGGACCAACGCGACCAACCAGCAGTTCCGCTTCGTCGACGCCGGCGGCGGCTACTACAAGATCCAGGCCCGCCACTCGAACCTGCTGCTCGACGTCTACGCCAAGAGCACCGCGAACGGCGCCGACATCGTCCAGTGGAGCGACAGCGGCACCACGAACCAGCACTGGCAGATCATCGACGACGGCACCTACCTGCGCTTCGTCAACCGCAACTCCGGCAAGGCCCTCGACCTGTGGGAACGGTCCACCACCCCTGGGACCCGCATCTCGCAGTACGACAACAACGGCGGCACCAACCAGCAGTGGCGCCCCCTCCCGGTGGCAGCGACGGGGGACGGGACACCGACGATCTACATCGCGTCGGACTCGACCGCCCAGACCTACAGCACCTCGCTCCGGCCGCAGATGGGCTGGGGCCAGAAGCTCGCGAACTACTTCGACACGAACACGACGGTGGCCAACCACGCCATCGGCGGGCGCTCGTCGCGCTCGTTCATCGAGCAGGGGCGCCTGGACACGATCCTCGCCGCCATCCAGCCGGGCGACTACCTCTTCGTCCAGTTCGGGCACAACGACGCCAGCTCCGGCAACCCCGAGCGGTACACGTCGCCCACCGACTACAAGCGGTACCTGCGCGACAACTACATGGCCGGTGCCACCGCACGCGGTGCCACACCGGTCCTGCTCACGCCGGTCTCGCGGCGCGACTACGACGCGAACGGCCAGTTCCGGGTCTCGTTCCCCGACTACGTCAACAAGGTGCACGAGCTGGTCAACGAGACCGGCGTCGCGATGATCGACCTGTCGGCGCGCTCGCGGGCGTACCTCAACTCGATCGGTCCTGAGGCCGCCAAGGGCGTGTTCCTGCACACGAGCCCGGGCCAGTACCCGGCCTTCCCCGACGGGGTCGCCGACAACACGCACTTCCAGGAGAACGGCGCCAACCAGATGGCGCGCATCGTCTCCGAGGGTGCGGCGGCGCTCTCCCTGCCGATCGCAGGCCACGTGCGATAAGAGGGTCCCGACAGAGCGCCCGACGGGGCAGCGACGAGGCCCTGGATCCCCTTCTCCCCGGGGATCCAGGGCCTCGTCGTCCCGCGTCGGCAAGACTGGACCCATGCCGACGACGAGCGCGGGCCTCCTGCCCTACCGACGACTGCCCGGCGGCGGGCTCGAGGTCCTGCTCGGCCACATGGGCGGGCCGTTCTGGGCACGCAAGGACGCGGGTGCCTGGACCCTGCTCAAGGGCGAGCTCGACCCCGGCGAGGAACCCCACGCCGCTGCGCTGCGCGAGGCGAGCGAGGAGCTGGGGATGGCCCTGCCGCCGGCGCCGGCCCCCGAGATCGAGCTCGGGGAGGTCCGGCAGCGCTCGGGCAAGAAGGTCCTCGCCTGGGCGCGCGAATGGCCACCGGACGGGCCCGACCTCGCGCAGATCGCCAGCAACACCGTGGAGATCGAGTGGCCTCCGCGGTCCGGGCGGCGCATCGAGGTCCCCGAGATCGACCGCGTCGCCTGGCTCTCGCCCGACGACGCACGACGTCTCGCGGTCAGCGCGCAGGCCGCGTTCGTCGACCGCCTGGAGGCGGCGCTCGCGTCCCCTGTGGATATCTGACGGTCCCCCTGGGGCGAGTGTCAGTGGTCGGGGGCAGCATCGGTACAGGCAACCGATCTGGAGGACGTCATGGCCGACGCGCACACCGCCCACACCTATCCGCACGGAGTGCCCTGCTGGATCGACCTGGAGGTGCAGGACGTCGACGCGGCGCTCGCCTTCTACGGTCACCTGTTCGGCTGGCGGTTCGAGGAGAAGCTCCCGCCAGGGGCACGGGGGCGCTACGTCGTCGCGTCCCGGGACGGCACCGATGCGACGGCGATCGCCGCGATCGCCACACCGGACAAGCAGCTCGACGACGTGGCCGCCTGGAACACCTACCTTGCAGTGGACGACGTCGCCGTCGCCGCCGCCTCGGTCGCCGGGCTGGGCGGCGGCGTGAGCTCGGCGCCGGAGGCCGTGGGACCACCCGACCAGCCGGCGGGGTGGATGGCCCGGATCATCGACGCGCAGGGCGCACCGAGCCGCCTGTGGCAGGCGGGCACCCGGCTCGGCGCCCAGGTGGTCAACGCGCCGGGCACGTGGAACTTCAGCAACCTGCTCACCCCGGACGTCGACCGCGCGCTCGAGTTCTACGGACCGCTGCTCGGGTGGGTGCGGAGCGACGACCTGGCCGTTGGCATGGCGCGAGTGCCCGGCTACGGCGACCATCTGGCCCGCACCGTCGACCCCGGCATCCACGAACGCCAGGAGCACGTGCCGCCCGGCTTCGCCGACGTCGTCGCCGGGGTGGTGCCTGCCGAGGGGCCCTCACGGTGGTCCGTCGCGTTCGCCGTCGCCGACCGGGACGGGTCCGCGGCACAAGCGGAACGGTCGGGTGCGACGGTGCTGGAGACGGAGGAGACCGAGTGGTCGAGGTCGGCGACCATCCAGGACCCGTTCGGCTCCGAACTCGTCCTGGCCCAGTTCGACCCGCCGCAGGAGTTTCTCGATGCGGAGGCACAGGCCCGGAAGGACTGAACCGGCCCCAGGATTATTGCTTCCTGTGCTTGAATATAGCCTGGCTAGTTAAATCACCGAGGAGGGCACGTGCTGCCAGAGAGAGTCGTCCTGCTGGACGAGGACCGCGTGCCGGTCGGGACCCAGCTCAAGCACCTCGTGCACACCGCGGACACCCCGCTGCACCTGGCGTTCTCGTGCCACGTGCTGAACGCCGAGGGCCAGGTGCTGGTCACCCGGCGGTCGCTCGGCAAGCGCGCCTGGCCAGGGGTGTGGACCAACTCCGTCTGCGGGCATCCGCAGCCGGACGAGCCGATGGAGGACGCCGTCGTCCGCCGCGCCCGCGACGAGCTCGGGCTGGCCGTGCGCGAGCTCCGGCCCGTGCTGCCCGACTTCCGCTACCGGGCCACCGATGCCTCGGGAGTCGTGGAGAACGAGGTGTGTCCCGTCTACGTCGCGTTCGCCGACGAGGCGCCGGAGCCCAACCCGGACGAGGTGATGGACCTGCGCTGGGTGGACCCCGTCCGGCTGGGCGACGCCCTCCGGGCGACACCCTGGGCGTTCTCCCCGTGGTTCGTGGGCCAGGCACAAGACATGGAGCTCTACGCGCCGTCGGGCACCGGGGCGGCCTGCACCGAAGGAGCGCCGCGATGACCGAGACCCTCCCCCGTGAGGCGGTCGACACCGTCCTGGCCGAGTTCTTCGAGGACCGGATCAGGCGCGCCACCCCGCTCGCGGAGCACTACGCGCTCCTGTGGCGGCGGTTGGCGCGCTCCAGCGAGGGCGGCAAGCGTCTGCGTCCCCGGCTGCTGCTCGACACCCACCGGGCCCTCGGCGGCACGAACGCGGAGGACGCCACGGTCGCCGCCGCCGCGTTCGAGCTGCTCCACACCGCCCTGCTGCTGCACGACGACGTCATCGATGGCGACCTCAGGCGGCGCGGTCGCCCCACCGTCACCGCCGAGTTCGCCGACGACGCGCTGACCAGCGGACTGCCGAAGCGATCCGCGTCGGCCTGGGGGCAGGCATCGGGGATCCTCGGCGGGGACCTGCTGCTCAGCGCCACGTACGCCCTCGTCGCGCGGGTCCGCGGGTCCGCGCGCGAGGAGCTGACCGACATCGTCGAGGACTGCCTGTTCCGCGCCGCCGCGGGCGAGCACGACGACGTCGCGTTCGGCCTGGGCACCGCCTCCGGCTCCCCCGAGCAGCTGCTGCGGATGATGGAGAACAAGACCGGCGGCTACTCGTTCGCCGCGCCGCTGCGCGCGGGTGCAGCGCTGGCCGGGGCGGACGAGGGCACCAAGGCCGAGCTCGAACGGGTCGGGACGGCGCTCGGCGTGCTCTACCAGCTCAGGGACGACATGCTCGGCGTCTTCGGGGACTCCCGCCGCACGGGCAAGAGCACCACCGGCGACCTGCGCGAACGCAAGCGGACCCTGCTCGTCGCGTTCGCCGAGGAGCACCCCGCCTGGAACGCGGTGCGGTACCTGTGGGGCGACCCGAACCTGGACGAGCCCGGTGCGGACCTGCTCCGGGACGCCCTGGTCACCAGCGGCGCCCGCACGGGGATGTCGGACCTCATCGAGGCCAGGCGACAAGAGGTCGTCGCCGCCATCGGCCGGACGGCGCTGCCCGCCGGCCTCCAGCACGACCTCACCGGCCTCGCCGACCGGCTCGCGGGGCGTGCGGCATGAACCCGTCGTCGTCCCTCGCGCTCTACTCCGACACCGCCCACACCGCGGCGGCCCGCGTGCTCGGCGCCTACTCGACGTCGTTCAGCCTGGCCACCCGGCTGCTGCCGCCCGCGACCCGCGCGATGATCGAGGACATCTACGCGCTCGTGCGGGTGGCCGACGAGATAGTGGACGGCCCGGCGCACGAGGCGGGCCTCGCGCCCGCCGAGTGCCGCAGCACCCTCGACGGGCTGGAGGCCGAGACGTACGCGACCCTGCGGAGCGGGTTCAGCGCGAACATAGTGGTCCACGCCTTCGCCAACACCGCACGGACGGTCGGCATCGACGACTCGCTCGTGCGTCCCTTCTTCGCCTCCATGCGCCGCGACCTGGACCCGATGGCCGCGCTCAGCGTCGGCGAGTTCCGCGACTACGTGCACGGTTCCGCCGAGGTGGTCGGACTCATGTGCCTGTGCGCCTTCCTGCACGGCTACCCCGTCCTGCCCGCGACGCGCGGCAAGCTCGAGGAGGGCGCCCGCCGACTCGGCGCGGCGTTCCAGAAGATCAACTTCCTGCGCGACCTCGGCGACGACGAGGAGCGCCTGGGCCGGTCCTACTTCCCGGGCACGGGCCCTGACCACCTGGACGACGAGCACAAGGCGGTGATCGTCAAGGACATCGACGCCGACCTGGCCACCGCCCGCGCCGTCATCCCGCTGCTGCCCGCGGGACCACGGCGGGCGACGGCGCTCGCCGCCGGACTCTTCGCCGAGCTCAACGACCGGCTGCGGCACATCCCCGCCGCCGAGCTGCGCGGGCACCGGGTCTCCGTGCCGACGGCCGTCAAGCTGCGCATCGTCGCCACCGTCCTCGCCACCACGCATGCGGGAGGGCGGGCATGACCGGCGACCTCCGGGACCGGCGGGCCGTCGTCGTGGGCGGCGGCATCTCGGGCCTGGCGACCGCGGCCCTGCTCGCGCGGGACGGCGCGGAGGTGACGTTGCTGGAGGCGCGGCCGGAGCTCGGCGGCCGCGCCGGACGGTGGCAGCGCGACGGGTTCCGGTTCGACACCGGCCCCTCCTGGTACCTGATGCCTGAGGTCTTCGACCACTTCTTCCGGCTGCTCGGCACCAGCGCCCGCGACGAGCTGGACCTGGTGCGGCTCGACCCGTCCTACCGCGTCTTCTTCGAAGGCGACCCCGAGCCGTTCGACCTGCCCGCCGACGGCGCCCGCGAGGCGCTGCTCGCGCTCGACCCGCCGTCAGCCCCGAAGCTGGGCGCCTACCTGGACTCGGCGGCCGAGACCTACCGGATCGCCACCGAACGGTTCCTGTACGCGACGTTCGCCTCGCTCGGGCCGCTGCTGGACCGGGACCTCGTGCGCCGGGCGCCGCGCCTGGCGCGCCTGCTCGGAGAACCGCTGGACCACTTCATCGCGCGCCACACGACCGACGACCGGGTACGCCGCATCCTCGGCTATCCGGCGGTGTTCCTCGGCACGTCACCGAGCGCCGCGCCCAGCATGTACCACCTCATGAGCCACCTCGACGTGACCCAGGGCGTGCTGTACCCGCGCGGCGGTTTCGGCGCGGTGATCGACGCCGTCGCCCGTGTCGCCCAGCGCGCGGGAGCCAAGCTGCTCACCGGGCAGCGCGTGCAACGGATCACGGTGGCGGACGGCGCCGTCAGCGGCGTCGAGGTCAACGACGGCACCGGCCGCACGCACCACCTTCAGGCCGACGTCGTGGTGTCGACCGCCGACCTGCGCGTGACGGAGCACGAGCTGCTCGGCCCCGCGCACCGCAGCCACAGCGACCGCTGGTGGCGGCGGAGGGACCCCGGTCCCGGCGCCGTGCTGGCGCTGCTCGGGGTGCGCGGCGAGCTCCCGGCGCTCGCCCACCACTCGCTCCTGTTCGCCCAGGACTGGCAGGAGGGGTTCGACGCGATCTTCGGTGACCGCCGGTCCGTCCCGTCACCGGCGTCGCTCTACGTCTGCCGCCCGAGCGCGACCGACGACGTCGCGCCGCCCGGGCACGAGAACCTGTTCGTCCTGGTCCCGGTGCCCGCCGACACCACGATGGGCGCCGGCGGCGTCGACGGTGGTGGGGACCCCGGCGTGGAGCGCGTGGCCGACCAGGCGATCGCCCAGATCGCGCGGTGGACCGGCACGCCCGACCTCGCCGAGCGTGTGGTGGTGCGGCGCACGATCGGGCCTGCCGACTTCGAACGCGACTTCGGCGCCTGGCGCGGCGGCGCCCTCGGCCCCGGCCACACGCTGCGGCAGAGCGCCATGCTCCGCGGCAAGAACGTGTCGTCCCGCGTCGACAACCTCCTGTACGCCGGTGCGACGACCATCCCAGGGATCGGCCTGCCCATGTGCCTCATCAGCGCGGAGCTGGTGCTCAAACGGCTTCGCGGCGACACCAGCGCCGGCCCGCTGCGGGAGGACTGATGAGCCTCGCCTACCTCGCCGTGCTGCTGTTCTCGGCGGCCGGGGTGCTGCTCCTCGACGCCCGCTACCGGCTCTTCTGCTGGCGGTCCCCCGGGCGGGCCGCCGCCGTCCTCGCGGTCGGCACCGCGTTCTTCCTCGCGTGGGACCTCGCGGGCATCGGGCTCGGCGTGTTCTTCCACGGCACCGGCCAGTACATGACAGGGCTGATGCTCGCCCCCGAGCTGCCGCTCGAGGAGCTGGTGTTCCTGCTGTTCCTGTGCGAGCTCACGATGGTGCTCGTCCTGGGTGCGCAGCGCGTCCTGGACCGCGCGGAGGGCCGGCGATGACCTACCTCCTGCTCGCGCTCGGATTCCTCGCGCTCGCCACGGTCGTCGCCCTCGTCGCGCGGCGGACGGCGCGACGGACCGGCCGGCCCGTCGCCGGCTGGCGGGCCCTCGCGCTCGCCGCCGGCGCCCTGCTGCTCCTGACCGCCGTGTTCGACAACGTCATGATCGCGAGCGGGCTCTTCGCCTACGCCGACGCGCAGATCTCCGGGGCCCGGATCGGCCTGGCGCCCGTCGAGGACTTCTCCTACCCCCTGGCCGCCGTCATCCTGCTGCCTGCGCTGTGGTCAGTGTTCGAGGGCCGCGATGATCGCTGACCTCGCGCGCGCCTCACGGCCGCTGAGCTGGATCAACACCGCCTACCCGTTCGCGGCCGCCTACCTGCTGACCACGGGAGACGTCGACGCCTCGCTCGTCATCGGGACGCTGTTCTTCCTCGTGCCGTACAACCTCGCGCTCTACGGGATCAACGACGTGTTCGACTACGCGTCCGACCTGGCCAACCCCCGCAAGGGCGGCGTGGAGGGCGCCCTGCTCCCACCGGCACGGCACCGCACCATCCTGGTCGCGTCCGTGGTCACCTGCGTCCCGTTCGTCGTCGCACTGGTCGTGCTCGGCCCGCCGCTGTCGTGGGTGGCGCTCGCGGTCAGCCTGTTCGCGCTCGTCGCCTACTCCGCGCCGCCGTTCCGCTTCAAGGAGGTGCCGGTGCTCGACTCGCTGACCTCCAGCGTGCACTTCGTCAGCCCGGCGGTCTACGGGCTCACGCTGGCCCAGGCCTCCCCCACGCCCGGGACGTACGCGGTGCTCGGCGCCTTCCTCCTGTGGGGCATGGCGAGCCACGCCTTCGGCGCGGTCCAGGACATCGTGCCCGACCGTGAGGGGCGCATCTCCTCGGTCGCCACCGCCCTCGGCGCCGCCCGCACGGTGCGCCTCGCCCTGGCCGCGTGGACCGCCGCCGGCCTCCTGGTCGCCACGACCGGCCGGCCCGGCGCACTCGCCGGCCTCCTCGCCCTCCCGTACCTCGCCCTGGCGCTGCCCTACGCGCGGCTGCGCGACGAGGACTCCGCCCGGGCGAACGGCGGGTGGCGGCACTTCCTCTGGGTCAACTACGCGGTGGGCGCCGCCGTGACCATGATCCTGATCCTGTACGTCCTAGGGAACGGAGGGCTGCCATGACACCGGTCAAGCCGCTGACCTGGTCGAGCGTGGTCGCCTACCCGCGATCCGAGGTCTTCGCCTGGCACGAACGACCCGGCGCGGTCCTGCGGCTCACGCCACCGTGGGTGCCGATGCGGGTGGTCCGGGAAGCGACGTCCCTGGCCGACGGCGACGCGGTGCTGAGCCTCCCCCTCGGGCTGCGCTGGGTGGCCAGGCACTCGGACTACGAGCCGCCGGAGCGGTTCGTCGACGAGCTGGTCTCGGCGCCGCTGCGCTGGGGCGTGCGGTGGCGGCACGTGCACGAGCTCCGCGACGAGGGCACGCGCACCCGCATCACCGACACGCTCCACACCAACGTGCCGCCCGGGCTGCTGCGCGCCATGTTCGCCTACCGGCACCGCCAGCTCCGCATGGACCTGGCGGCGCAGGCCACCGCGCGGAACAGCGGCGACCGGCCGATGGTCGTCGCGGTGACCGGCAGCAGCGGGTTCGTCGGCAGCGCCCTGGTGCCGTTCCTGACCACCGCCGGCCACCGCGTGATCCGGCTGGTCCGCGGCAGGCCGTACGGACCCGACGAACGCCGCTGGGACCCTGCCGCCCCCGCGGACGACCTGCTCGACGGCGTGGACGCGGTGATCCACCTCGCGGGCGCCTCGATCGCCGGCCGGTTCACGCCCGCGCACCGCGCCGCCGTCCGCGACTCCCGGATCGAGCCCACCAGGGCGCTCGCCGAGCTGGCGGGACGCACCCCGGACGGACCGAGGGTGTTCGTCTCGGCCTCGGCGATCGGCTACTACGGCCCGGACCGCGGGGACGAGATGCTCGACGAGTCCGCCGCGCGAGGCGACGGCTTCCTCGCCGACCTCGTCGCCGACTGGGAGCAGGCGACCGCCGGCGCCGCCGAGGCAGGGCTGCGGGTGGTCAACGTCCGCACCGGCCTGGTGCAGTCTCCGCGCGGCGGGACGCTGCGCCTGTTCTACCCGCTGTTCGCGGCGGGGCTGGGCGGCAGGCTCGGCGACGGCGGGATGTGGCAGTCCTGGATAGGCATCGACGACCTGGTGGACGTCTACCACCGCGCGCTCTACGACGCCGGGCTGTCGGGCCCGGTCAACGCCGTCGCACCCGAGCCGGTGCGCAACGCCGCCTACGCGAAGACCCTGGCCAGGGTGCTGCACCGGCCCGCCCTCCTGCCCGTGCCCGGCTTCGGTCCGCGGCTGCTGCTCGGTGCGGAGGGCGCGACAGAGCTCGCCGAGGCCAGCCAGCGGCTGTACCCGGCGGCCCTGCTGGGGCGGGGCCACAGGTTCCGGCACCCGACCCTCGAACCGGCGCTCCGCCATCTGCTCGGCCGGGACAAGCTGCTCGGCCGGGACGGCCGCTCGGGCTGATCAGGACCCGGGCACCCAGCCCTGGTCGTCGCATACCCACACCGCGCCGTCCTCCTGCGGCCGGGCGTCGTCGGAGAGCCAGTAGGTCTCGTCGGGGTTCCATCCGGCGATGACGCTCGCGACGCCGTCGTCGACGGGGACGGCGGTCCCAGCCGCCGTGAGGTACGCGGCGGCGGTGAGGTGGACGGCGTCGTGGTCGACGGCGACCGCGGTCCAGTCGGGCAGCTGCCAGCGTCCGTCCCGGCCCGTGGTGCGGTACCAGTCGTGCCGCTTCTGCTCGGTCACCTCGAGCGGGTACGTGCGGCAGAGCGCCGTCCATGCGTCAGGGCCGTCGATCTCGTAGACGCGAGCGCCGGCCGGCGTCGCTACCCGGTGCGTGACGGCGCGCTCCCAGCCCATGTCGTCCTCGACCAGCCAGACGCCGACGGGGCCGAATTCGCCGAGGCTCCTGGTGGTGTGGACGAGGTCGGACGGCGGGGTCGACCACCACTCGCCGCTCCAGGACGCCTCCGGGCGGGCAAGCCTCTCCGCCCGGGCCCGGGCCTCCTGGACCGTGGTGTCGGAGCGCCACCGGGCCAGCCGGTCCGCCGCGCGCGGCGTCTGCGCCGCCTGGCCGCCCTCCCAGGTGACGGCGTGCTGGTCGGCGGGGTCGAGGGGCGCGCTCCACCACTCGATGCCGGTCACCGAACCGGCGACGTGCCGGGCGACGCGGCCCAGGGCGGCACGCACGACGGGCGTGGCGGCGAGGACGTCGCTGCCGTCGGGCTCCTGCCAGTAGCGGGCGTTGGCCACCGCGTCGGCAAACACGCGGAGTGCCATGCCGTGGTCGACCTCGGCGAGGCGGACCGTCTCCAGCAGGGACACCACGGACTCGGGAGTAGCGGCGGGCGGCATCTCGTGCGGGCCGGGGCCGGAGAACGACACGTGCAGCTGGCCGGGGTTGGGGTCAAGGGCGTGGGCCGCCGACATCACCGCCAGCGCGAGCGGTGCCTCCGTCCCGTCGCGGTCCGCGTGGAACGCCTCGGCGCCCAGCGCGAGCTCCAGCAGGAACCGGCGCCCGCGCCATCCGTTCAGCAGCGCCTCCGGCGTGATCACCGGACACCAGCGGTTCGCCGGGACAGCTCCGGCACGCCGTCGCCGCTCAGGTCGTCGAGCACCGCTGGCCGGCCGGCCATCGCCAGGACGAGGGAGAGCAGCGGCCCGCCGACCTCCGGACCGGAACCCGACCGGAAGTCGGCGTCGGTCGCCATGAGGCGCAGGCCCTTGACCAGCGACCGGCTGTTGACCGCGAAGTCCTTGGCGGCGAAGAACCGGGCGACCGCGAGGAGCCCTTCGGCGTCCGGCTCGTGCCGGATCCCCAGCGGCCGGCGGATGTCCTCTGCGTGGACGACGAGCTCGCCCAGTCCCGCCGGGCTCTCCCTGCTGGGCAGCCCGATCGGCCCGGTCTCCGCGAAGCGTTCGAGGGTCGCCGCCGGCGTCGCGCCGCGGAACTCCTCGAGGCGCCGCCGGTTGTGCACGTCGGAGTCGAACCGCGCACCCACGATGCTGCGGATCCATCCCCACGTCGAGAGCATCGACGCGGCTCCGAGGTGCGCGACGACGTCCTCCACGTCCCACGTGTCGCACAGGGTGGGCGAGCGCCACTGCTCGAACGTCAACGTGCGTAGATCGTCGACGAGTGCCGAACGCTCACGGTCCTGGATCTCTGACAGGCTGGTCACGGTGCGACCTTACCGACGTGTCGACCAGTTGCCGGGTCTGTTGCGCGATCGTCGGCCAGGCCACCGGCGGCAGGTCGTGGCCGATGCCGTCGAGGACCACCAGCTTCGCGCCGCGGATCTCCCGCGCCACGGTGCGGGCCGCCGACATCCGGATGAGCGGGTCGTCGGCTCCCTGCAGCACGAGGGTGGGCGCCTGGATCTCGCGCAGCCGTGCGCCCCGCCAGCGCGCGTGCAGCTGGCGGCCGATCCCGGCCATGTCCCTCGGCCCGGCCTCCAGCCCGCGCTCGATCCGTTCCAGGGCCGCGACCTCGTCGCACGGGTTGGCCGGAGACGCCATTCCCTTCGCGATGGCCAGTGACGCGGCGACGTCGCCCGCGTGGCCCGCCGGATGGCGCTTCGTCACGTTGCGCGCGACCAGCCCGAACCGCAGGTAACGCAGTGCGCGGTACCCGACGGCGTCGCTCGGCGGGGCGTCGCACGAGACCAGCGCGAGCACCCGGTCCGGATGGCGCAGCGCCACCCGTTGCGCGACGACCCCGCCCAGCGAGTGCCCGAACACCACCGCGCGGTCCCAGCCAACGGCGTCGAGCACCGCTACGGCGTCGTCCGCCAGGTCCTCTGCCGTGTAGCCCGATCCGGTGCGCAGCATGCGCCAGTGCCCGTGCCGCACGGTCTCGCTGAACCTGGTGGACGCGCCGGTGTCGCGCTGGTCGTAGCGGACGACGTCGAACCCCTCGTCCGCCAGCGCCCGGCAGAAGCCGTCCGGCCACCAGAAGCGGGAGATCGCGAGGCCCATCATGAGCAGGAGCGGGACGCCTCCGCGCTCCCCGAAGCAGTCGTAGGCGAGCTCGACGTCGCCGCTGCGCACGTACGTGGTCGGCGACCAGGTGTCTGTATCGGTCACCCGAAAGATTGTCGTCCGGGATCGACTCACTCGCCCGGTCTCGCTGCGCCGACGTGCGCTCAGTGCGTCAGCTTGAGCCCGATGACGCAGCCGATCAGGCCGAGGATCAGCAGGATACGGACGACGGAGACGGGTTCGGCGCCGGTGGCCATGGCCCAGACGACGGTGGTCGCGGCCCCGATGCCCACCCAGACCGCGTAGGCGGTCCCGACGGGCAGGTCACGCAGGGCGAACGCGAGGCCGCCCATGCTGGCGGCGAGGGCCACCCCGAAGACGATGCTCGGCCCGACGTTGTGGAACCCGTCGGAACGACTGAGGGCGGTGGCCCAGACGGCCTCGAGAAGACCGGAGACGACAAGGACGATCCACGACATGGGTGTGCTCCTCAGTTGCCGTCTTTTCGCACACCGGGTACGGCAACCCTCGTCCGGGGACCCTCCGGGTCCTGCTCCGATCCTCGCACACGCCCGGTCGCCGCGGCAGGTGGTCGCACGGTGGCGTGGGCCACCCGCTGGTTGACTGTGCGCATGACGCGGATGCGGTGGGTGAGCCGGGCGCTGGACGGCCCGAACTGGGTACGGCTCGGCACGGCCCTGCTGGTCGCCGCACTGGTGGGCCGGCTGCTGTCCCCGGACTCCGTGGCGGCGGCGCTGCTGGGCGGATGGGCCGGGGCCGGGCTGGTGTTCGTGACCTGGACCGCGCTGGTGATCGTCCCGATGGACCCCGAGGCGACCAGCGAGCACGCGGTACGCGAGGAGCCCGCGCGGAGCGTCGCGCACCTGATCGTGCTGCTCGCGGCGGTGGCCAGCCTGGCAGGCGTCGCGGTGACGCTCGTGGGCGGCGTGCTGGGCAGCGGCGACATCACGATGGCCACGGTGCTCGCCGCGGTGGTGGTCTCCTGGGCCTGCGTGCACACGGTGTTCGCGCTCCGCTACGCCCGCGCCTACTACACCGCCCCGGTCGGCGGGATCGACTTCCACCAGTCGGAGCCGCCCCGGTACACCGACTTCACCTACCTGGCGATCACGGTGGGCATGAGCTTCGCCGTCTCGGACACGGACCTCGCCTCCTCGGCCATGCGCCGGGTCGCCCAGGTGCACGCCCTGCTGGCCTACCTGTTCGGCACGGTGGTCGTCGCGCTGCTCATCAACCTGGTCGCGGGGCTGGCCGGTACCTGAGCCCGGAGCAGCCGCACCACCGCCGCTGCCGCCTCGCGGCCCGCGCGGTTCGCCCCGACCGTCGACTGCGACGGACCGAAGCCGATGAGGTGCAGCCGCGGCTCGGCGGCCACCTGGGTGCCGGTCAGCGCGATGCCGCCCAGCTCGTTGCGCAGGCGCAGCGGGTCGAGGTGCGCCAGGTCGGCCTTGAACCCGGTGGCCCACAGGATGGTGTCCACCGGGGTGAAGGTGTTGTCCGCCTCGCGTACGCCCATGGGCTCTATCGCCTTGAACATCGGCCGGCGCTCCAGGACACCGCGGGCCTTCGCCGCGAGCGCGTACGACGTCCAGCCCAGCCCCGTGTACGAGACGACGCTCCCCGTCGGCCGGCCCGCGGCGACGTCGGCCATGACCTTGGCGATGGTCTCGCGGCCCACGGTCTCGGGCTCGAACTCGCGGTCGAGGAAGACGGGCTCCCTGCGGGTGTACCAGCGGGTGGTCGCGACGTGGGAGATCTCCTCCAGGAGCTGGAGCGCGGAGATGCCGCCGCCGACCACCGCCACGCGCTGCCCGGCGAAGTCCTCGGCCCGGACGTAGTCGCGGGTGTGGAGCTGGCGGCCCACGAACGTCTCCTGCCCCGGGTAGCGCGGCAGCACGGGGTTGGTCCAGGTCCCCGTCGCGTTGATGACTGCGCGCGTGGTCCAGGAGCCCCTGTCGCTCGTCACGACGAGGTCGCCGTCCGGGTCGTCGTCGGCGCGGCGCACCGCCACCACGTGGACCGGGCGCAGGATGGGGAGCGCGAACGCCTGCTCGTAGCTGGCGAAGTACCGCGGGACGGCGGCGCGGCTCGCCTCGGTCGTGTCGACGGCGGGCTGGGCCAGGCCCGGCAGGTCGAAGATGCCGTTGACCGTCGCCATCCGCAAGGACTCCCAGCGGTGCTGCCAGGCGCCGCCCGGCGCGGGGTTGGCGTCCAGCACCACGAAGGTGCGTCCGGCGTCCGGCTGCTCGACGGCGCTCACGAAACCCCGGTGCCGCAGGTGGTACGCCGCCGAGAGACCGGCCTGCCCGCCGCCGATCACCGCCACCGTCGCGCGGTGCAGTTCCTTGCTCACGCCCGGGACAACACCCATGACGGCCCAGATGTTTCCCGGGTCGATCGAATCGATTTTTCCGCGGAGGCGCAGCCTGCGTACGCTCGTGCGCATGTCGTTCCCCACGGGCTCCGGCCCGCAGCCCGCCGACCGGCGCGCCCGCGCCGCCGTCGCCGCCCTGTTCCTGACCAACGGTGCCCTGTTCGCGAACCTGGTCCCGCGCTACCCGGAGATCAAGGCCGCCCTCGAGCTGGACAACACCGTCTACGGCCTCGCCGTCGCGGCGTTCCCAGCCGGGGCGATCGTCGCGGGGCTGGGCGCCGGCTTCCTGGTCCGGAGGTTCGGGTCCGCGCAGGCGGCCGCGGCGGGGACCATCCTCACGGGTCTGGGCGTGCTGGCCGCCGGCATCGCGCCGTCGTTCGGGCTGCTGGTCGTCGCACTGCTCCTGGGTGGGGCCATGGACGCCGTCACCGACGTCGCGCAGAACGCCCACGGCCTGCGCGTGCAGCGGCGCTACGGGCGGTCGATCATCAACGGGTTCCACGCGGTGTGGTCCATCGGCGCCGTGCTGGGCGGGTCCATGGGCGCCGCGGCGATCGCGGTCGGCCTGCCGCTCGGTGTGCACCTGAGCATCTCCACGGCGATCTTCGCCACGGTCGCGCTCGTGGCGCTGCGGTTCCGGCTCCCCGGCAAGGACGGCGACGACGACGACGCGACGAGCTCGACGTCGGACGGCCGGCTGCGGGGCGCCGCGATCAGCCCGCGCACCGTGCTCGTCATCACGGCGCTGGTCCTCGTCGCCATCGGCGGCACCCTCGCGGAGGACGCCGGCAGCTCGTGGGCCACGCTGTACCTGTCGGGCTCGCTCGGCGCCCCCGCCGCCCTGGCTGCCACGGGCTTCGTCGCGCTGGTGGGTACCCAGTTCGTCGGACGCGTGCTCGGCGACCGCCTGGTCGACCGGTTCGGGCAGCGGACGGTCGCCCGGGGCGGCGGCGTGATCATCGCGCTCGGTATGGGGCTGGCCCTTGCCTACCCGAGCGTGCCGGGCACGATCCTCGGCTTCGCCGCGGTCGGGCTCGGCAGCGCCACGCTGGTGCCCGCCGCCATGCACGAGGCGGACGAGCTGCCCGGCCTACGTGCCGGCACGGGTCTGACCGTCGTGTCGTGGCTGATGCGGCTGGGCTTCCTCGCCTCCCCGCCGCTGGTCGGCATGGTGGCCGACGCCGTGGGCCTGCGCTACGGCCTGCTCGTGGTGCCGGTAGCCGGGCTGCTGGTGGTCCTCCTGGCCGGCGTCCTGCAGAACCAGCGCGCCACCCCGGCCAGCTGAGCGCCGGACCTCCGTCACACGCAGCAGCACGAGCGTGTCGACCGCCAGCCGGGGGCAGACCAGGCCGATCTCCTCGAGGACCCGGCCGCCGAGCTCGATGCCCTTGACCCAGGCGGGCGCGTCGGTGGGACTCACGGCACCGTCGGACGGCGCGACCAGCTCCACCCGGTAGGTGCGGTCGGGGTCCAGGCCGGGCAGCGCGATCCGGCCCGGTGGGTCCGTGAGCGGGTGCTCGACCATGGCGACCCGGTAGGCGGCGGCGGACCGGTCGGCGGCGACCACGCCCTCGACCCAGACGGCCGGGTCGGTGGGGTCGGCGCGCACGACGTCGCCCGTGTGCAGCAGGTCGCGCAGCGACTTGTGCACCGCCACCCACTCGCCGAGCTCGTCCAGGTCGGCGTCGCTCACCGCGGACAGGTCCCACTCGATGCCGAGGTGCCCCCACACCGCGGTGCCGGCCCGGAAGTCCAGGTCGAGGGACCGCCCGGTGGTGTGGTCCCGGGCGGAGCCGACGTGCGTGCCGAGCATCTCCGGCGGCAGCAGCAGGGAGGTCCAGCGCTGCATGCGCTGGCGCTCGTGGGCGTCGATGTTGTCGGAGACCCAGACCCGGTCACAGCGTTCCATCACGCCGAGGTCGATCCGCCCGCCCCCTCCGCAGCACGACTCGATCTCCAGGCCGGGGAACCGGCTCTTGAGCGCGTCCATCAGCCGGTAGGTGGCGAGCGTCTGCACGTGCACGCCCGGCACCCCGGTCGGCTGGTGCCCGGCGTCCACCAGCGGCCGGTTGTGGTCCCACTTGATGAAGTCGATGCCGTACCCCGCCACCAGCTCCGACATCCGCTCCAGCACGTGGTCGAATGCCTCGGGATGCCCCAGGTCGAGCACGTGCTGCTGCCGCGAGGGCACGCCGGGCCCGCGCCCGGTGCCGAAGAGCCACTCCGGGTGCTCGCGCGCGAGGTCGGAGTCGAGGCTGACCATCTCGGGCTCGAACCAGAGCCCGAACTGCATGCCCAGCTCGTGCACCCGGTCGGTCAGCGGAGCCAGGCCGTCGGGCCAGACGCCGTCGTCCACGTACCAGTCGCCCAGGCCCGCCGTGTCGTCGCGGCGCCCGCGGAACCACCCGTCGTCGAGCACGTAGCGCTCCACGCCGACGGCGGCCGCCCGCTCCGCCAGGTCGAGCAGGTGCGGCAGGTCGTGGTCGAAGTAGACCGCCTCCCACACGTTGAGCAGCACCGGACGCGAGGAGCGCGGGTGCTGGGGGCGGGCCCGCAGGAACCGGTGCACGCGCGAGGACAGCTCGTCCAGGCCCTCGCCCCACGACGCGACCAGCCAGGGCGACCAGTACTCCTCGTCGTGCGCGAGCACGCGCTCGCCCGGGAGCAGGAGCTCGCCGCCGCGCAGCAGGCGCCAGCCCGACGGCGAGCGCTCCGCCGTGAGCACCTGGTTGCCCGACCACGCGAGGTGGACGCCCCAGACGCGGCCGCGCCGGAACCCGAACCCGGCCTCGCCCGCACACAGCACCGTGGCGCTGTCGTGCCCCGGCCGGCCGCCCCACGCCTCCCGCACCCAGGAGCCCTGGTCGAACGGCCTGCGCTGGGGTGTGCGCTCGCGGCTGTGCCGCCCGGTCATGTCGAGCAGCTCGTTCGCCTGCTCACCCACCGGCAGCGCCGGCAGCAGGGAGACCACCTCGTACCCGTCGGGACCGGTGTTGCGGACCCCGGCCCGCAGGCGTAGCAGCCCCGAGGCGTGCAGCTCCAGCTCGGTGGTGACCACCAGCCCGTTCACGGCGTCGGTCCCGGTGCTGCGCACGCGAACGGCGCCAGGGGCGCCGTCGGGCCACCGGGGCGTGCCCGCCTCGGCGACCTCGTGCGTGACGGCGTCGAACGACACCGACCAGGACCGGCCGGCCCGCGAGCCGACCAGTCCCGGCCGGCCGAGCCAGCCGGAGGAGTGCCGGGGCAGCAGAGCCACCACCGGGTTGGCGTAGACCACGCTGTCGCCGACCGGCCGTGCGGTCGCCTCCAGGATCGGTTCGGTCTCCGCGTCCCCCAGGTCGGTGCCCCAGTACAGGAGGCACGGCAGCTCCGTGTCCTCCAGCCGCAGCACCACACTCGTGCCCCCGCGGCGCAGGTGTTCCGCGATGGCACCCGTGCTCAGCTCCATGCCGTCCCCGTCCCCTCGTCGTCCAGCGTGTGTCGCACCACTCGAGCCGTACTACTCGAACAGGGCGTTGACCTGCTCGTTCGCCTCGGTCAGCGAGCTGACGTCGGCCTTGCCGCCCAGCACGTCGTCCATCGCGGCGGTCATGATCGCGTGGATGTCGGAGGCGTGCTCCGTCACCGGGAACAGGAACGTCGTGCCGTCCTCGACGTGCGTGGTGAACGGCGTGACGTCGATCCCCTTCTCGGCGAAGGCCTCCGTGGCGATCTCGGCCGAGCTCGTGATGGACGGGAAGACGACACCCGCCGCACCGACGAGGTCCTGGCACTCGGTCGAGCCGAGGAACGCCACCCACTTCGCGGCGCCCTCGGGGTTGTCGGTGCCCGCCCAGACCGAGTCGGCCAGGCCGTTGAACATGCTCGCGCGCTGCCCGCTCGGCCCGGTGGGCGTGGGTGCCAGGCCGACGTCGACCCCGTCGTAGCCGAAGTAGGTGGAGAGCATCCAGTCGCCGTTGATGTTGATGGCGGACTTGCCGGCGCCGAAGTTGTCGTTCACCGAGGCACCGATGGTGGTCTCCAGCGGCGGCATGTAGCCCTTCTCCACGAGAGAGTGCCACCAGGCGATGGTGTCCTGGAAGCGCGGGTCGTCGTAGTTGTAGTGCGTGCCCCACGGGTTCTTGTCCGTGTGGGTCCAGCCGGTCGTGGCCGTGTACATGCTCCACTCGGTCTGGCCGTTCTCGTACCCCGCGCCGGGGATGCCGAGCCCGTAGACCGCGACGTCCTCCTTGTCGAAGCCCGGCTCGTCGCCGCGCACGCCGTTGGCGTCGACGGTGAGGCGCGCGATGGCCTCCTCGTAGCTGCCGCCGTCGTCCGGGTTCCAGTCGAGCTCCTGCATGTCCTTCTCGCTCAGCCCGGCGTCCTCGACCATCTGCTGGTTGTAGAAGATCGCGACGGTGTCCCAGTCCTTCGGCAGGCCGTACCGCTTGCCGTCCTGCGCCACCCACAGGTCGGCCAGGCCCTCGGAGTACTGGTCGAGGTCGACGTCCTGCACGTGCTCGTCGAGCGGCAGCAGCTGCCCGTTGGCGACGAGCTCGGGGTACTTGGACACGTGGTCGGTGAACACGTCCGGGCCGGTGTCCGAGGAGAAGGCGGTGGTCAGCGCGGACCAGTAGTCGTCCCAGCCGCGCTGCGTGATCTTCACCGTGAGGTCGGGGTTGGCCTCGTGGAAGGCGTCGGCGCACTGCTGGTACACGGGCTGCTGGTTGGCGTCCCACAGCCAGTAGTCGATCTGGCCGGCGGCCTCGGCGGCGTCCGCGCCGCTCGAGCAGGCGGCCAGGGAGAGCGACGCGAGGGCAGCGGCACTGACACCCGCAAGCGTCCTTCTGTTCATGTCGTACTTTCCTTTCACAGGTGGTGCAGGGCTTGGCAGGACGGCGGGAAACCGGGGGCTACTTGATCCCCGAGAACCCGATGGAGTTGATGACCCGGCGGCCGAAGACGGCGAAGAGGATCACGATCGGCAGGGCCGCCACGAGCGACGCGGCCATGAGCCCGGCCCAGTCGGGCGCGCCCTGCGGCGTCTGGGACCGGAAGACGCCCAGCGCGACGGTGAGCACCTTGGACTCCTCCGTCTGGCCCACCAGGAGCGGCCAGAAGTAGTCGTTCCAGGAGTTGATGAAGGTGAGGATGCCGAGCGTCGTGACCGGCGCCGCCGAGATCGGCAGGATGATCCGGAAGAAGATGCGCCACGGCCTGGCGCCGTCGATCATCGCCGCCTCGTCGATCTCCCGGGGGATGCCGAGGAAGAACTGGCGCATGAAGAAGATCGCGAACGGCGTCATGAACAGGCTGGGCAGCATGATCCCTGGCAGCGTGTTGAGCAGGCCCAGCGACTTGACCGTCAGGAAGTTCGGCAGCGACGTGAAGATCGGCGGCACCAGCAGGGCGCCGAGGAACACGGCGAACCACGCGTCGCGTCCGCGCCACCGCAACCGGGAGAAGGCGTAGGCGGCCATCGCGGAGAACAGGACCTGGAAGACCGTGATGCCCGTGGCGACCACGAGCGAGTTGCGCAGGTAGAGCCAGAAGCTCAGCGACCCGCCCGACCCGCCCTCCGCGAGCGCCTCCTCGGGGGTGGCGAGCCCGAACACGCGCTCGAACGGCCCCAGGGTGAGGTCGGCGGGCAGCGGCGAGAAGGACTGCGCGGCGAGCGCGTGGTTGTCGGACAGCGCGGTCCGCAGCATCCAGTAGAAGGGCAGCACGGTGGCCAGGACGAAGAACCACAGGACGATCCAGGCCAGCGCCCGTCCCCAGGTGATCCGTGCGAGCCGCTTGGCAAGGCTTCGGTTTCCCATCAGGGCTCCATCAGGAAAGGTCGGACTCGCCGGCGCGCAGCAGACGCATCTGCGCGAACGCCGCCCCGGCGAGGATGAGGAAGAGGACTACCGACATGGCCGAGGCGTAGCCGAAGTGGCCGCGCTCGAACGCCTGCTCGTAGATGTAGAGCTGCAGTACGCGCGAGGCGTTGCCGGGCCCGCCGGACGTGGTCACGGCCACGGTGTCGAAGACCTGGAAGGCGCCCGTGACGGTGATGACGAGCACGAGGACCAGCACGGGGCGCAGCAGCGGCAGGGTGATGCGCCAGAAGGTGCGCCACTCCCCCGCGCCGTCGACCGACGCCGCCTCGTACACGCTGCGCGGGATCATCTGCAGGCCCGCGAACACCAGCAGCGCCGTGTAGCCCAGGTGCCGCCACGTGTTGACCGCGGCGATGGTGGGGATGGTCCAGGCCTCGTCCCCGAAGAACGCCACCTTGGGCAGCCCGACGGCGTCGATCACCGCGTTGACGATGCCGATGTTGTAGTCGAGCATCCAGTACCAGAGCAGCGCGACGACGACGTTGGCGATGAGGTACGGCAGCAGCAGGCTGCCGCGGATCAGCACCGACGTGGTGAGCCGGTGCATGAGCACCGCGAGGCCGACCGCGAGGACGGTCTGGAACCCGATGTTGAGCACGACGTACAGGAGCGTGACGCGGACGGCGTTCCAGAACACGTCGTCCTGCGCCATGTCGACGTAGTTCTGCAGGCCGACGAAGACCGGGCTGCCGAGCACGTTGTACTCGGTGAGCGACAGGTAGGCGCCGCGCAGCGTGGGGTACAGGTAGAAGACGGCGAACCCGATGGCCGCCGGGGCGATCATCCCGAGCGCGGCCCAGAGCTCGGTGCGGGGGCGGCGGCGGAGAGCCTGCGTCATCAGTGCCGGCCCTTCGTGATGGCCCAGACACGCACGTCCTCGCCGGGGACGGCGGACCGGAGCCGGCCGGTGGCGTGGCCCCGCTGACCCGTCCACAGCTCGGTGACCTCGTACCGGCCGCCGCCCAGGCCGAGGTCGCGCAGGGCGACGTCGGTGGTGCGGGCCGAGGCGCCGTAGTTGAACGCCGCGACGTAGGTGGTCGCGCCGTCGCGCAGCACGAACGTGTCGGCGGCGGTGAACCGGTCCGGGCCCGCCTGCACGGGGGCGAAGGACCGGCCGAGCTCGGCGATCCGGTTGATCCGCGGGTTCTGCAGCAGGTCGCGCGCCCGCTGCTTGATGACGGGGTGGCCGGTCGCGGTCAGGTCCTCGCTGACCTGGTAGATGCCCGTGATGACGGCGGAGGTCACGCGCGCCCGGTTCTGCCCCTCGGGCCAGATGCTGGGGTACGGGTCCTGGAGCAGGTAGGCGTTCGCGTCGCCGTCGTACTCGTAGTTGCCGAACTGGACGTGGTCGCCGTCGTTGAAGGCGTAGACCTCGTCGAGCCACCAGCCGTAGGTCAGGGAGTTGAGCAGGTACTCCGTGCTCTTCTGGTACCGGTCCGGCTGGGTCGGGTGCCAGTTGTTCAGGGCGCCGTGCACGTCGCAGGAGATCCGCCGGGCGTGCGCGAACTCCGAGGCGAACAGCGGCGAGATCGCCAGGTCGATGAACATGTCGTCGCCCACGTGGTCCACGACCTGCGCCATGCCCTGGCGGAACGCCTGCTGGCCGGTGTGCACCGACTCGTCGAACCAGTCGTCGGCCTCGACGTAGCCGTGGGTCAGGAAGTCGAGCTTGACGTAGCGCACGCCCAGCTCGCGGAACTTGCTCAGGGCGATCCGTGCGCGGTTCTGCACGCCGGGGTTGGTCGGGTCGAGCGCCCACGCCCCGTCGATGTTCACCGGCACGCCGTTCACCTTGAGCGCCATCTCACGGTACGTCTGGTTCTCGCACGTGTCGCAGAGCTTGGTGCCGCCGATCTGCTCGTCGAGCCCCTCCTTCCAGAAGTTGGCGAACGGCTGGAAGTAGAGGGCCGGCTCCTGGCCGCGGGCCTTGACGTCCGCGACGTACTGCTCGAGCTCCGCCCAGGAGGTGTCCGGATTCTCGAACGAGTACTCGGGCGCGAGCATCTTGTCCCAGTACGAGTCGACGCCGACGTACGGCCCCGTCGCCGACCTGGTGTTCCGGAACGCGGGCGTCTCCTCGGCGAGGAACTCGGAGACCTCGTCCATGACGGCGGCGTCGCCCCCGCGTGCGCCGAGCCCGCCCCAGCTGTTGAACCCGAACGGCGTGCCGTCCGACCACGTGCGCGACTGCGCCACCTGGGCCGCCGCGCGGCCGAACGTCTCCATGCCCTCGCGCCAGTCGGCGTAGTAGCCCACGAACATGCGCGGTGAGCTCACCGTCGCGCCGCTGACGTCGCCGTGCGGCTTGAGCTCACGGTTGAACTGGTACTTGTTCAGGCCGTCGCCGTAGTCGTAGCTCCAGTCGGTCAAACCCGCGGCGGCCTGCAGCCGGTCCAGCCCGCCGTCGGCGTTCCCGTCGGCCACGATGCCGGACTTCCAGGTGTCCCGGTCCAGGGAGCCGACCACGAGGCCGCGGCGCGAGACGTCGTCGATGAACGAGGTGACCTCGAAGCTGCGCTCCGCGGGCGTGACGTCCTGGATGGCGGGCGTCTCGTAACGGACCCAGTGGTCGTTGTCGAACGGCACCAGCACCATCCGGTTGTCGCCGTCGCGCCCGAGATCCACGGATCCGGGCCGGTCGGTCATGACCGGCACCATCATCGAGGTGGTGACGGGGCCGTCCGTGCCGGTGACGTCGAGCCGCACCGAGAACGAGCGGTCGCCGTCGAACACGAAGACCTGCCGCAGCGTGGGCAGCCCCGGCTTGGCGCAGGTGACCGTGCGCGTTCCGGTGAGCCGGCAGGCGCCGTCGTACTGCTTGGTGGTGACGAACTCGTCGCCGAGGCGGACGCCGCTGTAGAAGCCGGTCACAGCCCGGTGCCGTCCCCACCGCGCGTCGGCGGTGCCGCTGGAGAGGGAGTAGTCGACGGTGACGTCGCCGCCCCGCAGCGTGACGTGCCTGGGGCCGGGGGCTGCAGGGGTCGGGTCGACGGGCACCGGGTCGGCCGCCGCCGGGTCGGTGAGCGCGTAGTCCTTCGCGGTCGCGCCGGCGACCACCACGCGGTCCAGGTCGGGTCCGAGCGAACCGGCCGGCGCGCTGAGGGTCAGCCGGTTCTCGCCCGCGTGCAGGGGCAGGGTCACCGAGACGGTACCCACCCGGTCCCAGCCACCCGTGGACGCGACGGGCACGGCGACGGTGTCGCCGCCGTCGGGCGTCACGGTCAGGGCGCGGGTGTCGTCGCCGCTGAGGTAGTGCAGCGTGACGTCGTACGAACCCGCCTCGGGCGCGACGACGCCCGGCACCGACACGGTGGACGACGGGTCGATGCTGCCGACCTTGCCCCCGCCCGAGCAGGACGAGCAGCCGGACCGGCTCGCGCCGTCCAGGACCACCTGCGTGGCCTCGGCCTCGACGGCGGCGGACGGCTGGGCGGCGGACGGCGGGATGTCGGACGCGGACAGGGGTGCGGCCGTCACGGGGGTCGCACCGACGGTGCCGACGACGGCGAGGGCCAGGCCCACGGCGAGCCACGAACGGGCGGCTCTGCGGGTCCGGACGGGTTCGGACTTGACTGACATGGAGGCTCCTCCGGCGACGTTGCTGGGTGCGGCACACTCAACAGTCTTTTTTTGTTGCTGTCAATTAAGTCACCCGGCTAGAGTCGGCGCATGCCCGCCAGACCCCAGGCGCCGACGCTGAGCCCGGCCGGGACGCGTGTCCTCCAGCAGCTCGTCATGACCGGCGACGCGTCGCGCACCGCCCTGGCCACCGACACGGGGCTCACGCCCGGCGCCATCACCCGGGCCGTGCGGCCGCTGCTGGAGGCAGGGCTGCTGGACGAGACCGGCGGCCGCGCGTCCACCGAGGGCGCGCTCGGCAGGCCGGCCACGGTGGTGACCGTGCGGACGGAGGCGCACCTGGTGATCGGCATCAAGGTCACGGCCGACCAGATGTTCGGCGTGCTGTGCGACCTGCGGTGCCGCGTGCTGGACGAGCTCACCGTTCCCGTGGGTGACCACGGACCCGAGGCCCTGGTTTCGCAGGTCGCGGACCTCGTGGAGCGCCTGCGGTCCGGGCGCCCCGAGGTCGGCAGCGTCGGACTGGCCGTGTCGGGCGACGTCGACGCCGCCTCGGGTCACGTGGCCTACTCACCGTTCCTGGGCTGGCGGGACGTGCCGCTCGGCCAGGAGGTGGCCCGGCGCACCGGCCTGGCAACCACTGTCGAGAACGACGTCCGCGCGCTCCTCACGGGCGAGCGCTGGTACGGCGTGGGGCGCGGGCTGTCCTCGCTGGCGCTGGTGACCGTCGGTACCGGCATCGGCTGTGCGCTGCTGGTCAACGGCCAGGTGGTGCACGGCAGCTTCGGCGTGGCCGGCGAGGTGGGGCACGTGCTCGTGGACCCCGAGGGCCCGCTGTGCCACTGCGGCAACCGGGGCTGCGTCGAAGCCATCGCGGGGTCGGCCTCGATCCTGGAGCGCATGGCGCAGGCCGGGTTCGCCGGGCTGGGCATCGGCGACGTCGCCGAGCTCGCCCGCTCCGGCCAGCCCGACGCCGTCCGGGTGCTCGCCGAGGCCGGCAGCGCCGTCGGCACCGGGATCGCCACCATCGCCAACCTGCTCGGCGCCCAGCACATCGTCATCACGGGCGAGGCCATCGGCAGCAGCCCGGAGCCCGCCGACGACGAGCGGGACTACGACGTCATGGACCCGCACGTGCGCGCCGCGTTCGAGCAGCGGGCCTTCGGGTCGGCGGCCCGCTCGGCCATCGAGCTGCGCCCCCTGCGGTTCGTCGACTGGGCGCGCGGCGCGGCGGCGTGCGCCGTCGAGGACTTCGTCACGCACTACGGCCGGTCGTGACCGGGCGGCGTCACCGCCCGTCGGCGCCCGGGTGGAACTCCCGCTCGTACGTCTCAGCGGCCTCGTCGACCACCGACTGGTCGATGGTCGCGACGGCGGTGGTCGCGACCAGGAGCGGCTCGCAGTCCGGCCCGCGGCCCACGATGTCGCCGGTCAGCGCCCACGGGTACCGGTCGGGCGTCAGCAGGTGGGCGTACTGGCACAGCTGGCGTGCCAGCCAGTGCTCGAGCTTCCGGTCCCACCACGGCTCGGGCGCCAGAGGGTTGACGCTGAGCCCAGGCAGCAGGCATCCGCTCTCGAAGTCGCGGCTCACGGTGGCGGCATCGGCCACCGGTCCCCCGCTGAAGCGCACATAGAGCGGCGACACCGCCTCGACCAGCTCCGCCACCTCCGCGAGAGACCGCAGGTGCGGCACACCGGGCAGCATCCCCGGCTGGTCCACTACGCAACACCTCCCCCTCGGGCGCTCCCCGCCATCCGGAAGCGCAGGCCCAGGTGGTCCACGGTGGCGGGCAGCGGGTCCCGGGCCAGGTACCGCCCGCGGGCCACGCGCAGGTCCCGCGTCGCCAGCCGCGCCAGCAGGTGGCTTGCGACCAGGAGCACCACGTTCCGGCCGGGGCACGCGGCCGGCCCTCCGCTGAACGGGACCAGCCCCCAGTCGCCGTCGTTGCGGCCGTCGAGCCACGCCTCCGGGAGGAAGGCGTCGGCGTGCGGCCGCTCGGCCGGGTCGCGGTGGAAGAACGAGCTGACGACGACGAAGCCCGTATGGGCGGGCAGGATCCGTCGCCCCCAGGTCGTCGGGCCGGTGGACTCGCGCAGCACCACGAACGTCGTCGGCCACAGGCGCACCGACTCCAGCACGCAGGCCCGGGCGTAGGGCAGGAGCGCCGGGCCCTGCCCCGCCTGCCACAACGCTGCCGAGCCGCCCTGGCCCGCCTCCGCCAGCACGCGCTCGCGGACCTCGGGCCGGGCGGCGACGATCGCCAGCGCCCGCAGGGACGCCGCGCCGGCGGCGTCGAACGCGAAGAGCCAGTGCGGCACCTGACCCACCGCAGTCGCGGGGCCGCTGCGGTGGGCCGAGGCGGCGAGGGAGCCGGGCTCGGGCGCGCGGAGGTAGGACGCGATCCGGCGCTCCAGCTCCTCGCGGAGACGCGTGCGTCTCGGGTGCAGCCACGACCAGTTCGCATCACGCCGCAGGGCGTTGAGAATCGCCACGAGCTCGCGGTCCCCGCGAGCCTTCGTGCCGAGGACCACCTCCAGCACGATGCCCCACCACGCCTCGTGGAAGGCGTAGGCGTCGAACCGCCCCGTCGTGTCGAGCTGCCGGGTCAGGTCCACCACGCCGCGGCGCACCGCATCGACGAAGGCGGCACCGTCGTCGTGCACCGGCTGGTCCATCTGCAGCGCACGCTCGTTGAACGGCCGCCGGTGCCAGCGCTCGGTGGTGGACGAGATGAGCACACCCTCGGGCTGGAAGTGCGCGAGCGCGCCGCGCTTCTCCTTCGTGGCCGGGGAGAAGGGCTCCGGCGAGTCCTCGAGCAGGCGGCGCACGTCCTCCCGCTCCGTGACCACGACGAACCGCCGCGGCCCGACGCCGAAGGCGAGCGGGGCGCGGTCGTGCCGTTCCCGCAGCCCGGCCAGGACGGCGCGCGCCGTGCGGTCGGCCTGGTGCCGCTCCGCCCACGCGGTCGCGCGCGGCCGGCGGATGATCGCGCCCTGGGCGACCAGCGGCGCGAGCACCTGGCCGACGACGCGTGCGGCCTCACTCGGGCTCAGGTCGACGGGCGTGCGGTGGGCGGGCGTAGGGATGCGTGTGCGGTGGGCGGGCATGCGGGCCGCCGACGTCGGGCTCATGGCCGACTCAGCGGTTCGGCGGTTCCTCGGAGATGTCCGCGAGCGCCGACGACGGGTCGCGCTCGACGGCGAGGTCGCCGATCGAGACGATGCCGACTGCCGTGTCCCCGTCCATCACCGGTACGCGCCGCACCGCGGCGTCGCGCATCACCTGGACGGCGGTGGCGACGGGGTCACCGGGGCCGACGGTCACGAGGCGGTCGCTCGCGATCTCGCCGACCGTCGCGTCGAGGCCACGCCCCTCGGCGAGGCCGCGGACCACGATGTCCCGGTCCGTGATGATGCCGACGATCCTGGACTCGGACCGGACGATCAGCGCGCCGACGTCCTCCGAGGCCATCGCGCGGGCGGCTGCCTCGATCGTGTCTGTCACGTCGACGGTGGTCGGCGCTGGGGTCATGACATCTGCGACTCTCTGAACCATGTCGCACTCCTCCCTCGGTAGGGCCGACGGCGGGCTGCTTCACCGACATCTCCACCATGCCCCGGTGGCCTGCCGCTCGCATGCCGGCTGTCAGAGGCGCAGGGCGTCGGCGCCGCGCGCGAGGTCGATGATGAGCGCTCCCGCGACGAAGTAGTCCTGCTCGGAGGTGCGCCGGGTCTCGCGGACCTGGTGGCGGAGCTCGTCGAGCGCCTCGTCGAGCCGGCGCACGGCGTCGGCGGCCTCCTGGGCCGCGGCCCCGCCGTCCGGTCCGTTCGCCGCGTCCTGTGTCTCGGCGACACGGAGCGCCGCGGCGAACGCGCGGAGCGTGGTGGCGAACGTGGGCCTCAACTGCCGGCCGAGCGCCACGTCCTCGCGCCCGTCGCGCTCCCACTCGACGAGCAGGCGCACTATCTCGTCGACCACCTCGGCCGCCGTACCCAGGGCGCCGGCACGGCGTGTCTGGGACGCGACCCAGTCGCGGTAGCCGGTGCGTCGCACCTTGCGGTTGGCGCGTGAGGCCTCGTGCATCTGGCCGACCGCCGCCCGCGCGCTCTCGATGGTCGGGATGAGGCCGTGGCGGCGGTCCTCCCACGCGTCGGGGTCGAGGGTGCCCCTGTCCTCGAGCCCGGCCGCCAGCGTCTCGATCTGTTCGGCGAGCTCGTCGCGCAGCCGGGTCAGGGCGACCTCGGACGGCGTGAGGGGCAGGGGCGGGAGCAGCAGGTTCACGGCGATGCCGATCGCCGCGCCGACCACGATCAGGCCCGCGTAGGAGCCGATGAACCCCATCCCGTCGCCGGAGCCGAGGATGAGCACGAAGATTGCCGAGTTGACGGCCCAGCTCCCCATGTCGCCGAAGATGCGCCAGCCCACGCACAGGAGCGCGATACCGACCACGACGCCGATCTCCAGCGGGCCGGGGAGCGGCAGGAGGTCGACGGCCCGCGCGATGGCCGCACCGATCAGCACCGCCGCCACCGTCTGGACGGACTCGCGCACCGAGCGCACCACGGTGCTGGTGGTGGCGAGCACGGCGCCCAGCGGGGCGTAGTACGGGTACTCGGAGAAGGGCGCGGGCGCGAGGGTTCCGACGAACCAGGCCAGTGTGGCCGCGAGCGCCCCCTTGATCGCGAGCGACCAGCGCGGGTGGCGCACCCAGATGCGACGGCCGGCCGAGAGGTACCCGGCCGGCCGCGCCACGATCCAGGAGTTCTGCGGGTGGCCCACAGCACTCAGTCCTGTTCAGGTCTCAGTAGTCTGGTTCGGCCGCCGAGATGTCGGCCAGCGCGGACGTCGGGTCTCGTTCGACCGCGAGGTCGCCGATCGAGATGATGCCCACCGCGTCGTTGCCGTCCATCACGGGGATACGCCGGACGGCGGCAACCCGCATGAGCTCTACCGCCGTCTCCACGGGGACGCCGGGTCCTATCGAGAGCAGCTCCTCGCTCGCCACCTCCCCGACCATCGCCTCGAGGCCGAGCCCCTCGGCCAGGCCCCGGACCACGAGGTCCCGGTCGGTGACTATGCCGACGGTGGTGTTCCCCGCCTGCACGACCAGCGCACCCACGTCCTGCGCGGCCATCGTGCGGGCGGCGGTCTCCAGCGTTGCGGACATTCCGATCGTGGTCGGTGCTGGGGTCATGACGTCTGCGACTGTCTGCTGAGCCATGTCTCGCTCCTTCCCTCGGTTCTGCTTACCAGGCGTTCACCGTGTCGCGCCGGGAGCCAGCTCGCATCCCGGGCGGTCAGCCCAGCGGCTTCTCGAAGAACAGCTCCGCGTACGGGTTGTCCTGGCTGTACGGCGCGATCTCGTGGTAGCCGGCCCGGCCGTACATCGTGATCGCCTCGGTCAGCGCCCCGTTGGTGTCCAGCACGATGCGGGAGCAGCCCAGGCTGAGCGCCTCGCTCTCCAGCCGCCGGAGCAGCCGCGTGCCCAGGCCTGCGCCGCGCCAGCTCGACGCGACCCACATCCGCTTGATCTCGCCCGTCACCTCGTCGAACCTGCGCACCCCGCCGCAGGCCACGGGGGCGCCGTCGCTGGTCGCGACCACGAAGGCGCCGCCGGGGGCGCGCAGCGCGTCGGCGCCGTGCTGCGGCGGGTCGGGCACGAACCCGCCGGGGAAGCGCCGGTCGAGCTCGGCGTAGTACTCCCCCAGCGCCGCGGTGGCCGCTTCGCTCACCGGGTCCACGACGCGCAGGTGCACGGTCGCCGCGCGGATCAGCAGGTCGGCGGTGCCGAGCGCCTCGTCCAGCCGGGCGCGCTGGCGCTCGGTGAGTGGTTCGAGCAGCGTGCGCGCCTTCTGCTCGGAGCGCTCGTCCAGCTCGCGGTACGCCGTCCGCCCCACGGCGGTGAGCCGCACGATCCGCCGACGCCGGTCGGCCGGGTCGGGCAGCACCTCGACGAGCCCGTCGTCGCTCAGCCGGGACAGGAGCCGGGTCAGGTAGCCCGAGTCAAGGTCCAGCCGCTCGCGCAGCTCCCGGACCGCCGCGCCGCCGGGCCCGACCTCGAAGAGGAGGCGCGACGCGCCGAGCGGACGGCCCGTGCCGAGGAACGACTCCTCCAGGGCGCCGATGCGCTGGGTGTAGCTGCGGTTGAAGCGGCGGACCGTATCGACGAGCGTCATATCTCTGACCCTAGTCAGAGAAGTGCCGCCGTGGAACCACCGGCGGCGGGGTCGCCCAGGTGGAGCGGCGGAGAAGTGAAGCAACGGTTCGGCCGTCGCTCTCACTTCGGCCAAACGGACGCCCCCGTCCGTTAACGTCGCCGGCGGAGCACCCACGAAGAGCGCAACGGAGACACATGATGCGAGCAGTGACGATCGAACGATTCGGTGACCCGAGCGGCATGGCGGTGACCGATCTGCCTGCGCCGACCGCCGGACCGGGTCAGGTGGTGGTCGAGACCGAGGCGATCGGGGTAGGCGGGGTCGACGCCGTCATCCGGCGCGGGACCCTCCGCGGGTACGGCTTCACCGAGGGGCTGATTCCTGGGAGCGAGGTGGCCGGCACGGTCACCGAGGTCGGCCCGGATGTCGACCGGTCATGGATCGGACGCCGGGTGTGGGCGTTCATGCGCATCGGCGGGTATGTCGAGCAGGCGCTCGCGCAGCTGGGCGACGTCGTCGCGCTCCCCGACGGGCTGTCGTCGATCGACGCGGCCACGGTCGGGGGCTCGGCGACCGTCGCGCACTTCGCGCTCGCCCACGCGCACTTCACGGCCGGTGAGTCCGTGCTGGTGCGCGGCGCCGCGGGAAGCATCGGCATCGCGACCGTGGAGCTCGCGGCCCGTGATGGCGCGAGCGCCGTGGCCGTGACGACGTCGTCGGCCGAGCGCGGCAAGCGGCTACGTGACCTGGGCGCCACTCACGTGCTCGACCGCTCGGGTGCCGGCGATCCGGGAGCCCCGGCGTCCTATGACGTGATCATCGACATCGTCGGCGGACCGGACACCGCCGGGTTCATCGACCGGCTCGCGCCGAACGGCCGCCTGGTCGTGGTCGGGGCGGTCGCCGGCATGCCCCCGGCGGACGTCGGCGGCATGCTCCTGAAGACCTTCCAGCAGTCCCGGTCGTTCGCGACGTTCAGCCTCGACAGCGTCGCCACGCCGGCCCGGGACATCGTCCGCGCCGAGGTGCTCGCCGCCACGGCACGTGGCGAGCTGCACGCCGTCGTGCACGACGTGCTGCCCCTGGCCCAAGCGGCCGAGGCGCACCGGCAGATGGACGCGGGCACCGTGTTCGGGCGGATCGTGCTGGTGCCCTGAAGTTCACGGGTCACGGCGCCTGCGGTTGACCCTGTGCCAAGGACACGGTTTCTACTGGCGGCATGGAAACCACTACTGGCACCAACTCGCGGATCGCCCGGCCGGGCTGGCCCGAGATCCTGGTCGGGATCGCCGCGATGGCCCTGGTCGGATTCGGGCTGCCGTTCGCGACCCGCGGGCTGATCGACCTGACCAGCCCGGCGGGCGGCGCCGCCCTGGCGTGCCTCTCCGGCGTGGCAGGGCTTGCCGGGTTCGGCGCCGCGGCGGCGTTGCGGCACCGCTCCTGGCAGGCGTTCGGCGTACGGCGGACGAGCGCGCGCTGGCTGTGGATCGGCGTCGCCGGTGGTGTCGTGGCGCTGCTCGCCAAGGGTGTGCTCACCCCGCTCTTCGTCGTACTGACCGACGCCGAGACCGACACCCAGGCGAGCTATGCGGCCGGGGCGAGCAGCGGGGTATGGCTTCTCGTCGTGACCGCGATCGGGCTGGTGGTGCTGACGCCGATCGGCGAGGAGTTCCTCTTCCGCGGCGTCGTGACCACCGGCCTGCTCCGGTACGGGCCGGTGATCGCGACCGTCGGGAGCGCAGCGATCTTCGCCCTGCTGCACGGGATCAACGTGGTGCTGCCCACCGCGTTCATCGTCGGGATCATCACCGCCGAGCTTCGCCGGCGCAGCGACTCAGTGTGGCCGGGTGTGGTGGTGCACGCGCTCAACAACTCGATCACCGTGGTGGCTTATGCGCTGTTCCCGGGGATCGTCTAACCAGCTATCGCTCAGGTCCTGGATACTCCCAGGAGAGGTCTGCGGGGCGGGCGCGCCGAGGTGGCCGACGGCCCGGACCCGTGTTCCGGACGGGCCGGTAGGCGATCGCGCCTCGGTCTGGACCGGAATGACAGCCGATCGAGTAGCGGCTTCCCGGGATACGCCCGGGTGGGCCCATGCCGACGGCAGGGGTCCAGCCCGGTGCCGGTTGCTCGGTGTGGATCGGCTGCTTCGCACCGTCCGCGGACTGGGCTCTCACGGGTCGCGGCGGCCTGGGCGCGACGGCGACATAGGTGTGCCCCGTCGGCGTCACCGTCTCGACCGCGTGCCGGCCGTCGATCTGGGTGGCCTTCTGCCTCCACCCCGGCGCCTGCTTCGCGTGGTTGCAGCGCGCGCACAGGCCCTGGCCGTTGCCCAGGCTGGTCCGACCACCCTCGGCGAACGGCGTCACGTGGTCAATGTGCCGCACCGGGGCGTCGCACCACGACGTGGCGCAGATGCCCTGTTCACGGGCACGAAGCAGTGCGGAAAGGCCAGGCGGGTAGAACCGGGACACCGACGTGGTCGCCAGCAGGCGTCCACGGGGATCGACATAGATCGAGCGGAGCCAGGCCGCGTCGGCGCCGATCCCGTGCGCGGCGAGCTCGCGAGCGACCGGTGCCGGGACCGCGCCCACACCGGCGGCAGCTCCCTCCACGACGACTGCCGGCTCCTCACCACCGGCGAGCAGCGTCTGGTCGCTGACCAGCAGGTTGATCGTGACGGGCACCTCGTCGGCCTTGCCCGGCTCGCGGCCGGCAACCCGTTCGATCAGGGTGTCGGCCATGATCTGACCGGCACCCCGCTCGTCGCCGGCCGCCTTCGCCGTATCAGCGTGGGCCTTGAGCTGCGCGTACGCCTGCACACCCTGCTGCATCGGCACCAGCGCGGTCAGGTAGACCATCAGATCGGGCGCCGGGCGCACGGAGACACGCCGCTCCGACACGGCCTTCGCGTTCCGCTTCACGCAGGCATGTACGTCGAGCTCGCCCGCCAGCTCCTTGATCAGGGCGATCAGCCGCCGGGTGCCCGTCCGGGCAAGTGCCGCGAGGTTCGCGGGCCCGCAGATCTGCTCGTCGATCTGCGCTCGGTGCTCGGCCGAGAGGTGTGCGGTCTCGCGCACCATGAGCGTCGCGCGCCACTGCGAGAGCACGCCGGTGCGCAGCGCGTCGAAGGTGTGCGGCATATCGGTGATCCATGCCCGCGCCGTGCCCAGGAACGCCCCTCCCGCATGCGGGCTGAGCCGCATTGCCGGGCCTACCTGGTTCGGCACACCACGACCCTGCCGCTCGGCCCGGATGCCCTGCCGCGCTTCGTCCGCCTTCGTGGCCTCCTCCAGCGCCACCGCCAGCCGGCCTTGCGTAGCCGTCACGGTGTTCTTCACGGCCTCCAGCTCACCGAGCAGATCCACCCACTCGGCTTGCGCCTGCTTCGAGACGGACGACGCCGTGTCAGTGCCGCCTGGCAGGATCATGCTGGCCAGCGCCTCACGCAGCGCCCGAACATCGGCCGCACGCAGCACCGCACCGCCGCCAGAGGGCAGCACCGGCCCGCAGGGCTGGTCGCCCGCTCCAGGTGCATCTCCAGCTGACGTCATGGCATCAACATATGGCACACCCGTTCGCATCGCTCGCCGAGCGGCCCCCGTACGCCAGCAGCAGAACCAGCACGTCCCCGCCCCCTAGGGCCGCAGCACCGACTCCGGCACAACGGCCCGCCGAGCGGCCTCGGCCACGATCAGGTCGGCGGTCTCCTCCGCCGTCTGCTCCCCGGAGTCGAGCCACCACCCGAGGTCGCCCAGCTCCCGCCGCTGGTTCCGCGCCAGCGGAGCGAAGTCGTAGTCCACCCGGGTCTCGACCGCGCGGGTCGCGTTCCGGTGCCGCGCCACCTCGAGAGGCGGGCACAGCACCACGAGCATCAGCGGCCGCGCCCGCAACCGCCCGGCGATGAAGCGCAGCTCCTCCCTGGTCTCGACGACGGAGTCGGCGACCGGCGTGAACCCTGCCTCGGCGAAGTTGTCCGCCACCGAGCACAGGTTGATCATCCGGAGCCGCAGCTGATGCTGCCCGTCGGGCCCGGGACTCCAGCGCCCCGCCGCGTCGAGCATGTTCGCCCGGCCACTGACGAGCATGATCCCGAACACGTCCCCGTCGACCCGTGCGGCCCGCGGCAGCCGCTCTGCGACCAGCTGCGACACCGTCGTCTTTCCCGCCCCGGGTGTGCCGGTGATCAGCAGGCAACCGGCCAGAGTCTCCTCAACAGTCACCCCGCCACCCTCGCAGCACCAGCAAGTTCTTTAGCCCGCGGAAGCCAGCTCCAGCACCCACCGCGCCCGCTCCACCATCGCGACATCGAGGAAGGTCCCGTCCGCCAGTGCGACGGCGCCCACGCCCTCGGTCGCGGCGTCCCCCACCCGTTCCAGGACCTCCCGGGCCGCCGCGACCTCGGAAGCGGAGGGCAGAAAAACAGCCCGGATCGTGTCCAGCTGCCCCGGATGGATCGCCGTCCGGCCGCAGAAGCCGAGCGTGCGACCCGCGCGGCACGACGCCGCGAGCCCGTCCAGGTCCCGCACGTTCGTGTACGCCGACATGACGGGCGGCGGCAGCCGCGCAGCCCGTGCCGCGACGACGACGCGGCTGCGCGCCCAGGTGAGCCCCCCGTCGCCGTCCAGCCGCAGGTCGGAGCGCAGGTCCACCTCTCCCAACCCCAAAGACGCGACCTGCGGCGACGCCGTCGCCAGCTCGAAAGCACGCTCGACGCCGAGCGCCGACTCCACCAGGAGGTGCAACGCCCGGCCGGGCAGCGCGGCGGCGAGCGCCCGGACCTCGTCGGCGGACTCGGCCTTGGGGATCCGCGCACCGACGTCGGGCGGCAGCGCCGCGAGCATCGCGACGTCGTCGGCATGCCACGGCGTGCTCGGGTGGTTGATCCGCACCTGGACGGCCCTGTCCACCGGCACGTCGGAAAGGAGCCGGACGACGTTGCCCCGCGCCTCGTCCTTGCGGGACGGCGCGACGGCGTCCTCCAGGTCGGCCAGCACCACGTCAGCCGCCGAGGTCAACGCCTTGGCGACCCGGTCGGGCCGGTCGGCAGGCACGTACAGGAGGGTCAGCGGCGTCATACCGCCCCCTCCCCCCGCAGCTCGGCGATGCGCTCGGGCGAGAACCCCAGCTCGTCGAGCACAAGATCGGTGTCCGCGCCGTGCGCCCGCCCGGTGAACTGGATGACGCCGTCGTTCTCGGAGAGCCGGAACAACGGCCCCTGCATCAGCATCGGCCCCAGCTCGGGGTCCTCGATCTCGTGGATGGTGCCCAGCGCCCGGAACTGCGGGTCGGAGACGATGTCCCGCACGTCGTACACCGGGGCCACCGCGGCCTGCGCCGCCTCGAACGCCGCGACCACCTCGTCCCGCGTCCGGAGCGCGATCCAGCCCCCGACCGCCTCGTCGAGCTCGTCCGCGTGCTGCGCCCGGTCGACGCCGCGCGCGAACCATGGTTCGTCGGCCAGGTCGGGCCGGCCCACGAGCCGCACCACCCGCTCCGCGATCGACTGGGCCGACGTCGAGACCGCCACCCAGTGCCCGTCGCTCGTGCGGTAGGTGTTGCGCGGGGCATTGTTGCTGGACCGGTTGCCCGTGCGGGGCTGCACGGTCCTGAGCTGGTCCCACCGCGTGATCTGCGGCCCGAGCATCGCCAGGATCGGCTCGACGATCGCGGTGTCCACCACTTGTCCGTGCCCCGTGCGCTCCCGCACCGTCAGCGCCGTCATGATCGCGAACGCCGTGGCGAGCGACGCGACGCCGTCCGCCAGGCCGAAGGGCGGCAGCGTGGGCGGTCCGTCGGGCTCGCCGGTCATCGCCGCGAACCCGCTCATGGCCTCGGCGAGCGTGCCGAACCCCGGGCGCGTGCGGTACGGACCGACCTGGCCGAACCCCGAGACCCGGGCCAGCACGAGCCGCGGGTTGCGGGCCGACAGCTCCTCGTAGCCCAGGCCCCAGCGCTCGAGCGTGCCGGGCCGGAAGTTCTCGATCACCACGTCCGCCTGCTCGGCGAGCGCCAGGAAGACCTCGCGCCCGCCGTCCGACCCCAGGTTCGCGGTGACCGTGCGCTTGTTGCGGCCCAGGGTCTTCCACCAGAGGTTGACGCCGTCCTTGGCCGCACCGTGCGTGCGCGACGGGTCGGGCTTGGTGGGGTGCTCGACCTTCACCACGGACGCCCCCAGGTCGCCCAGGTGCATGGCCGCCATCGGCCCGGCGAACAGCGTGGATGCGTCCACGACGCGCAGCCCGGCCAGGGCGCCGGCGGCGGGATCGCGGGAGACGCTCATGCGGTCGCCTGCCCGTCCGCGGCCGACGGCGGCAGGTCCCACGCGCACCGGAACCCGACGGTGGCGCTCCGGGCGAGCCCGAGGCCCGGCAGCAGGAGCTTCACCGCGTAGTCGGGGGCGTGCCGCCCGCCTTCGACGTACCAGTCCGAGTCCGCGGCGCGATAGTCGCTCCCGCCCTTGAGCATGACGAACCGGGTGCGGCCGTCGCTGTGCTCGCTCTCGGTCCAGCTCCACACCGCAGGCCCGGGGCGCTCCACCCCGAACAGCGCCGGACGCGCCTCGCCCGCGAGCTGCCACTCGTCCTCGGTGGGGAGCCGGCCTCCGCGCCAGGCGCAGTACGCACGGGCGTCGTCGAGGTCGACGTACGTCACCGCGTCCCCGTCCGCGGCGGACGCGCCGCCGT
Source organism: Promicromonospora sp. NPDC050249 (assembly GCF_040656015.1). NCBI lineage: Bacteria > Bacillati > Actinomycetota > Actinomycetes > Micrococcales > Promicromonosporaceae > Promicromonospora > Promicromonospora sp. NPDC050249. Next base: position 48,232 of record NZ_JBFAKY010000007.1, on the reverse strand, counting down.
CGGCCCAGTGCGCCAGGAACCGGTAGGGGTCGGCGGGACGGTAGTCCGTCGCGGCGAGGAACTGCGCGAACTGCGCGTTGGTCACCTCGGCGGACGCCACCGCTACCGGCGCAGCCAGGACGCCGTCGCGCTGCAGCGTCCGCGCGTCGTGCAGGCGCGGCGGGAGCGGCTTCCACTCGTCCACGTACGGCGCGCCCTGGTACATGCCGGTCTCCCGGGCGCGGTAGCGCACGGTCAGCGCGTAAGGGCCCTGCGGCAGGACGACGACGTCGCCGTCCGGCTCGCCCGCCGTCCGCCCAGGGCTGTCGGACGCGCGGGCCGGACCGACGCGGCGGGCGAGCTTGTGCGGGAACCGCGCATCGGCGTCGTGCGGCGCGTCCGCGAGGGCGGCGAGCAGGTCCGGCAACCACTGCGGCTCCTCGGCGTCCGCGGCCACGTGCAGCAGCGCGGCGATGCCCCGCCCGGGCACGACGACGTCCGCGGCCGCCGAGGCGCCGGTGAGCGCCACGAGCCGGCCCGCCGTCCGCTCGGGAGCGTCCGGGTCCAGCACCGGCCCCGCGTAGTCGGCCTCGCCGCGGTTCACCAGCGTCCAGAGCGTCACACCGTCCAGCTCCCAGCGCGACGCGTACACGCCGGCGGACTCCGCGTCGGGCGCGAGCCCGGCCAGCGGCGTCCACTCGCCGTCGAGCAGCAGGTCGCCCGCCGCCCGCTGGACCGTCACCATGCGGCGCACCGTCGCGGCGTCGCGCCGGGACCAGCCGACCCACACCCCGAACACGACCTCCCACACCATGACGCCGACGCCGTTGAGCCAGGCGGACTGCAGCTCCTCGGAGTGGTCGCGGTGCCAGCGCCGCACGTGATGCTGCATGTGCCGGCGCTCGTACCAGTGCGCACGCAGCACACCGGGCACGGGCGAGTCGGCGAAGAACTGCGCCCACGACGACGAGTGGTCCTCGATGCGCTCGACCGGCAGCTTCGACTCGCCCTCCAGCACGATGCCGGGCCGCGCCGCCTCCAGACGGGCCACGAGCTCCGGCTCGGCCTTCTTCAGGGTGTCGAGGAAGACGCCGTCCGCCCCGAGCTCGGCCACGACGGCGGCCAGCTCGGTCAGATCGTCGGCACCGCGGCGCGTGCCGACGTCCCACGGGTTGTAGTCGACGAACACGCGCAGGCCTGCGTCGTGCAGCGTCGTCACGAGCCCGGCGAGCCCCGGCACGTCCCGGTAGAAGTCCCACTGGTTGCGGTCGTCCAGCCCGATCACCGGGTAGGCATGCCACAGCACCACAGCGGAGAGCCCGCCGAAGCGCTCGCCGGCGTCGGCGAGGAACCGGTCCGGCGTGAAACGCCTCTCCTCGAACGAGTAGAGCAGCTCGTCCCAGAGCCACACCTGCGCAACGGTGCTGCACCTGGCCGCCCAGGCAGCCTCGGGCCGCGCGTATGCGGCACCCGTGTAGCCGTGGCGCTCGCGGGCGTCTGCGCGCCAGGCCCGCAGGGTCTCGCGCCAGGCGGGCCGGTCGGCCGGGTCGGCGGGCCCGGAGAAGATCTTCGCCTCGTCGAGGGCCGCGCTTCTCTCGGGGCTCAGCGGCCCGGTCGCGACCTCGGTCGGCCGGTCGATCGGTCGCGGGACGAGGGGGTCGAACGTGTAGGTCATGATGCCTTTCCGGTGTCGAGCCGCCCGGCCAGCGCGATCGTCCGCGCCGCGAGGTCGTCGATGCGCCGCTCGCCGCCCGGCAGCGACGTCGCGATGCGGCCGTCCAGGGGCCTGGTCCACCGCTCGCCGATGCCGTCGGCGCCCAGCAGCGCCCCGACGACCCCGCCCACTGTCGCCGCCGCCGAGTCGGTGTCCCACCCCGCGGTGACGGCGATCGAGACGCTGGGCCCGAACGCGCCCCGGCCCGCGCTGAGCGCGAACGCGATGACCGCCGCGTTGTTCAGCACGTGCACCCAGTGCAGGTCCCCGTACTCGGCGTGGATCCGGTCCAGGCCGGCGCGCACGCCCGCTTCGCTGCCGTCGCACTCGCGTCCGAGCGACCGCCCGAGCCGCACGGCGGCGGCCAGCCGGCTGTCCGGCGGGACGACGGCGTCGGCGGCGTCGAGCACGTCCTCCACGCCTTCGCACACCATCGCGGACGCGGCGAGCGCGGCCGCCCACGCCGCCCCGTACACCCCGTTGCGCGTGTGGCTGAGCCGCGCGTCGGCCCAGGCCAGCCGGGCCGCCTCGCGGACGTCGCCGGGCGAGACCCAGCCGAGCAGGTCCGTCCGGATCAGCGCACCGATCCACTCGCGGAACGGGTTGTCGTGCGTCGCCGTCTCGGGCACGGGCCGCGCGTCGAGGATGTTGCGGTACGCCGCGCGCTCGGCGGTGAAGGTGCGCCCGGCAGGCAGGTTGTCGAGCCAGAGCTGCGCGACGTCGTCGGTGGTGAACCCGCGGCCGTGCTGCTCCAGGAGCGCGAGCGCGAGGATCGGGTAGTTGAGGTCGTCGTCCTCGGGCATCCCGTCGATGTTCTCCTCGAGCGACGTCGGCGCCGAGCGGCGGTTCCACGGCCAGCGGGACAGGACGTCGTCGGGCACGCCCACCGCGGTGAAGTAGCGGTCCAGCGGCCACCGGCCGGTGGACCGCAGGATCTCCTCGATGGCCTCACGGGAAAGCTTCTCCACGGGCTTGCCGAGCAGGCAGCCGGCCGCGCGGCCGGTCCAGGCTCCGTGCACGCGCGCGGCGTAGGCCGCGTCGGGGTCGGGTCCGGCGGGCCGCCACGGCAGATCCGGTGCGGGCGGCAGCAGGGCGGCGATCTCGTCCCACCCGTCCGGCTCCTCGGGGGCCGACGGCGCGGGCCGGGCCGCCAGCTCTGCCAGCAGCAGCCGCGCGAGCGCGCGGAGCTCGGGCGACGCCGCGACCGGCCTGGCGCCGCTCACCGCGGGTACCGGGTCGCCGCCCGCCGCGACCCAGCGGTCGCGCACGCCGGTCACGTCCTTGCCCTCGGCCGCCGACTGCACGAGCTCGTGCGCCAGCAGGTCCTCGGGCTGGGCCCAGGTCAGCCTCATGCGCGCTCACCGGTCCCTACGGCGTCGATCGCCGCGAGGCGGCTCAGCGCCCGCTCCCGGTCGGCGCGCAGGATGTCGGCTGCGGCGCCGGCCATGAGCCGCCCGGTCTCCCGGACGTCCATCTTGCTCGCGGACTCGATCTCGTCGAGCCACTCGCTGGGCACGACGCCGCTCCCGCCCAGCCCTGCGGCCACCGCCCCGGCCATGACTGCTATCGAGTCGGCGTCGCGGCCGTAGTTCACCGCGGCCAGCACGGCGCCGCGGTAGTCGCCGCGGTGGGCGACGAGGAGGCCGAGGGCGACCGGCAGCTCCTCGATCGACTTGGTCCGCGACGGGCGCCGGGCGTCCATCGACATCTGCCGGTACTCCGGGCCGACCGAGTCGTAGGGCGCGACGGCCTCGCGGACCACGCGCGCGAGCTCGCGCTCCTCGTCGTCGGTCGCCGGCGCAGCGGTCCGGCCCGAGACCGCGTCCACCACCGCACGGAGCGCCGCCGCCGTCCCGTCGTGCGCGACGTCGAGCGCCGCGGCGACGACGTCGTCGAGCGTGGCGCCCGGGTCGACGGACGCCGCGACCATCGCCGCGAACACGCCCGCCGCCTCCCGCCCGTAGCTCGACTGGTGCGCACCCGTGAGGTCGATGGCCTCCGCGTAGGCGCCCCGCGGGTCGCCCGCGTTCACGAGCCCGACCGGCGCGACATACATCGCGGCCCCGCAGTTGACGACGTTGCCGACGCCCGCCTCGCGCGGGTCCACGTGCCCGTAGTGCAGCCGGGCCACGAGCCACTTCTCCGCGAGGAAGACCCGCTGGAGCAGCAGCGCCGTCGACTCGAGCTCGGGGATCCAGCGGGGCTCGCCGATCATGAGCGGCACCAGGTCCTCGGCCATCGCGTACGCGTCGAGGTGCTCGCGCCGCTTGGCGTACACCTCGACGAGCGCCCTGGTCATGAGGGTGTCGTCCGTGATGTGCCCGTCGCCCTTGTGGTACGGCGCGATGGGGCGCGCGTCCTGCCAGTTCGGGTACCAGGGGCCGACGATGCCGCGCACTCGGCCCCCGTGCCGCTCCTCGATCGCAGCTGGTGTCCAGCCCTCGGTGGCGCCGCCGAGGGCGTCCCCTACGGCGGCACCGGTGATCACTGCCACCGACCGGTCCTCTAACCAGCTCACGATTGCGCTCCTTCGTCGTTCCTCGGTACACGTCGTCCTGCACACCACGGCTCGGCTACTGCGTGATCTCCGCCCAGCCGCTCTGCAGCTGGTCGGCGAGCTCCGTCTCGTCCGTCTCCTGGGCCAGATAGCGCTGGTAGGCCGGTGTCGCCACCGTGTCCTTCCACTGCGCGTAGGAGTCCGCGAAGAGGTACGGGGCCGAGACGAAGTTCTGGCCCCCGGCCAGGATCGTGCTCCAGCCGTTCTCGTCGCCGAGCTTCTCGGTCATGGCCTCCTGGGCCGACGTCGTCGCCGGGATCAGCGCGTCCGCCTCGTTGAGCGCCGCGAGGTTCTCCGTCTGCGTGAAGAACTCGATGAACTCGGCAGACTCCTCGACGTGCTCGGAGTCGATGTTGACCGACAGCGTCTGCGGGTTGGCCGCCTGCTGCGGTCCGTCGGGTCCGGCGAGCGGCGGCAGCGCCACCCAGTCGAAGCCCTCGGGCGCGTCCTTGCTGATGTTCGCGGCCTGGTAGGAGCCCTGCACGGTCATCGCGGTCTGCCCGGCGTAGAACGAGGCGATGGCCTCGGAACCCGACTGGGTCATGGTGACCGGCAGGATCGACTTGTCCTCGTACGCCATGGTGTGCACCAGCTCGGGCAGGGCCATCTCACCCTCGCCGACGGTCAGGGCGGCGTCCTCCCCGGTGCCCTCGAAGTAGGTGCCACCGAAGCCGGGCGCCAGTGACATGAACGCCGCCGTGGGGCTCGACAGGCCCCAGCCCAGACCGTAGACGTCGCCCTCGGTGGTGGCCTTCGCGATCTCGCGCAGCTCGTCCCACGTCATGGTGTCGCCGGTCGGGATCTCCACCCCGGCGTCCTCCAGGAGGGTGCGGTTGGCGAAGACGACGTACGACTGCAGCTCGGTCGGGTAGGCGACCACCTGGTCGTCGACCGTCACCGAGTCGAGGATGCCCTCGGGGATGTCCGCGCGGCGCTCCTCCGACATGAGGTCGGTGAGGTCGGCGAGGTAGCCGTCCCGCGCGAAGGACACGATGCTCGCGGCCTCGTAGTGGATGACGTCGGGCGCGGCGCCCCCGTTGAACTGGGTGATCAGCTTGTCGTAGACGCCGTCCCAGCCGGCCGGGACGATCTCGACCTGGACGTCCGGGTTCTCGGCGTTCCAGTCCTCGACGATCGACTCCGTCGCCGCGATGGCGGCGGGCTGGTCGGACAGGGCCTGGAACTTCAGCGTCACGGGGCCGTCGTCGGCCGCGTCCCCGCTACCGCAGGCTGCGAGCAGGAGGGTGCTGGACGTGAGGCATGCGGCGATGAACACTCCACGGGACTTCATGGTTCTGCCTTTCGGGTAGGTGGTGCCGGTGCGGCCTGGGTGGGCGGTGGGCACGGAGGGAGCAGTCATCCCTTGACCGCCCCTGCCATGAGGCCGCCGACGAGCTTCTTCTGCATGATCGAGAAGAAGACGATGCTGGGGATCGCGGCGAGCACGGAGCCCGCCGCGAGGGGTCCGAGCGCGACCTTGCCCTCGCCGCCGATGAACGTCGACAGCGTGATGGGCAGGGTGTAGTTCTCGGGTGACTGCAGCAGGACGAGGGCGAAGAAGAACTCGTTCCAGGAGGAGACGAAGCTGAACATCGCCGTCGCCACGACGCCCGGGGCGAGCAGCGGGAAGACGATGCGGCGCAGCACGACCAGGCGGCTGCCGCCGTCCATCGCCCCGGCCTCCTCGAGGTCCACGGGGATCGCCGCGACGTAGCCCTGCAGCATCCACAGCGCGAACGGCATCGTGTAGGTGGTGTGCACGAGGATGAGCCCGACGAGGCTGTCCGTGAGCCCGATCGTCCGCAGGATGAGGAACAGCGGCAGCACCACGAGGATCACCGGGAACACCTGGCTCACGAGGATCCAGCCGACGCCCGCCGCGCGGATCGCGCCCTTGAGCCGGGCCAGCACGTAGGAGGCCGGCAGGGCGATGAGGATGACGAGCGCGGTGGACGCGAGCGCCACGATCGCACTGTTCCCCGCGGAGCTCACGAGCCCCTGGCGGGCGAGCGCCTCGGCGTAGTTCTCCCAGTGCCACTCCTGCGGCAGCAGGTTCACCACCAGGGAGTTGAGCTCGGCGGACGACTTGACCGACGCCGAGATCAGCCACAGCAGCGGGAAGCCGAGGAAGACGATGTAACAGGCCAGCGCCACGTACTGGGCGGGGCGGACGAGAACGCGCATCGGCTCAGCCCTTCTTCTCGGCGCGGTCGTCGCGCAGCTGCGACCGCAGGTAGAGAGCGAGGAGGAGGACGACCACGACGACGAGCACGACACCCATCGCCGCCGCGTACCCGATGTTGCGGTTCTTGAACGCCTCCAGGTAGGTGAACAGCATCGGCAGCATGGTGCGGCCGCCGGGTCCGCCCTCGGTCAGCACGTAGACCAGGGAGAACGAGTTGAAGTTCCAGATGAAGTTCAGCGACGTGATCGACGTGACGATGGGTCGCAGGCTCGGCATCGTCACCGCCCAGAACCGACGCCAGGCCCCGGCGCCGTCCATCGACGCCGCCTCGTGCAGCTCGGCCGGGATCTGCTGCAGGCCGGCGAGCAGCGTCACGGTGGTCTGCGGCATGCCCACCCAGACGCCGACGACGATGACGGCGGGCAGCGCGGTGGAGAAGTCGGCGAGCCAGTTGACGTCGTCCGGCAGGCCCAGCGAGCCGAGGAACGCGTTCAGCGGCCCGGCGTTGGGCGAGTAGATCATCTTCCACATGATCGCCACGACCACCGGCGGCATCGCCCACGGGATGAGCGCCAGCACCCGGGTCAGCGCCTGCAGCCGCAGCCCGGAGTTGAGCAGGAGCGCGAGGCCCAGCGCGGCGACGAGCTGGAGGAGGGTCACGGCGACCGCCCAGATCATGCCGATGCGGAACGAGTCCCAGAAGAACGAGTTGCCGGCCAGCCGCGTGAAGTTGTCGACCCCGACGAACTGGTAGTCCGGGCGGCGCACGAGCTCGGCGTCGGTGAACGCCAGGAGCACGCCCATCAGCAGCGGCGCCACGGACAGCACCAGGATCGGGAGCAGGGACGGCATCACCAGCGCCGCCGCCTCGCGGCGTCTGGCGCGGTCCAGGCCGCTCGGGCCGCGGCGGCGACCGGGCCGGGGTGCCGGCAACGGCGCCCGGGGCGAGGTAACGGCGGTCATCGTGCGCTCTCTTCCTGGGCGGTGGACTCCCGCACGGCGAGGTGCGGCCCGATGGCGATCTGCTGGGCGGGCTCGACGACGTCGCCGACCCGGTCCAGGACGAGCTGCGCCGCCGCGCGGCCACGCTCGGCCGAGCCGAGGGAGACGCTGGTCAGGCTCGGCTGGAAGACCCTGCCGATCTCCGTGTCGTCCATCCCGGTGACGGCGACGTCGCGCGGGACGGACAGGCCCAGCTCCCCCGCGGCCCGGATGACGCCGATGGCAAGCAGGTCGTTGGCGGCGACGACGGCGTCGAACGGCCCGGCCTCCGGGTCTCGTGACAACAGGCGGCGCCCGGCGGCGAGCCCTGCGGCGACGGTGAAGTCGTCGGCCCGCTCGGTCTCTGCGTGGTCCCCGGCAAACGCGGGCGAGCTCGTGGCGGCGTCGAACCCGCGCTGGCGAGCGGCGCCCGGCGTGGTGTCCAGCGGCCCGTTCACGAAGCCGATGCGACGTCGGCCGATCTCCACCAGGTGGGCGACAGCCTGGCCGATGCCGGCCGCCGAGTCGGTGGAGACCGAGTCGATCCCCTGCTTCTCGAGCGAGCGACCGATCACGACGACGGGCACGGGTGCCTGCCTGATCGCCTCGACGAGGGCGTCGTCGGTGCGCAGCGGGCTGACGATCAGGCCGTCAACGAACCCGCTGCCGAGGCTGCGGACCAGGTCGACCGTGGAGGCCACGGTGTGGCCAGTGGACATGACGACGACCCGGTACCCGTGCGGCGCGAGGACCTCGTGGATGGCGGTGAGCATCTCGACGTAAACCGGGTTACCGATGTCGGCCACGGCGAACGCGACCTGGAAGGTCCGCTTCATCCGTAGCGACCGGCCTGTCGCGTCAGCGCTGTAGCCGAGCTCGGCGGCGGCGGCGCGGACCCGCTCCACCATCGCAGGGCTCGCTCCGGTGCCGTGCAGCGCCCGCGAGGTCGACGCGAGCGACACCCCGGCGCGCTCCGCCACCTGTATGAGGGTGGCGCGTGATGACGACACTGTCACTCCACTTCGTCGTGAGGTCGGGCTGGTTCGTTTGGAAACGTTTCCAGTGTGGGGGTGAAGCAATCTGGAAACGTTTCCGGTGATGTCGACGAGTGTGACACCGCGGGGGAGGAGGCGTCAAGCGACCGATCTCGCAGAGGTCCGCTTCCACCATGCGGCCGGGCATGGAACTCACGCGGATTCCGGGCGCGAGCGCTTGATCGAGGCGGACCTTGCGATGCGCCGCCCGGCGGGATCAGACGCGGGACGACGCCGGTGCCGCAGCGCCCGCACCCGAGTCACGGTGGCGGGAGCGGTAGGCCGAGACCTTGACCCGGTTGCCGCACGTCCGCATGGCGCACCACTCGCGCCGGTGACCGCGGGACCGGTCGAGGTAGACCTGCGTGCACTCGGGCCGGCCGCACTCCCGCAGCAGAGCCGCGTCCGGACCGCCGAGGATCTCGGCGGCCTCGCGGGCGATCGCCGCCAGCCCCTGCGCAGCGGAACCCGAGTGACGCACACCGGACGGGCCGAGCTGCACCACAACCGGCGCCTGGGCGGCGTGCCGGTTCAGGACGGCGATGGCGTCGCCGTCGACGTCGAGGGGGCGCTCCGCGATCCGCGCCTCGACGAGCGCGTACACCGACTCGCGCAGCTCCAGCGCTGCGACGAGGTCCGCTTCGTCAGCGCCGGGAGCACCGTCGAGCATCCCGGACTCGACGAACCAGTCGTCGAGGAGCGCGGGCGTGCCGAGCTTCTCGGCGGGCACGGGGTTGCGGCGGGCGCGCAGTGTGCCGAGGAAGTCGAGAGCGAGCGTGCCGCAGGGGAAGGCGTGGTTCACGTAACCATTCTGACCGGTGACCAGTGTGACGCACAAGTCCCTGTAACCAGTTTGACGGGTTACTCGACCTGTGTCACAGTTTCTGTCATCGCAGTAACCGTTCAGAGTGGTTACCCGGATCAAGGAGCCTCACATGGCCGCAGTCCGCTTTCACCTCGACTCCTCGCTCGCCCCCGAGGCCGCCCTGCGGGTGCTGACCGACTTCAGCCCGGCCCGGGCCGAGGCGTGGCCGAGCATCGACGCCGACCACCTCACGGTGCACGCCCAGGGAGACACCTGGGCCGAGGTGACCGAGGGCACGGCCGCGGCCTGGGAGCGCGCCCGCTACGAGTGGGACGCCGAGCGCGGCCGCGTCGACATCACCACGCTGGACTCGAAGGTGTTCGGTCCGGGCGGCGGCTGGGTCTTCCAGGTCTCCCCCGCGGGCGACGGCAGCCGCATCGACGTGGAGCTGACCCGCCGGCCCCAGACCCTCCAGCGCAAGCTCCTCGCGGCTCTGCTGCCCCTCGTCGCCCCGGCATCCCTGAGCAAGTCCTTCGCGGGCCCGCTCCAGGCCAGGTGACCGCGGCGCCACGTACCCCACGGCAGCCCGCCGACCAACCGACCAACCGACCGATCAACCAACCAGCAACACCCCAGGAAACGGAGAACATCATGGAGCTCAAGCTCGAGGTAGTCGTCCTGCCCGTGTCGGACGTGGACCGCACCAAGGCCTTCTACGAGGGGCTCGGCTGGCGGCACGACGCCGACTTCTCGACCGAGCGGGGCCTGCGCGTCGTGCAGCTCACGCCGCCCGGCTCCCCCGCCTCGATCATCTTCGGCGAGCACCTGACGGACGCCGCGCCCGGGTCAGTCCGGGGCCTGCACCTGATCGTCACGGACCTCGCCGCGGCGCGCGCCGAGCTCAAGGAGCGTGGCGCCGACATCAGCGAGATCTGGCACGACGAGGACGGCGTCTTCCACTGGGCCGGCACCGCGCACCGCGTCCCGGGCCCGCACCCCGAGCACGACAGCTACGCGTCCTTCGCGTCGTTCGCCGACCCCGACGGCAACGAGTGGGTGCTCCAGCAGGTCGTCGACCGTCTCCCCGGCCGCTGACCGCACGAGGCCGACGGAGCGCACCATGGAGACACCGGTGAACATCCCGAACCACACCCAGCCCCGCGAGATCCTGCTCGACCTGCTCCGGCAGGCGGCGGCCGCGCACGGCATCCACGAGCAGGAGGACCTCGGCGGCGTGTACGACGAGGCCTGGCCCGAGTGGTACGCCACCCACATGGCCCGCGCCCTCGCCGAGCGGGGCTATCGCCTCGTTCCTGCCGACGGCACACGTGAAGGGGCCGACGATGAGCTGGTCTGACCGCCTCACGCGCCGGTCGGCGAGGGCGGCGGCCGCCGACGCCCTCGCACTGGACCGCTACGAGAAGATGCTCGGATCTGCGCCGCCCGCGGTCGTCGAACGCGTGCACGCCGACGCCTTCGGGCGACTGAGCCCGGAGCAGCGTGCTGCCGTGTACGAGCGGCTGGCCTCCGCGGCGAGCGCCGACGAACGGCCGACCGACGCGACGCCGGCCGCACTGGCCCGGTCGGCGTCGCGGGCCGAGGCGCGCCGGCGCGGCGAGGTCGCCCGGATGCTCGGCACCGACGCGCCCGGGGCGGCGCTCGGCAGTGCCGTGAGCGCCGCGATCCTGGGCGCGGTCGCCGCCTACGCGGCGTCGTCCCTGGTCTGGGAGGCCTGGGCCGCCGACGGCGACGAGGAGAGCACCTATGCCGGGGACGGCGGGATCGGGGACTTCGGCTTCTGACCCGGTTCGCCGAGCCACAGGGCGTGCTCCCGTTCCGCCCACGACCGCCGGACGGACCCGGTGCGCATGCCGCGCCGGGCCTCCGGGTCGGCGAGCGCCTTGAGGACGTGGCCCGCGGTCACGATGACGAGGGCGTAAGCGCCGACGTCGTGGACGAGCACGACGCCGGCCCGCGGGACGAACCCGAGCGCGAACTTGAACCAGAGCAGCAGGCCGGTGCCGAGCATGACCAGGACCGTCCCGGCGAGCCAGGACGCCCAGAGCTTCTGGCCGGCGTTGAACTTTCCCGCGAGCCGCCCGCGGTACGGGTCCGGCGAGCGGAGCCCGGCGAGCCACCGGCGGTCCTGGTCGGTGAACCGGTCGAGGTGCCGCAGGTCGGCGCGGAACGCCTGCGACCAGAGGCCGAGCAGGACCGGCGCGGGCAGCAGGATCCCCGACCACTCGTGCACGGTCTCGACGACGTGCCTGCGGCCGACGAGCTGCGCCACGTCCGGTACGTAGAGCGCTGTCGCGGTGAGCACGCAGACCAGGAACAGCAGCCCGGTCGCGCGATGGACGGCCCGCTCGGCCGGGCTGAACCGGAGCACGAACCGCGGCTCGTCAGGCACCGACCGGCTCCTCACCGGGCAGCCAGCCGTCCACCGGGTAGCCGTAGTCCTCCCAGTACCCCTGCTCGACCTCCTCGGTCACCTCGATGCCCGAGAGCCACTTGGCCGACTTGTAGAAGTACATCGGCGCGACGAAGAGCCGCACGGGGCCGCCGCTGTCGTGCGGGACGGGCTCGTCGAACATCCGCAGCGCGACCACGACGTCCGGCCTCCGGGCCTGCTCCAGGGTGAGGCTCTCGGAGTAGGCGCCGTCGAAGCAGGTGAACCGGACGGCAGTGCCCTTGCCCTGGACGCCCGCGGCGTCGAGCAGGTCGCCGAGGCGGACGCCGGTGAACGGCACGTCGTCGACCTGCCACCCGTCGGTGCAGACGGCGTCGTGCACCACCGTCGTCTGCGGCAGGGCCGCGAGCTGGTCGAGCGTGTACGTCGCCGGCCGGTCGACCAGGCCCCCGACGGTGAGCCGGTAGGTCGTGGCGTCCTTGCGCGGCACGGAGCCGACGATGCTGAAGTAGCGGAACCCGCGGGCGTCCGGCACCGTGCCCGGGGCGACCCGGGACAGGGCCGAGCGCATGCCGCTCAGGCCGCGCTGCACGGCGGGCCCCACGGCCACGCCCGCCGCGCCGAGGCCGAGCATCGCCAGCACGATCCGGCGGCCCATCGGCCGCCCGGCGGGCCCCTGGTCCCGGGGGCCGGGAACTGCGGCGGTCACAGCGCGTCGGCGTCCACGACGGCCCGGGCGAACTCGGCCGGCGCCTCCTGCGGGACGTTGTGCCCGATGCCACGGAACGTGCGGTGGTCGTACGGGCCGGTGAAGTAGGACCGGTACATCGAGCCCTCGCCCGGCGGGGTGAACGGGTCGAGCTCGCCGTCGATCGTGATCGTCGGGACACCGATGGTCGGCCTCGCGGCCAGCCGGCGCTCGAGCGCGTCGTACCGGGAGTCGCCCTCGGCGAGCCCGAGCCGCCACCGGTAGTTGTGGATCACGACGTCGACGTAGTCCGGGTTGCTGAACGCCGCCGCCGTCCGGGCGAACGTCGCCTCGTCGAACGTCCAGGTCGGGGAGCTGAAGGTCCAGACCTGGCGGGCCAGCTCGACGCGGTACTCCGGGTTCTCCATCCCGCGGCGGCCGCGTTCGGTGGCGAAGTAGTACTGGTACCACCACGCCCACTCCGACATCGGCGAGATCGGGTTCTCGTTGGCCTCGCGGTTGGTGATGAGGTAGCCGGTCACCGACACGAGCGCCTTGACCCGGTGCGGCCAGAGCGCGGCGATGATGTCGGCCGTGCGGGAACCCCAGTCGTACCCCGCGAAGACCGCGCGCTTGATCCGCAGCGCGTCGAGCAGCGCGATGACGTCGAGGGCCACGACCGACTGCTGGGCGTTGCGGAACGACGACGCCGACCGGAAGGTGGTGGTCCCGTGGCCGCGCAGGTACGGCACGATCACCCGGTAGCCGCGCGCGGCGAGGATCGGCGCGACGTCCACGTAGCTGTGGATGTCGTAGGGCCAGCCGTGCAGCAGGACCACGGGCCGGCCGTTCGCCGGCCCGAGCTCGGCGTAGCCCATGTTCAGCTCACCGGCGTCCACCTGGCGCATCCGCTCGAACGCGGGAGCCACGGGGAGCTCGGGCACCTCGGTCGGGGCCGGGCTGCTCGGACCGCCGGAGCCTGGCCCGGCGGCGGCTGCCGGAGCCGCGCCGAGCGCCGTGGCGGACGCGACTGCCAGCCCGAAGGCCTTGCCGAAAGTTCTTCTGTCGATCATGGGGTGGCTCTCCTGCCGGGTCGGTGCTCGTTCGTGCTCACCGTCGCCCGGCCCGGGCCCCTGGCGAACCAGGGTGTCCCCCTGGTCCGCACCCTGGCGTGGCTCAGACCGCGCGGAGCGCCTGGCGCAGCTCCGTGCGGCGGCTGATCCCGAGCTTCGTGTAGACCTTGCGCAGGTGCCACTCCACGGTGCGCGGGCTGATGAAGAGCCGGCCCGCGATCTCGGCGTTGGTGCCGCCGTCCACCGCGAGCCGCACGATCTCGGCCTCCTGCTCGGTCAGCGCCGCCGCGGGATCGGCCGTCCGCACGCGGACGGTCTCGCCGCAGGCCAGCAGCTCGCGCCGCGCACGCTGCGCGAAACCCTCCATCCCGGATCCGGCAAGGACGTCGTGCGCGAGCCGCAGCTGCTCGCGCGCGTCCGTCCGGCGGTGCTCGCGGCGCAGCCACTCGCCGTACACGAGGCGGGTCCGCGCGAGCAGCGCCGTCAGGCGGGTGCGGCCCAGCCGCTGGATCGCCTCGAGGTAGGCGTCCTCCGCCTCGGCGCCCTCGCTCAGCAGCGCCCGGCTGCGCGCGGCGGACCCGAGCCCCCAGTCCGTCCCGCACGACCGCGCGATCTCGTCCAGGCGGGCCAGGGCGTCCTTCGCGCGGCCCGGCTCGTTCGCCCGGGAGGCGGCCTCGACGAGCTCGACCAGCGACCAGGAGCCCAGGCCCAGCTCGTCGGGGTAGGCGCTGCCCTCCTGTGCGGCGGCGAGCGCCTGCTCGTAGTGGCCGAGCCCGTTGTACAGCACCGCCGCGGCCCACGCGGACGCCGGCAGCCAGTGCCCCTCCGCACGTGCGGCGGCCTCGGTCGCGGTAGCGGTGAGCAGCGCCGTGGCCCGTTCCTCCTGCCCGCGCAGGGCCGCGGCGAAGACAGCTCCGTAGGGCAGCATCGGCAGGGTGCCGGTCGCCTCCGCGATCATCATGCCCTCCTCCCCTGCCGCCTGCGCGCCGTCGAGGTCGCCCTCCAGCGCGAGCAGGGCGGCGCTCGAGAACAGCAGGGGCGGGAGGACGCGCAGCTCGCCGTGCTTTCTCGCCGCCTCGACGGAACGGACCGTGAGCGCGTGCCAGGTCTCGTCGTCCCAGACGTCCTGCGCCATGCGGCAGACCAGAGGCATCCAGGCCAGGTGGGGCAGGACCTCCCAGTCCGTGCCGAACCCGACCTCCCGGACCGCGCGGCGCAGGGTCGGGGCACCGGCCGCGTAGCCGGCCGTGACCACGGTGGACATGCCCTCCAGCAGCTCGTCGCACACCGGCTTGCCGTCATCGGGACGCGTAAAGGCCAGGAGCGCCGTCGCGACCTCCCGCACGCTCCCGGACCGGGCGAGCCGGCCGCAGACCAGGGCGGCCTGGAGAGCGTCGCGGTACGTGTCGCGCGCCAGGCCGGGTTCCAGCACCTCCAGCCGCCTGGCGACGGGCAGGAGCGGGCCGTCCCGGCCGTCACCCCGAGCACCCGCGATCTGGGCCCGCAGCAGGTCTGCGCGGGCGCGCACCAGGTCGTCCGCCGGGCCGGAGTCGACGGCGGCCAGCAGGCTGAGCGCCCGGTCCGGCGCCCCCGTGTGGAACTTGGCCCGGGCGGCGTGCAGCGCGCGCTCGGCCCGCAGCGCAGGGTCCGGGGTCAGCACCGCAGAGCGCTCGCGGAAGGCGGCAGCGGCGGCCACCCCGCCCCGGGCCTGCGCCCGCGCGGCACACCGTTCGAGCTCGGCCGCCACGTCCTCGTCCGGTCCGGACACCGCATGCGCACGGTGCCAGGCGCGCCGCTCGGGGTCGGCAGCGGGATCTGCGGCCTCGGCGAGGGCGTGGTGCGCGGCCCGGCGCGCGTCGGGGTCCGCGGCCCGGTAGACGGCCGACCGGGCCAGCGGGTGCGCGAACCGCACCTGGTCGCTCACGTCGAGCAGCCCTGCCGCCGCGGCCGGCTCGGCGTCCGCCGGAGCGACCCCGAGCGCGGCGGCCGCCCGCCAGACAAGAGCCGGGTCGCGCCCTGGCTCGGCGGCGGCGACCAGGAGCAGGGTGCGCGTCTCGGGCGGGAGCGGAGCCAGCCGCCGCTCGAAGGCCTCCTCCATCCGGCCGGCGAGCGGGCCGGTCCCCGGCAGCCCGTAGCCGCCCGCCATCTGCTCCGGGGTGAGGCCGCGGACCATCTGCGTCAGGGCCAGCGGGTTGCCCTGGGTCTCCGCGACCATCCGGTCGCGCACCCGGGCGTCCACCGGTCCGGTGAGCTCGGCGTCGAGCAGCAGGTGCGCGTCGCGGTCCGAGAGCCCGCCGACGGCCAGCTCCGGCAGGCCCCGCACCGTCTGCTCCTGGCCGAGCCGCTCCGCGAAGACGAGCGCCACGGGCAGTTGCTCCGGCAGCCGGCGGGCGACGAAGTTGAGGGTCTGCGCCGAGGCGTTGTCGAGCCACTGCACGTCGTCGACGAGGCAGATCAGCGGACGCTCCGCAGCAGCCTCCGCCAGCAGGCTCAGCACCGCGAGACCGACCAGGAACCGGTCGGGGGTCTCACCCCGGCGCAGGCCGAGCGCCGTGCTCAGCGCGTCCCGCTGCGGCTCGGGCACGCGGTCCAGCCGGTCCAGGAGGAGAGCGCAGAGCTGGTGCAGACCGGCGAACGCGAGCTCCATCTCCGACTCGACCCCGACCACCCGCGCGACCCGGCACCCGTGCGCACGGCCCGCGAGGCGGCCGAGGAGCGCCGTCTTGCCCACACCCGCGTCGCCCCGGAGCACGAGCGCCTGGCTGCGGCCCTCCCGGACGCCCGTCACCAGGTCGTCGAGCACCCGGTTCTCCCGCCGCCTGCCCACCAGGGGCTCCCCGGGTGTGCTCCCGCCGGGGTCCACGGGATCCGGGTTCTGGGTCCAGGCGGCCATGGCGGATAGTCCTCTCTCGCGGGGCCGGTCCGGCCCCCTCCTCGCGCCTGGCAGTCCTGGCCCGCGCGCCGGTGTCGTGCACGTCATCGGCGCCCGTCGTCCGGCAGCCCAAGCCTAGGGCCTGGCCCGTGGCACACCCGGGGTACACACCAGGGGGCGCCCCTGGCGCGGCCGACGAACGGCCACGCCACGGTGGGCCACATGCGAAAGAAGCTACTGACCCTGACCGTGTCGCTGGCCGCGACCGCGGCCGTGCTGGTCCCGATGACCGCCGGCGCCGCTCCCCTGGGCGGCGACCGCGCCGGTACCCTCCCCGCCGGTATGCCGACGGCGGCCTGCGCGCCCGTCCAGGTCTCCCCGCCGTCCGGCGCGCGCGTCGTCTCCGTCACCGCGGAGACGCGTGCCGCCGGCACGTACACGTTCCCCGCGACGCCGCTCGGCGCGCCCGCCCCGATCACCGACGTGCCCGACTGGTGCGACATCACCGTGACCCTGACCCACCGCGGCGCCGACGACCGGGTGGCGGTCAAGGTGGGGCTGCCGCAGGACCGCGCCCTGTGGACCGGCCGGTTCCAAGCCGTCGGGGGCAGCGCCTACCAGGCCGGGGACTTCGGCGCCCCGCTGGTCCAGGGGGTCAAGGACGGCTACGCGACGGCGTCGACCGACGCCGGCGTGAAGACCGGGCTCGACGCGAGCTGGGCGCTCACGCCTGACGGCACGGTGAACCAGCCGCTCCTGACCAACTTCGCGTCCCGCTCGGTGCACGACCTTGCCGTGGTCGGCAAGGCCGTGACCAAGGCGTTCTACGACACGTCCGCGACCTACTCGTACTGGAACGGCTGCTCCACCGGCGGGCGCCAGGGCTACCTCGCAGCGCAGGAGTACCCGCGCGACTTCCAGGGCATCCTGGCCGACGCGCCCGCGGTGAGCTGGGACAGGTTCGCCGTCGCGACGCTCTGGCCGCAGGTCGTGTTCCACGAGGAGGGCGTCTCGCCCACCCCGTGCGAGCTCGACGCGTTCAACGACGCCGCCGTCGCGGCGTGCGACACGATCGACGGGGTCCGGGACGGCATCATCGACGACCCGCAGGCCTGCCGCTGGGACCCCCGCGCGCTGGTCGGCACCCAGGTGGACTGCGGTGACCGGACGGTCACCATCGGCGCCCCCGTTGCGGACGCCGTCCGCAAGATCTGGGCCGGCCCCGTCTCGGCCGACGGACGCAAGCTCTGGTACGGGCCCAGCAAGGGCGCCGACTTCGGCTGGCTCGCCACGCCCGGCAAGCCGTTCGTCGTGGCGGACCTCTGGGTCAAGAACTTCGTGGGGCGGGACCTCGGGCTCGACACCACCGCGCTGACGTACGAGCGGTTCGAGCAGATCTTCCGCAGCTCCCAGCGCCAGTTCCACGACGTGATCGGCAGCGACGACCCCGACCTGTCGGCGTTCGCCCGGTCCGGCGGCAAGCTGCTGAGCTGGCACGGGCAGGCGGACCAGCTCGTGCCCACCCAAGGCACCGTCGACTACCGCGAGCGCGTCGAGCGGCGCTTCGGCGCCCCGGCGCGGGTGGACAGCTTCTACCGGCTCTTCCTGCTCCCGGGCGTGGAGCACTGCGGCGGTGGCGCCGGAGCGCAGCCGACCGATGCCCTCGGAGCCCTCGTGAGGTGGGTCGAGCAGGGGCAGTCCCCCGTGACGCTGGCCACGTCCACCACCCGGCCGGACGGCACCGTCGTGACCCGCGACGTCTGCAGCTACCCCAAGGTGACCCGTTACACCGGTCACGGCGACCCGGCGTCGGCGTCGAGCTACCGCTGCGCCGCCCGCTGACCCGCTAGGCGCTCCGTCGGCCCGCAGCCCGGCCGCCCACCAGGGCGACCGCGGCGACCACCACGCACAGGGCGGCGGTGGTCAGCAGGCCGACGGAGAAGCTGGTCCCGGCGGCGATGAACCCGACGACCAGAGAGCCCAGGCCGGTGCCGGCGTCGAACCCGATGTTCCAGACGGCGGAGGCGACGCTGCGGTCCCGGTCGGGCACGGCGGCGAACGCGGTGACCAGCGTCAGGTTCTGCAGGCTGCCGTACGAGATGCCGACCACCGTCATGCCGGCGACGAGCACGGCGGCGCCGGGGCCGCCGTCGGACAGCGACCAGGCGCACAGGGCGAGGCCGGCGGCGCAGAGGGCGAGCAGCGGAGGGACGAACCGGCGCGGACCGAACCTGTCGGCGGGCGCGCCGACCAGCCAGCGGGACAGAGCCGCCGCGGCCGTGAAGCCCAGCAGCCCGAACACGGCCACCGTCGCCCCGTGCCGGAACTGCGGGGCGAACGTGAGCAGCGCCCCGCCAGGAGTGGTGACGGCGAGCAGGACGAGCGACGGCACGACGAGCGCCAGCAGCACTCTCCCCCGCGCCTGCCGCGGTTCGGCGGCCGCATCACGGGCGGCGTCCCTGGCGACGACGTCGAGCCGGCGGCCCAAGGCCGCCGCGAACGGCACCGCGAGCGCGGGCAGCGCGCCGAGCACGAACACCACCCGGAAGTCGACGGACTCGGCGATCCAGGCGGCGCTCGGCACGAGGATCAGCTGGGGGACGGCGACCGCGAGCCCGTAGACGCCGATCGCCCGCCCGCGCCGGGAGGCGTCGACCAGCTCGGCGATGGCACTCGCGCCGCAGACCGTCACGATGGCGAACCCCGCGCCCCGGACCGCGGACACCGCCAGGATCCCGGCGAGCTGGTCGGTGAGCAGGAGCCCGAACGAGGGCAGGCCGAGCAGCTGCACCCCGGCGACGAGCGTGGTACGCCAGCCCCACCGGCGCAGCGCCCACGGCACCGTCGTCTGGAAGGCGACGGTCGCGAGCATCAGGACGGCGTTGACCAGCCCGGCACCGCCCTCGTCGACGCCGCCACGAGTGGCCCACAGGGGCGCCGTCGGCAGCAGGAGGGCGTAGCCGGCGAAGCCGAGCAGCGATACCCCGAGCAGCGCCCGCATACCGGGGATCCGCAGGATGGGCTGCTGCTGCTCGGTCGGGGCGTGGCTCACGTGAACTCACCCTACGAGGTCGTCCGGGCCCCGCGCCCAACCTCAGTCGCTCAGCCGCCGGTAGCGCTGCAGTCGGGCGAAGCCCCGGGCGTCGGGCCGCTCGGCCGGCGCCAGCGCACGCTCCAGGCGTTCCCGCACGTGTCCGACGTCGAGGTGCATGCCGATGGCGACCAGCTCGCCGAAGCCGCCGTCGCCCACCCCGCCCGCCGCACCGGCGACCCGGCGACCGGTCACGTGCACCGACCGGCCCACGACGTTGACGACGTACCCGCGCAGGCTCCGGCCGGTGTCGACGACCACCCGGCCCTTGATCCGGTACGCGCCCGGCGGCGGGTCCTCGAGCAGGTCGACGAGCAGCCCTGGACCGACCGGCCCGGACGCGGTGACCGTCACGGCGTCCGCGTGCTGGTGGTCGTGCTCGCGGCCGTCGCGCAGGAGCGCGGCGAGCGGGAGCTGGTCGGGCGGGTCCTCGGCGGACGCGGCGTCGTAGACCAGGGCGGGGTCCACGCGCCCGTGCGAGGTGCGCACCACCTGGGCTGCCGGGTTGCGCTCGTGCACGCGGGCCTCGATGCGCGCGAGCGTCCGCGCGCCGTCCTCCGCGGGCAGGCGGTCCGTCTTGTTCACGACGACGAGCGACGTCACCGAGTACCGCGCGGGTGGGTCGCCGCCACGGTCGACGGTGCCGAAGTACTCAAGGGCGTCGACCACGTCGACCACTCCCCCGGGCCGCACCCGCTCGACGCCGCTGAACCGGATCATGCGGGACAGCGTCACGGGGTCGGCGATGCCGCTGGCCTCCACGATGACGACGTCCAGCCCGAGCCGCGGGTGGGTGAGCTTCTCGAGCGCGTCGTCGAGCCCGCCGGCGTCCTCCAGGCAGCACAGGCAGCCCCCTGCGATCGACTCCGGCTCGTCGATCTGTCCCGTGACCAGGCCCGCGTCGACGTTGACGGTGCCGAAGTCGTTGACCACCACACCGACCCGTGCCCCGGGCTGCTGCAGCAGGTGGTTGAGCAGCGTCGTCTTGCCCGCACCGAGGTGGCCGGTCAGCGTCACCACGGGCACGCGCTCGGAGGCGGCTGTGCTGCTCATCGCGCCTCTCTCCCCGGTCCGACGGCGATCCGGCGGCGTCCGCGCACCGCCCGGTTGGATGATAACCGTTCTCACGACGGGGCTCGCCCCACGGAACCCTTGTCGCCCGCAGCCAGAGCGTGTAGACCGGGCACCACATCGGCCTGATATGCCGGGTCCACGGAGCGGAGCGCAGGATGCGGGCAGTCGTCTACGACGAGTACGGGCCACCAGACGTGCTGCGGGTCGAGGAGATACCGAAGCCTGCTCCGGGGCCAGGACAGGTGCTGGTGGAGGTAGCGGCGACGTCGGTCAACCTCTCCGACTGGGAGGGTCTGCACGGGACGCCGGCCTACGCGCGGCTCGGCGGGCTGCGCAGGCCGGGCCGGCGGGTCCTGGGCTCGGACATCGCCGGCTGGGTCGAGTCCGTCGGCTCCGACGTCACGCGGTTCCGGCCGGGCGACGCGGTCTACGGCGACAACCTCGCGCTCATGGGCGGCTTCGCCCAGTACGCGGTGGCGCCCGAGTCGGCCCTCGCACACAAGCCGGCGGCCCTGACGTTCGCCCAGGCGTCGACGCTGCCGCAGGCCGGCCCGATCGCGATCCAGGGCACCGCGGCAGCAGGCCCGGGCCGGCGGGTGCTGATCAACGGTGCGGGCGGCGGCTCAGGCTCCGTCGCGGTCCAGCTCGCAAGAAACGCCGGCGCGCACGTGACCGGCGTCGACAACGCCGGAAAGCTCGACTACATCCGGTCCCTCGGCGCCGACCGCGTCATCGACTACCGCAGCCAGGACTACACCCGGACCGGGCCCTACGACCTGGTGCTCGACCTCGTCGCCCACCGGTCCGTGCTCGCCTGTCGCGCCCTCGCGCGCGGCGGCCGGTACCTGTGCGTGGGCGGGCCCGTGCGGACGTTGCTGGAGATCCTGACCGTCGGCACCGTCACGGGCCTGCTGACCGGCCGCCGGATCCAGGTCATGGCCGTGCGCCTCGGCCCCAAGCACTTCGAGCCGCTGGCCGATCGGTGCCTCGCCGGGCAGGTCGACATCCACATCGACCGCACCTACCCGCTCGACGAGGTCCCCCAGGCGCTGGCCTTCCACGGTGAGGGGCACGCCCTCGGCAAGGTGGTCGTCGACATAGCGGGCCGCGCGCGGGAGGCGTGAGCAGCCGCCGGATCAGCGCCCGGGTCGTCGCGCCACGGCCCAGCGGAAGGCGTTCGTCAGCCTGTAGCCGCCGTCCGGCTGGCGGAACGGCGCGGCGGCGTCGACCACGACGGGCGCGAGGTCCGCGATCGTCGACTCCTCCTCGCCGAAGAGGATCCCGCGCACCAGGTCGGTGTCGCCGCGCGCGATCCACACCACAGGCACGACGCCGTCGTCGAGCACGTCCCAGCCCGCGCCGCCCAGGACGGCGGCGAGCCCGCCCTCGACGCGCAGCGGGCCGTCCTCTGGCGGCTCGTCGTCGTCGGCCGCGGCGAGCGCGGCGTTGATCGCGTCCAGGTCGTTCCACGCGCGCTCGGCCCACCCCGCCAGGCCGACGACGCCGCCCGCCGTGAGCACGCGGGCGGCCTCGGCCAGCGCTGCGTCCTGGTCCTCGGCGAACTGGAACGCGTTCACGGCGAGCACCGCGTCGAAGGCGCCGTCGTCGAACGGGAGCCGCTCGAAGTCGCCGAGCCGGACGTCGGTGCCGACCGCGCGCGCCCGCGCGAGCTCGGCCATCCGCGGCGCCGGGTCGACGCCGCCGGGCACCGCGCCCTGGTCCTGGAGGTGTTCCAGCAGCTCACCGCTGCCGCAGCCGACGTCGAGCACCCGCGTGCCGCGACCGATCCGGGCGGTGCGCAGCAGCGGTTCCCACGCGGGGCGCGCGAAGGTGCCCCAGTACCGTCCCCAGTCGTCGGCGACTGCGGACCAGGGATCGTCCGGGCGGGTCGACTGCATGCTCGGAGGTTATCCGAACGCGGCGGACGCGTCAGGGCAGGTCCCGCGCCACCTCGCGCAGCACCGCCACCACGGCCTCGACACTCGCGGGACGCTCCGGCCGCGTGACGGCGACCGCGGCGCGGCCGAGCCAGGCGGGGTCGTCCACCTGGACCGTCACGACGTCGGCGGGGATCGCGGGAGCTGCGATCTCGGGCAAGGTAGTGATGCCCAGCCCTGCCGCGACCAGGCCGAGCCGCGCGTGCCACTCGCGGGCCGTGTACGCCACCTTCGGTTCGAGCAGGGTGGGCCAGGCCCCGAACTGCGGTTCGCCGCGCAGCCCCCTGCCGACTATCCACTCCTCCTCGGCCAGCTCCGTCACCGAGACCCGCCCGCGGTCGGCGAACCGGTGCCCCGTCGGCACCGCCACGAGGGAGCGGCCGTCGACGAGGTGGTCGCGGCGCAGCCCGTCCAGGTCGTATGCGGGCAGGTCGGCGCCCATGCCGATCACCGCGACGTCGATGCGCCCCGCCCGGAGCTGGCGCAGCTGGGCGGGTGTGGACGCCTCCTGGAGGTCGACCGTCAGACCCGGATGCTGCCGCCGCACGACTGCCACGGCCCGTGGCGCGAGCACCCACGTCGCCGTCGGGAAAGCGCCGAGCACGACCCGGCCGGCGAGCCGGTCGGCCAGCCCCGCGAGGTCCCTGCCGACGGCGTCCAGCTCGGCGAGCACGGTGGCGGCTCGGCGGGCGACCAGGGCCCCGGCCGGCGTCGGCACGACGCCGCGTGCGCCGCGCACGAACAACGGCGCACCCGCGGCGGACTCCGCCGCCGCGACCTGTCGGGACACGGCCGACTGGGTGTAGCCCAGCAGGTCCGCCGTCGCGGTGAAGGACCCGGTGCCGACCACGGCGTGCACGACCCGCAGGGCGGTGACGGTGAGCTCAGCCATGAGGTCATCATGAGCCATGCGATGCACGCATGTCTTGTGTGCGAAAGAGTCGCTGGTGGAATGGGTGACCGGGTCGCACGATGGAGGCATGGAGAAGACATGGCTCATCACCGGAACGTCCACCGGCCTCGGCCGCGAGTGGGCCGAGGCAGCACTCGAACGCGGCGACCGCGTCGCCGCCACCGCCCGTGACACCAGCGCCCTGGAGCCGCTGAGCAGCAAGTACGGCGACGCCGTCCTGCCCATCGCCCTCGACGTCACCGACCGCACCGCGGTGTTCGACGCCGTCACCCGCGCCGCCGAGCACCTCGGCCGGCTCGACGTGGTCGTCAACAACGCCGGGTACGGGCACATCGGCCTGGTCGAGGAAGTCACCGAGGCCGAGCTCCGCGCCCAGCTCGAGACCAACTTCTTCGGTACGGTCTGGGTCACCCAGGCGGTCCTGCCGATCATGCGCGCGCAGCGGTCCGGAAGGATCCTGCAGGTCACGAGCGAGGGCGGTGTCCGCGCCTACCCCGGTTTCGGCGCGTACCACGCGTCCAAGTGGGCGGTCGAGGGTCTGTCCGAGTCGCTGGCCCAGGAGGTGGCGGCGTTCGGCATCCACGTCACCAACGTCGAGCCCGGCCCCTATGCCACGGGGTTCGCCACCGCGGCGCACGTCAGCGCCCCGAACCCCGACTACGACGAGGTTCGCGAGGCGACCGCCCCCGACTTCCAGGTCGGCGACCCGCATGCGACCCGGGACGCGCTGCTCCGGATCGCGGACGCCGAGCAGCCCCCGCTGCACGTCCTGCTCGGCAGGACCTTCACCGAGGTCGAGCAGATCTACGCCGAGCGCCTGCGCACCTGGCGCGAGTGGGAGCCGGTAGCGCAGGCGGCGTTCGGGGCCTGAGACTTGCCGCATGCACGACACGTTCGATGGACCCGTGCTCGACGCCGGGCTGTGGGTGCCCCACTACCTGCCGCACTGGACGACGCCGGAGCGGTCGGCCGCCAGGTACGACTTCGTACCCGGCGGCCTCCGGCTGCGAATCGACCACGACCAGCCGGCCTGGCGGCCCGAGGACGGCGAGATGCGCGTCTCCAACCTCCAGACCGGTACCTGGACCGGCCCGGTGGGCGGCACGCGGGGCCAGCACCGGCACCGGTCGGACGGCCTGGTCGTGCGGACCGCCACGCCGACGCGGCGCCTGTGGACGCCGTCGGCGGGCGAGGTCGAGGTGGTCGTGAGCGCCTCCTCCGACCCGCTCTGCATGGTGGGCATCTGGCTCGTCGGGTTCGAGGAGAGCTCGCCCGAGGACTCCGGGGAGATCTGCCTGGCCGAGCTGTTCGGCGACCAGCTGGGTCCGGACGCCTCGACGGTGCGGCTCGGGATCAAGGCGCACCACGACCCTCGCCTGCGGACCGACCTGGCCGACGTCCGCCTGCCGCTGGACGCCACCGCCCCGCACTCCTATGCGGCGCAGTGGGACGCCGCCGGCGTGCGTCTGCTCGTCGACGGCGCCACCGTCTGGACGTCGGACCAGGTCCTGGCCTATCCGCTGCAGCTCATGATCGACCTGTTCGAGTTCCCCGCCGGGCCGCGGGACCCCGGCCATTACCCCCGGACCGCGGTGGTTCGGTCGGTGACCGGGACGTCGTGAGCCGCCGCGTCCCGGGACCGGGTCAGATGGTGCGCGGCGCCCTGGCCAGGTTCGCCTTGAGCTCCTCGGCGTTCTGGCGGGACACGTAAGCGGGCCGGTCACGCTCGGCGCGCCACGACTCGCTGAGCGGCCCCGCGTTGACGGTGTCGAAGCCTGCCTCGTCGTAGAACCGGGTCACGCGCTCGACGGCCTCCGGGTAGTCGCTCGCCGTGACGAGGGCCCGGCGGTTCTCGGTCCCGGCCGGAGTGCCGTCCGTCGTGATGTTCGCCGCCATGATCTGGTTGAACGCCTTGACGACCTTCGAGGTGGGCAGGTGCTCCTGCAGCAGGCCGGAGACCGTCGCCTCGCCACGGTCGAGCGCCTCGACGCGGCCGTCGCGCTCCCAGTAGTAGTTGTTCGTGTCGAGCACGATCTTGCCCGCAAGGGGCTCGACCGGGAGGTCGCGGTAGGACTTGAACGGCACCGACACGACGGCGACGTCTGCTGCCTCGGCTGCTTCCTTCACCGTTGCCGCCCGTGCCTTCGGCCCCAGCTCCGCGACCAGGTCGGCGAGGGTCTCGGGACCGCGCGAGTTGGCGATCACCACCTCGTGGCCCTGTGCGATGGCGACGCGCGCCACCTGGCTGCCGATGTTTCCCGCTCCGATGATGCCGAAAGTAGTCATACGGTCGGCAACCCCAGGCATTCGTGACGCATTCCGTCCGCGCGAGTTCCGTATGTCACGAGCGTTCGTACGATGGCGTCCATGGCGAACGGCGATGCGGGATCCCACGGGCGGTCGTACCGGAAGGGTCCCGAGCGGCGCGCGCAGATCCTCCTCAGCGCGATGGCGCTGTTCGCCGAGCGCGGGGTGGGCGCCTCGCTGCGCGCCATCGGCGAGGCCATCGGCGTCTCGCACGCCGCGCTGCGGTACTACTTCGCCAACCGCGACGAGCTGCTCGTCGAGGTCTACCGGGCGCACGAGTCCCAGGTTCACGAGGCGCAGGCACACGAACCGTCGGCTCCCGAGGAGGTCTCGGCGGTCGCCATGATGGAGAGGAGCGCCGAGCGGAACCGCTCCATCCCCGGGCTGGTCGAGCTCTACGCGACGCTGACCACCGACGCCCTGCAGGGCGAGCAGCACCCGGCGACACGCGAGTTCGTCCAGGCGCGCTACGTGCGGGTCCGGTCGGATCTCGCCGAGCGGGTCCGGGCCGGTCAGCGGTCGGGTGCGATCGCCGCCGACGTCGACCCGGACGACGCCGCCGCGCTGGTCGTCGCAGCCTCCGACGGCCTGCAGCTGCAGTGGCTGCTCGCCCCGGACGAGGTCGACGTCCGCCGCTCGCTGGAGCTGCTGGAACGGCTCCTGCCGGGCGGTGGACCGACCGGGCCGGACGAGGCGGCCGAGGCGTGAGCGCTCGGCCGCCCGCCGTGCACCGCTGACCTACACCGCTGACACGACCGTGGGGTCCCAGCCCTCCGGCAGCGGCGCCACCGGGCCGATGGCAGAGTCGATCTCCACGGGCTTTCCGGCGTCCGCCGCGTCGCGGACCGCGAGCAGGATGTCCAGCACGTGCGCGGCCACCGCCCCCGACGCGCGTTCGGTGCCGCCGTCGCGGATCGAGCGCACCAGGTCGACCACCCCGGCGCCGCGCCCGAGCTGTGGGCCGACCGCGGGGAGCGTCGTCGGCTCGTCCGATCCGTACCGCCACAAGGACGAGTCGCCGTCGAAGGTGTTCGGGTCGGGCAGGACGATGGTGCCCTCCGTGCCGTTGATCTCCACGAGCCCGTTCCGGGGCAGAGCGTGCTGGAACGAGAACGTCGACTGTGCCGAGCGCCCGGGGCCGAACTCGATGAGCGCGGCGTGGTGGGTCGGCACGAGCACGTCGAACACCTCGCCGGCCCGGGGTCCGCTGCCGATCGTGCGGGTCGGGCGGGAGGTTGAGGCGACCGCCTGGACGCGCGTCGCGGAACCGAAGACGTGCACGAGGGTCGTCACGTAGTAGGGGCCCATGTCGAACAGCGGTCCGCCCCCGACCGCGAACAGGAAGTCGGGGCTCGGGTGCCAGGCCTCCGGGCCCGGCACGTGGAACATGGTCGTCGCGGTCAGCGGCTCCCCGATGTCACCGTGCGCGATCGCCCGCAGCGCGGTCTGGATGCCCGCGCCCAGCACCGTGTCGGGGGCGCACGCGACGCGCAGGCCGCGCGACTCGGCGTCCGCGAGAAGGGCGGCCGCCGCGTCGTGGTCGAGGGCCAGCGGCTTCTCGCTCCACACGTGCTTGCCCGCGGCCAGGACGCGGTGCCCGACGTCGGCGTGCACCGCCGGGACGGTGAGGTTCACGACCACGTCGATGTCCTCGCGCGCCAGCAGCTCGTCCACGGTTCCCGAGGCCGGCACGCCGTACGCCTGGGCCTGCGCGGCGGCCCGTGCCTGGTCGAGGTCGGCGACGAACCGGACCTCGACGTCGGGGAACCGGGTCAGGTTCTCCAGGTACTGGGTCGAGATGTTGCCTGCGCCGATGATGCCGACGCCCGCGGCCCCTGGCCTGGTCGCCCCGGTCACCGGTCGTTCTCCGCCAGCCAGGCGAACGACTGCGCGATGCCCGCGAACACGTCGCCCGCGTACGCGTCGAACTCGATCACGCGGGTCGCCCGGGGAGCCGCGGCCAGGATCGCCGGTACGTCCACCGCGCCGGACCCCGCGGGCTGCTGCGCCTGGACGTCGCCGTCGAGCGTGCCGTCCTTGACATGGATAAGACGGACCCGGTCACCGAGCGCGGCCAGCAGTGCCGGGGTGTCGGCCCCGCCGACGCTCGCCCAGTAGGTGTCGACCTCGAGGACCACCGCCGGATCCAGGTGCTCGACGAACAGCTCGAGGGCATGCCTGCCCTCGATCCGGGTGCTCAGCTCCCAGGCGTGGTTGTGGTACCCGAACTCGAGGCCGCGTTCGGCGGCCAGCACCGAGAGCCCGTTGACCCGCTCGGCGAGCTCGGCCACCTGCTCCGCCGTCTGCCAGTGCTCGGCGGGGACGAACGGGTCGATCACCGTGGCCATGCCCAGCGTGGCCGCGGCGTCGAAGATCGCCTCGGGTGCGTCCGAGCCGAGCACCGGCGCGTGTCCCGACGGCGCGGTGATCCCCGCGGCCGCGAAGGCGCGGCCGTACTCCACGGTGCGTTCGTGGAAGGCGTAGGGCTCCACGTGCTCGAGCCCGATCTCGGCGAGGCGCGCTACCGCGCCGTCCAGGTCCTCGGCGACCGCGTCTCGGACGGTGTAGAGCTGTACTGAGGTGGTCGGCTTCGTCGTCGGCATGGAACTCCTTCGTTCGGCATGGTCAGCACGACGATCGTACCCAGAAATTCTTACAGTGGAAGATTTTTCTCGGAAGCCGCCCAAGTGATCCGGCAGGGGCCTGTACGGTGCCCGTCATGCTCTACGTCCTCGCTGCGACAGTCCTGCAGGGCACGGTGGCAGCGCTTCTCGGGGAGTCCGGCTCGCTCGGCGAGAACCTCTGGTACACCCTCGTGGCGTTCCTCCTGGCCGCGGGGCTCGCAAACCTGCGACTCGTGGTCACGCCGGGCACCCGGCCGGTGCCGCTCCGGGACACCGTGCCGATCAACCTGCTCACGGCACTCGTGTTCCTGTGCTTCTACGTGTCGCTGGCCTTCGTTCCCGGCTCGGTGACCACCGGCATCGAGACCGCGCTGGGCCCGCTGGCCGCCTGGGTGCTCACCCGGCGCACGGGGAACGTCTGGCTCGCACTGGCGGTGCTCGGCGCGGGGGTCGCCTTCTGCCTGGTCCGCAGTGCGTCCGGGACACCGCTCGCGGATCTCGCGATCGGCGCGACGCTGGCCGCCGTCGCCGGGGTCGGTGCGGCGGGGATAGCGACGGAGTCGGTGCGCCTGTCGGGGCTCGGGCACAGCCCGAGCGCCATCCTCGCGTGCCGCTACCACCTGACCTATCTGCTCGCCGCGGTCGGCGTGGCCTGGCACTGGGCGGGGAACGGGCCGCCGTCGCTCGACTGGCCCCACCTGGTCGTGCTCTCGCTGCTCGGCGTGGTCGCACCGCTGTGGCTGCTCCAGATCGGGCTCACCCGGACCAGTCCCGTCGCCGCGATGGCGATCATGTCCACGCTGCCCGTGATCAGCTACGTCACCGAGGTGCTCCAGGGCTCAGCGCAGGTCTCGTGGTCGCTGCTGCTGGCCGCCGCGGTGGTGGTGCTGGTGTTCTTCGCGAACCGGTCGGCGAGTGCCTTCGGGCGCACCTGAGCACTCTGCTCAGCTGCGCGCCGGCCGACCGAGAGACTCATCATCTCCCGGTCACAGGTTCAAGTCCTGTGCTTGCCCGGGCCTCCAGCCACCAGCTCAGCCGACCTGTCCCGTCCAGGTGCGCCAGCTGGTGCGGCGCCGCCCGGTCCAGGTTCGACTCCGCGCCGAGCAGCGGTTCGACACCGATCGACCGGTACGGCGCGTCCTTGGGCCAGCCGCCGAGGTTGCGCCACACCACGAACGACACGGGGGCCGCGTATCCGGGCTCGACGCCCCAGCTCAGCGAGAGCCGGTCGGCGCCGTCCACGATGTCGACCCGGTCGGTGGCGACGACGGCGCAGCGGGCCGTCCCGTCGTCGGGGCCCAGGACATCGAAGGACACCCCGTCGCCGTCCGGCCAGACGGACGACACCGTCGCGCCCCGCTCCGGCCACTCGACCACCAGCACGTCCGGTCGCCCGGGCACCTCCAGCCGCGCGCCGGGACCGACGTCGAGCAGCATGTGCACCGCGTGCAGGACGGCGGCACCGGGCGGGCCCTCGATCGCGTACCTCGCCCGCACGACGCCGTCCTCCGCGTCCAGCCGACGGCGCAGGGTGAGACCGCCGGCCGAGACCGGCGCGACGTCGACGCCCGGCTCGCCGTCGTCGGCGGCCCACGGCCGAGACCACACCTCGCCGTGGTCGCTCGGACCGTTGAGCGTCGGGAAGCACTCCTCGCCGCCGCCCGCGTCGACGAACGCGTCGCCCGGTGCGACGGCGGCCCGCTCGGCGTCGGGGATCCGCGGGTTGTGCCAGAGCCACTCGCGCTCGGGTGTGGCGAGCGACGTCCAGCGGCCGCCGAACGCCAGGTCGGTCCGTACGGTCAGGGGGCGTCCGGCGCCGGCCGGTCCCGCCACGGTCACACGCGGTCCAGGATCATGACCGCACAGTCCTCCCAGGTCCAGCCGATCGCAATCCCGTCTGTGATCAGCTCCTTGCCCCTGAACGTGCTGGTCCGCGCGTCGCCGCGCAGCCGGTACCGCGCGTCCGGGTCCAGGTCGCGGAGGTGCACGGTGAGATCGGCAGCACCGGGCCGCCGCCATGCGAGCACGACGACGGCGTCCGCTGCCGTGTACTGCACCGCGCACGCCTCGTGCGACGGCGCCCCGTGCCGCCGCACCCGCCCGGTGTGCACCACGGTCCGGATCGACCGGTACAGGTCCACCAGGGAGGAAGCCCGCTCCCGCGTCGCCGCGTCCCACGCCAGGAGGTCGGCGCCGATGCCGAGCACGCCGGCCATCGCGACGACGAACCGGAACTCCAGGCTCGCCGGCGCGCCCTCCCGGTCGCGGTCCAGCAGATCCGGCAGGTCCGTGACCCAGGAGCTCATCGTCCAGGCGGGCAGGACGCCCAGGAATCCGTGCTGGATCGCCAGCCGGTCGCGCGGTCCGGTCTCGTCGCTGGGCCAGACGACGTCGGTCCGCGCGAGCACCGCGTGGTCGATCCGCCCGCCGCCGCCCGCGCACGCCTCGACCGTCACCCGCGGGAACTCGGCGCGCAGGGCGTCGAGGATCCGGTAGTAGGCCTGGGTGTGCCGCCAGGACCAGTCGTCGCCGCCGAGCACGCTCTGCCCGCCGTCGGCGATCGAGCGGTTCATGTCCCACTTGAGGTAGGTGACGTCGCCGTCGTCCAGCAGGCGGCGCAGCGTGCCGAGCACCCACTCCTCGACCTCGGGTCGGCCCAGATTGAGCACGTACTGGTTGCGCAGGGTCTCCAGGGGACGACCGGCCACCTGGTGCGCCCACTCGGGGTGCGCGCGGTACAGGTCGCTGTCGGGGCTCACCGCTTCCGGCTCCACCCAGAGGCCGAACCGCATGCCGAGCGCGCGGACGCCGTCGGCGAGCGGGCCCAGGCCGTCCGGGTTCCGGTGGAGGTCGACGTCCCAGTCGCCGAGCGCGGCACGGTCGCTGGTGCGGCCGCGGAACCAGCCGTCGTCGACCACGAACACCTCTGCGCCCACCTCCGCAGCGGCCTGCGCGAGCTCGAGCTGGTGCGCCACGCGGACGTCGAACGTGGTGGCGAACCACGAGTTGTAGACGACCGGCCGGTGCTCCGGGCCGCGG
Organism: Promicromonospora sp. NPDC050249; assembly: GCF_040656015.1. Taxonomy (NCBI): domain Bacteria; kingdom Bacillati; phylum Actinomycetota; class Actinomycetes; order Micrococcales; family Promicromonosporaceae; genus Promicromonospora; species Promicromonospora sp. NPDC050249. The sequence continues at coordinate 16,949 of NZ_JBFAKY010000007.1, read as the reverse complement.
GTGCGGGCCAGCGTCGCCTGGTACTCGTGCCAGGCCTGCGCCAGGTCGCCGGCGTCGCCCTCGACGCGGACCCCGGCGAGCACCGGGGTGGTCAGGTCTTCGCCCGGCGCGAGGGTCAGGATGCCCGACTCGTCGTCAGGCCCGGCGGCGATCCGGACGTGGTCGGCGAACGGTACGGCGTCCAGCGCCATCCGCCACGAGCCGCTGTATCCGAGCGCGACGCCGTAGCGGACGCCGGCGTCCGTTCCGGCGGAGCGGACCACGCCGTCCGTTCCGGCGGGTACGACCGTCACCACCGGCGCGTACGTGTGCGAGGTGATGCCCTGCCGGCTGCCGATGCTCAGTGTCCCCGCGCCGAGCTGCACGTCGAAGGGCGTGAACTCGCGTGACCACGCGCCGCCGAGCAGGTGCACCGAGGCCCCGGAACCGGCCGGGATCGCGAACGCCCCACCCCAGGCGCGCAGCAGCTCGATCGGCTGCTCCGAGGCGTTGTGCAGCTCCGCCCACTTCTCCACGACGTCGTGGGCGGGGTGGGTCCGCAGGTGCAGGCGCACGCCGAGGCCGAGCACGTCGTCGGCCAGCGGGCACACGAGGTGCGTCGCGCCGTCGTCGTCCCGCCCGAGCTCGACCTCACCAGAGAGCGCGAGGCGCGCGCCCCGCAGGCCGTCCGCCCGCCGGACCACGAGCTCGGCGCCGTGCACGTTGCGCGTGCCGAGCGCCGTCGCCTCCAGCGGGAGCAGGTCCAGGTCCGCCTCGAAGGACGACGTCGCGGCGGCGGGAGCGGGCCCGTCACCGCCGCCGGGCCCCCAGCCGACGGCGACCAGCCCGGCCCCGCGTGGCGCGAGCGCCACCGCGTACCGGCCCGACCGGGTCGGGAGCGTCCACGTCATTTGTTGGCCCCCACAAGAAGTCCGGACACGAACTGCTTCTGGAACATGAAGAACACGATCGCCGTCGGGACGGCGGCCAGCAACGATCCTGCCGCGACCACGTTCCACGCGCTCGCGTAGCCACCCTGGAGGTTGAGCAGGGCCGCGGTGATCGGGAACTTCGACTCGGTGCGCAGCACGGTCATCGCCCAGATCAGGTCGTTGAAGATCCACGTCGTCGCCAGGGCCGCGAGCGCCGCCAGCGCCGGCCGGGACAGCGGCAGCACGATGCGCCAGAAGATGCCGCCGGGTCCTGCGCCGTCGAGCCGTGCGGCCTCGAAGACCTCGGTGGGCAGGCTGCGCATGAAGCCGTGCAGCACGAACGTGTAGAAGCCGATGCCGAACCCGACCTGCACGACGACGAGCGCGGTGCGGGTGTCGGCGATGCCGATGGCCTCGGTGATGGCCGCGACCGGGACGAGCAGGATCTGCGGGGGCAGGAGGTTACCGGCGAGCATGGTGAGCAGGATGGTGCGGCGGCCGGGGATGTCGAACCGGCTGAGCGCGTAGGCGGCGACGGACGACAGCGCGAGGGAGGCGAAGACCGCCCACGCGGTGACGACGACGCTGTTGCCGAGCGCCTGGAGCACGCCACCGTCGGTGAGCGCCGTGGCGAAGCCCTCGGTGCTGAACGACGCGGGGAGGGCGCCGAGGCCGCGGCTCGCGATGTCGTCGAAGGACCGGACGGCGACGAACAGGACGAACACGATGGGGCTGAGCCACAGGAGCGTCACCGGGATCATCGCGACGTGCAGCCACGGGGAGCGGGCGGCACGGGGCCGCCGTCGGCGGCTGGCTGTGCCGGGCCGGGTGAGGGGTGGGGCGAGCGCTGACATGTCAGTCCTCCGTCCGGGCCTGGCGGGCGAGATAGGTGATGATGAAGCCGATCGCCAGGGCGAAGATGACCACCGCGATGGCCGAGGCATAGCCGAGGTTCCCCGTGGTGAACGCCTGCTGGAACATGTAGGTGCTCAGCAGCTGGGTCTCGTTGTACGGGCCACCGCGCGTCATGGCCCAGACGATGTCGAAGGTGCGCAGCGAGTCGATGACGGTCACGGCGAAGACGACGGTGTTCACGCCGCGCAGCTGCGGCATGACGATGCGCCAGAACCGCTGCCAGGCGTTGGCGCCGTCGACGGCGGCGGCCTCCTCGAGCGTCGGGTCGGTGCCCTTGAGGCCGGCCAGGTACAGCACCATGATGTAGCCGACCTGGCGCCACACGGCCGCGATCAGCACGGCCCACAGGGCGACGGCGGGGTCGGCGAGCCACTGGCGCTCCAGGTGCTCCAGCCCGAGCAGGCCGAGCGTGCCGTTGATCGGCCCTTCGGGCGCGTACATGACGCGCCAGAACAGGCCGCTGACGGCGAGCGAGACGACCATGGGCAGGTAGATGGCGCTGCGGTACAGGCCGACAAGGGGCCCCGGCTTGTTCAGGGTGACGGCCAGGACGAGCCCGCCCACCACCGACAGGCCGCCGAAGCCGAGGACCCAGATCACGTTGTTCCGCAGGGCGGTCAGGAAGATCGGGTCGTCCGCCAGGTCGCGGAAGTTCTGCAGGCCGACGGGTTCGGCCAGGCCGATCCCGTCCCACCGGGTCAGGGCGAGCGAGAACGAGTTCGCGGCGGGCCAGAACACCCAGAACAGCTCGAGCACGAACGGGACGAGCAGGAACACCCAGACCAGCAGCGGGACGCGCGCGAGCCGGGAGCGACGGCGGGGCCTGCCGCTCCCGGCCCCGTCGCGCTGCCGCGTCGCGGCGACAGAGGTCTGGGTGCTCACGACGCGAAGACCCCCTCGGCCGCCGTCTGCCACTCGTCCAGGATGCTCTTCATCGAGTCGGGCTCGGCGAGGAACTTGGTCAGGGCGGTGTCGGCGGTGGCCTGGAGGGCGTCGGAGGAGTCGCGGTTGAAGAACTGCGTGATCTCCTCGGTGCTGCTCAGCAGCTCGATGCCCTTCTGTACGAGCGGGCTGAAGGCGGAGGTGTCGACGTCGGGCGACGTCGGCAGGTTCGCGGAGCCGGACTGCTCGATGAACTGCTGCTGCGACTGAGCGGAGGCGAGGTAGCTCAGCAGGTCGAGCGCGCCCTGGTGGTTGTCGCTCTTGGCGGCCGCGAAGAACCCGTCGGTCGGCGCCTCCTCGGCGGTGGGCACCGAGTCGTTGATCACCGGGACCGAGAAGAAGTCGAGGTCGTCCTGCTGGTCCTCGGGGAAGTACGAGGTGACGAACGCCCCGACGAGGTACATCGCCGACTTGTCCTGGGCCATCGGCGTCGCGGCCTCCTGCGCCGAGTACGACACCATGTTCTTGTCGAAGTACGGGATGAGCCGCTTGTACTCCTCCATGACGGCGACGACCTCGGGGTCGTTGAACGCGTGCTCGCCGGCCAGCAGCTCCCGGTGGTACTGGGCGCCGTTGACCCGCAGGTTCAGGTAGTCGAACCACCCCGAAGCCATCCACGGCGTGGACGCCAGGCCGTTGGTCAGCGGGTTGATCCCCTGGCCCCGGAGGTTCTCGCACAGCGCGTGGAACTCGTCCCACGACGTCGGCGGCTCCACGCCCCACTTCTCGAACGACGACTTCTTGTAGAACACGCTCCACCAGTAGTAGTTGGTGGGCACGAAGATCTGCTTGCCGTCGGCACCCGACGAGAGGCCGCGCAGCGCGTCGGAGTACCCGGCGCACGGGCCGTCACCCTCCCACAGCGGTGAGACGTCGAGCAGCAGCCCCTCCTCGGCGTAGGACCGGGCCACGGAACCGGCGTACCAGCTCAGCACCTCGGGCGCGTCGCCGGACCGCAGGTAGTTGGTCAGCTGCGCCCGGAACTGCTCGGTCGCCACCGAGTTCATGGTGACGTCGCCGCCCGGGTAGGCCTTGACGAGCGCCTCCAGCGCGGCCTTCGGGTCGGCGTCCTGGATCGAGTTCTGCAGGGTCACGACGCCGGTGCTCGCACCGCCGCCGCCCCCACCGCCCGACGTCGTACCCACGCACGCGGCCAGCAGGCTCGCGGCGCCCAGCGTCATGCCGCCCGCGAGCAGCTGGCGGCGGGTCAGTTCGAACATCCTGGTTCGCTCGGACATCGTGGTTCCTCCTTCGTGCGCCCTCGTTGGCGCACTGGTGAATTCAGTGCAGTGCATTCAGTGCACGGAAACGGGTAGGTCCGCATCCGCAGTCGGTCCGGCCGGTGTGGGGCCGTGCAGCAGCTCCGCGCCCCGGCGGGCCACGCCGTGCCGCAGGTCGGCCGCATGTCGGGACGCTGCGAGCTCCGGCCGCCGGAGCAGGGCCTCGCCCGCCGCGGTGTCGTCGGCCAGGAGGGCGAGCTGTGCGTCCAGGAACAGCACTCGCCGGTCGCGCACCCGCAGCGGGTCCTCCTCGAACAGCAGGAGGTCGGGCAGCGAGGTGGCGAAGTAGTCCACGCGGGGCACCTCGACGGCGTACCGGTCGCGGTAGGCGCGCAGCGACGCCGTCAGCTCGTCCGCCGCGTCGTGCTGCCCGGTGCGGCGCAGGGCGAGCACGGTCCAGAACGTCTGCTCGCCGTGCTCCTGCGTGCTCATGTCGACGAAGTCGCCGCGCTGCGCCGCGGCGGTGCGCCACGCGTCGGCGGCGTCGCCGGGGTCCCCGGCGTCCGCCAGCGCGTCCCCCAGCAGCAGGTGCAGGTACGCGGTGCTGGCCAGCGGATGCCGCGCCTCGCCGAGGTTGCGCGGCGGCGCGAGCGCCGCCCGCACGTGCTCGACGGCGTCCCGTGCCCGGGCGTCGGCGAGCGCGTCCAGCGCGAGGTGGGTGTGCGCGCGGTCCCAGGCCAGCAGCGCCTGGCCCTCGCCGCCCTCCCAGGGGTGGAGCCTGCGCCGGCCGAGGATCGTCACGGCCTGGTCGGCCCGCCCTTCGGTGATCATCAGGTGCAGCGTCTCGACGGCGAGGTCGTCGCGGTCGAGGGCTGCGGGGCTGTCGTCGTCGGACGACCATGCACCTGCTGCCAGATCCGACCCCTGACTGGCAGCAGCTGCATGGTCATCCGACGCCATCAGCGCGTCGAGCCGGGCCGCGGGGCTGGTGCCCGTCAGCGCCGCCAGCTGGTCGCGCTCGTAGAGCAGGCGGGCGTCACCCGGCGCGGCGGCACAGGCCCGGGCGTAGGCGTCGCGGGCAGCGGTCAGGTCCCGCTCGTGGTTGACGGCGCCGAGACCGATGTTGCGCCAGGCGACGGCGTCGTCCGGGTCCAGCGCCACGGCCTGGCGCCACAGCGCAAGGGCGTCCGCGCGGCGTCCGGCGGCGTAGGTCCAGTGCCCCAGCAGCGACCGGGCGACGGCGTCGCCGGGTTCGGCGTCGGCCGCCTCCTGGAGCACCGCCGCGTCGGCGAGCCGGCCGGGAAAGCACCAGGTCGCGTCAAGGGTGCGGGCCCGAGCGCGCTCCGCTGCGGCTTCGGTGGCGCGGCCCGCGAGCCGCAGCACGTGCGCGCGGTGGTAGGCCGGCAGCGGGCCGACGGCGGTCTGGCCCGCCGGCCGGTGGTCCTCGCGGCGTTCGGCGTCGGCCAGGCAGGCCAGCGCTGCGTCGTGCTCCCCTGCTCCGGCGAGCTCGATCGCGACGTCCAGGAGGGTCTGCGCGTCGCCGCTGGCGGACAGCCCGTCCAGGTGCCGCAGCCAGGCGTCGAGCGGGTCGAGCGCGCGGGCCGCGGCCAGCACGGAGGCAGCCGCCTCCTGCTGCCCCGCCCGGCGGTGGCACACCACGGCGAGCGCGAGCGCCTGCAGGTGGTCCGGCTCGGTGCGGCGCACGTCGGCGAGCCGGGCGAGGGCTTGCTCGTGGCGGCCCGCGCGCGCGTCGAGCCGGGCCATCCGGTAGCCGGCGGGGGCTCGCCAGGCCCGCGCCCAGGCGGCCTGTGCGTAGGCCTCGTAGGCGGCCGCGTCGTCGCCGAGCTCCTCGCGCACCAGGCCCAGCAGGTAGACGGCGGTGGTGTCGCGGGGGCTGCGGTGCAGCCTGGTCAGGCGCCCGACGGCGCGTTCGAGGTGCTCGGCGGCCTCCGCGAACCTGCCCGCGACGTAGGCGCGCCGCGCGAGACCGACCAGGCTGTCTGTCTGCCCGGGGTCCCGGCGCAGCGCCTCGTGCCAGTACGGCTCCGGGGCGCGGGTGGCGTGCCGGTACAGCTCGAGGTGCGCCGCGATCAGCGCCAGCTCCTCGACGCTGCCGACCTCCTCGGGCGTGGGCGGCTCCTCGGCGGGAGCGGGCTCGGGGGTCTCGACAGGCTCGACCGCCGGCGTGGCGGGCTCGTCCCAGGTGACCAGCACCCGGCCCTCGTGGACGACCGTCACCGTGAGCGGCCCCGTCCCCGCGAGCAGGTCGTGCGCGAGCTGCGCCGGATGCGCCGGGTCGGCGTCCACGACGTCGGTCGCCAGGACGCGGTCGCCGTCCGACAGCGTCACCTCGATCCCCGTCAGGGGACGCGGCACGACGACGCCGGTCCGCGCCGTCGTACCCGAACGTGTCGCCAGCCGCTCCAGACGCACCGCGGCGTCGAGCGTGGCGCGGTCCACCGGCCCGACCTCGCGGAACGGGTACCAGAACTGGGAGAACACCTTGGTCTCGCCGGGGGCGAGGTGCGCGAAGTCCGGCTGGTTGTCCGTGAACACGCCGGCCATCAGCTCGACGTAGTGGGAGCCGTCGTCGGCCAGGTTCTCGTCCCAGGCGTGGCCGAACGGGGCGTTGCCCCAGGTCCACTGCTTCTTGCCGGGCGAGAGCGCGCGGTCGGCGACGTGCACGAAGCCGAGGCGGGCGGCGTGGTCGTACCCGCCGAAGAACTCCTCGGCGCTGGCCAGGCACATGTACGACGTCGGCACCGGGATGTTGCGGTACCAGTCGAGCTGGTCGCCGGTGAGCTCGGCGGCGTCGGCCGCGGTGCGGACCTCCCCCGCCCGGGCGGGGTAGTCGACGCCGTAGTAGGGCCGGTCGGCGTGCGGGAACCCGGTGATCGCGCGCCGCGCGTGGTCGGCCACGTACGTGACGTCGTGCGGGAAGAAGGACTGGTAGTCGTCGTCCACCTTGGCCGCGACGTTGGCCCACCACAGGAACGACTGCGGCAGCTCCGTGCGGTTGTAGAGCCGCACCGTCAGCTCCAGCACCGCGCTGTCCGGGCGCAGCCGCACCCCGTGCATGCCCTTCATCCGCGTGAACGGGTCGTGGTCGGAGCACCAGACGACGACGGCACCGTCGGGCTCCTCCTCGATCTCGACGTCCACCGGCAGGTACGTCGCCGGGCGGTGGTGCTGGGGCCAGTTGAGCTCCACGCCGCCGGCCACCCACGGGCCCGCCAGGCCGACCAGCGCCGGCTTGATCACGGGGTTGGTCCAGAAGAAGTCCTGGCCGGTGCGGCGTTCCCGGGCCACGTGGATGCGCCCGCCGAGCTCCGGCAGCACCACCACGCGCAGCCACTCGTTCTCGAGGTGCACGGCGCGCCAGGCCCGCTGGTGCGGCTCGTCGGCGATCTGGTGGTGGAACGGGAGCGGGTACACCCGCCCCGACGACCCCTGGTACACCCGCCGGTCCAGGTACGCGGGGAACCTGTCGGGCGGCAGGGGTTCGTAGGTGGTCAGGGTGAGCGGCGCCTCCCAGGCGGCCGCGGCCCGTCCGGCCAGGTCGTCGGGCCGGTCGGGAAGGTCGGGCAGTTCAAGCGCTGACTCCACATCGAGCATGTGACCGACGGTACGAACCGCCGGCCGACGCCGGAAGCGACGTATCGACGTACTTGCCTGGATGATCCGACGATCGGTGCCGACACCCCCATGCTGACGGCGCGGGGCCGGCGGGGCTACGCTCCAGGAGTGCGAATCCGCGACGGCTTCCCCGGACAGCGCCTACGGGTGCTGCCGACCGCCGTGGTCCGCGCGGCGGCGGGAACCGGCCCCACATCGCGGCTGCTGGTCACGGACGCGGGCTACTTTCCGCATGCGGCCAACCACGGCCGGGTCCGCAAGCACGGCGCGATCGGGACCATCGTCATCGTCTCCTCCGCCGGGCGCGGCTGGTGCCGCACCCCCGGCGGCCTGCACCGGATCTCGGCGGCGGAGGCCCTGGTCATCCCGGCCGGTGTGGCCCACGAGTACTGGGCGGACGACGACGACCCATGGACGATCTGGTGGATGCACGCCCGTGGGCCCGACGCCGACGAGTTCGAGCGGGACCTCACCGCGCACGCCGGGCCGGACGACGTCGCGGTGGTCGAGGTGCACGACCTGGTCCGCGTCGTCGCCGACCTCGAACGCGTGGTCCAGGCGCTGGAGACCGACGAGACCTACCCCAGCCTGCTGCGCTGCGCGGGGGCCGGCTGGTCGGTGCTCGCCCAGATCGGGGCCGACGCCGCCGCGGGCAGCCCGCTCCGGGGCGAGCCCGTCCGCGCCGCACAGGAGTACCTGCGCACCCACCTGGACACCGTCGTCGACGTGGCCGCGCTCGCCCGCCGGTTCGGCCTGAGCACGTCGCACTTCTCGGCCCGGTTCCGGGCGGCGACGGGCGGAGGCGTGGTCGAGTACGCCAAGCGGCTGCGGATGGCGCGGGCGTGCGAGCTGCTGATCACCACCCAGCTGCCGGTCTCCGACATCGCGCGCTCCGTCGGCTACCCCGACCCGTTCTACTTCTCGCGCCAGTTCCGCAGCGTCCATTCCTGCAGCCCGACGGACTTCCGCCGCGGCCTCCACGACCGCGAGCGCTGAACCCCGCATCGGATCGTCCAGGTAGATCCGTCGGCCCCTGCATTCCGTCCCGGCCCCGGCGCGCGCTTTGCTGAGCGGGTTCCTCCTTCGGCGCACCGCCGAACCGACGACGACGTCAGGAGACCTGGATGTTCACCGTACGTACCTGGGCGGCGAGAGCGAGTGCCGCCCTGCTCACGACAGCGCTGGCTGCGACGGGGCTCGCGGCCGGCGCCGCGGCAGCCCCGGAGCGGCCGGACGCCCCCGCCGTCGGCCAACCGCCGTCCAGCCCGAGCCCCACGCCCTACCAGGGCTGGAACACCTACTACGGCCTCGGCGGCGACTTCGGCGCCGACGAGGTGCTGGACGTGGCCGACTTCCTGGTCTCGTCCGGCCTGGCCGAGGCAGGCTACGACATCGTGTGGCTCGACGGCGGCTGGCAGGCCGACGTCCCCCGCGGCGCCGACGGCCGCCTGCAGGGCGATCCCGAGCGGTTCCCCGACGGCATGGCGGCGCTGGCCGACGCCATCCACGACCGCGGCCTGCGCGCCGGCATCTACACCGACGCCGGTCCGTACATCCCCGGGACCTGCGGCCTCGGCAGCGGCGGCCACTACCAGACCGACGCCGACACCTTCGCGCAGTGGGGGTACGACGCCGTCAAGGTCGACTTCCTGTGCGGCATCACCGCGGACCTGGACCCGCAGGAGGCGTTCACCGCCTTCGCCGAGGCGCTGCGGAACAACAGCTCCGGGCGGTCGATGATCTTCAACCTCTGCAACCCGGTCACCTCCCCGGACTGGGGCGACTACCCCGAGGAGCAGCAGTCCACCTGGTCCTGGACCTACGCGCCCGATATCGCGGAGTCCTGGCGCACCTACACGGACGTCGGGTTCGTGGGGCAGATCCAGTTCAAGGACGTGCTGCGCAACTTCGACGCCAACGCGCGGCACCCCGAGGTCGCCGGCCCCGGGCACTTCAGCGACCCGGACTACCTGGGCCCGGAGCTCGGTATGACCACCGAGGAGTTCCGCACCCAGATGTCGCTCTGGACCATCGCGGCGGCGCCCCTGATCATCTCCAGCGACCCGCGCACGCTCCAGCAGGAGTCGATGGACATCCTGCTCGACGACGACGTGCTGGCCATCGACCAGGACCCGCTGGGCATCCAGGGCACCCGGGTCGGCGCGGCGGGGACCACCGAGACGTGGGCCAAGCCGCTGGCGGACGGCTCGGTCGCCGTCGCGCTGCTGAACCGCGGCGACCGGCCTGCCGAGGTGTCGACGACCGCCCGCGACCTGGGCCTGCGCGGCCGGTCGTTCTCCGTCCTGGACACGTGGACGGATGCCCGTACGCAGTCGGCCGGCACGATCCGCGCCGCCGTCCCGGCGCACGGCGCCGCGCTGCTGCGCGTCACGCCCACCCGGGCCGCCGGCGTCCCGCGCCTGGTCACCGCCCCGCCGACGTTCACGGCGGTCGGGTCCGACGTCGTCGCGCCGACCACCGACCTGCTGGCAGCGGCCGGCGACCGGCTCACGACCGAGGTCACCCTGCACAACGACGGCGGCACGGCCGTGCGCCGTCCGGCCGTCTCGCTCACCGCGCCGGCCGGCTGGACGGTCCGCCCCGTCGGCCCGGCGCCGCGCCTGGTGCGGCCCGGTGACTCGGCCTCTGTCGCCTTCACCGTGGACGTTCCGCCGGGCACCGGAACGGGCAGCTACGACGTCGCCGCGACGGTCGCCTACGGCGGCGCCCCGGCGGGCACGACGCCGCCGTCGCGCGTGACGGTCGCGCCCGCCACGCCCAGCGGGAGCGCCGTCGTGCTGTCGCAGCACCCGTGGGTGAGCGCGAGCAGCGGGTGGATGGAGCCGGCCGTGGACCAGAGCGTGGGCGGCGGCTCGCCGCTCACGGTGGCGGGAACGGTGCATCCGACGGGGATCGGCGTCGCCAGCCCGGCGCACGTCCGGTACTACCTGGGCGGTGCGTGCACCCGGCTCACGGGTGGCGTCGGGATCGACGACGCCGTGAACAACGTCGGCCCGGAGGGCGGCACGGCGACCTTCGAGGTCGTCGGGGACGGCGAGACGCTCTGGTCGAGCGGCACCGTGACACGGGGCGCGGAGATCCCGTTCGACGTAGACGTCACGAACGTCCGCGACCTGAGCCTCCGCGTAGGCGACGCGGGCGACGGCGGCTACAACGACCGAGCCGACTGGCTCTCCCTGACAACCACCTGCTGACCCGTCGTCGAGTGCTGGGTATCTGTTGGTTCGGAGCGTCTGAGCCAACAGATACCCAGCACTCAACGCTCAGGACGGGCTTGTCCGGCGGGTCCAGATCGGCAGGCCCGCGCAGACCAGGGCGATCAGCAGCGGGTAGACCGCGCAGCGTTCGACCAGACCGATCAGGACGTTGGCCCCGGAGCCTGCCAGGGCGAAGAAGCCGACCAGCGAGACCAGGCCGAACACACCGAGCAGGACCATGGCCCTCGCCGCCTTCCGGGGGACGCCGATGAGCCGGTGCATCCGCCCGAGCACTATGGCGAGCACGTTGCCGCCGACGATGGCCGCCATGGCGCCGAGCCCGTGATAGGCGTCGGTGCCGTTCTTGATCGCCTCGGCGGATCCGGGGAAGAAGGCCAGCAGCACGCCGCCGGCGGCCAGAGCGGCCGCCGGCACGAGCGCTACCCAGCGGCGCCAGCCGCGCAGGCCCCGGAGCAGGGCGACGCCGGCGAGCGCCGCGATCCCGAAGAGGAAGAAGCCGGTGTTCATGACCCAGGCGAGCGGCGAGTTCATGAACTGCCCGAGCGCCTCCGAGGGGCCGCGGACCCCGAGGTTGCTGATGTAGTGGTACGTGTAGCTGTAGGGCGGATCCGTCCACGCCGCGGCGGAGATGAACTCGGCGAGGAAGAAGATCACCGTCGCTGTGATGAGCACTGCGCCCGCGGCACGGCGTTGCACGGTCCGATGCGCCTCGGGGGCGAGCGTCTCCGGCTCTGCAGGGTTCAAGGGTTCTTCTCCTGGCTCGTTTCACTGATTCGACTCCATAACTGTATCGATACCAGTTTTGGTGTCAAACCAGTTGTGCGGCCGATACAGTAATGTCGTCGGCATGGCCAACGCAGACCCACCGGGACGTCGGGAGCGCAAGAAGGCAGCCACGCGCAAGACGATCGTCGACGCGGCGACCACGCTCTTCCTGGCTCGCGGCTTCGACGACGTGAGCGTGCGGGAGATCGCCGACAGGGCCGACGTGTCCCCGACGACCGTGTTCGCGCACTTCCCGCAGAAGGAAGCACTCCTCTTCGACGACGAGGCCGCGCAGCACGAACGACTCGTCTCCGCGATCCGCGACAGGCCCGCCGGCACGTCCATCTCGACGGCGCTCCAGGACCACTACCGTGCCGAGCTCGCCGAGATGACGTCGCGGCCGAACGGGGCCCGCGTTCTCAAGCTGATGGAGTCGACGCCGTCGCTCGTGAACTACGCGTCCCGGATGTGGCTCCGCCACGAGGATGCGCTCGCGGCGGCCGTCGCCGAGGAGTTCGGGCAGCCGGAGCCGAGCGAGGAGGTACGGGTCTACGTGCGGTTCGCGCTCCAGATCCAGCTGCTCGCCTCGGACAGCGCCGACCCGGACGCGATGCTCAGCACGGGGTTCCGGGTCCTCGACCAGGGCTGGGACGAGTACGCGCGGCAGGCCGCGCCCGCGAACCGCTGACTTCACGACGTCTCGACGTCTCGACGTCTCGACGATGGAGTACATCGTCCGGCACGGCTGGATCACCGTGCGGAACGTCTCGTACCACTCAGTACGTCGCGCGGGGTGCGCGAGGCGGAACGTACCGGGTGAACGCCGCGTCAGTGTCCACGAAGATCGTCTCGAAGTTCTCGTCCCACGTCGCCACGACCTGGGTCTCCGCCGGCAGAGCGGCGGCAGACCGCCCCGTGGCGCGCGGGTTGAGCGGCGGCCAGACGCCGGTCCGCACGCGGTGCTCGAGCGCCTGAATCGCGACGATCTCCTCTGCCGCGGTCACCGTCGGGTGCCCGCCGCGCGCGACCCAGAGGTTGCGGATGTCGCCGCACTCGGCGCGGACATGGTCGGTGTAGGACCGGACGTCGGCCGCCGGAGCGCCACCGTCGCCGGTAGCGTGCACCGTCAGGATCGGGACGTCCAGATCGCCCGGAGAGGTGTGCTCGGCCATCCGCGCCCGCGCGGCGGGATCGGCGTCGTACCGCGTCCCGGCGGCGAGGGCGTCGAGATCCGCGCGGAGCTGGGCCTTGCCGAGACCCGCGGCCTCGTACGCCGCTTCCACGGTCCGGCGTTCCGCGGACCGGCGGAACAGCTCGTGGTAGTCGACGTCGGCGTTCGTGGACGGGTTCCCCCCGAACACCTCCGCGATGTGCGCCCGGTCCACGGGGCCGTGCCCGTTGAGGTAGGCGTTCACCACCCATTCGCTCAGCGCGTGGGCGGCTTCCAGCGGGTCCTCCGGGCGCGGGGTCGCGAAGTCGAACCAGGCCGGGACCTGGACCAGCGATCCAGCGAGCGCCAGGCGGGCATTCGCCTCGGGGTCGAACTCCTCGGCGTCGCCCAGCGCCTCGTACGCGGCACCGGTCAGGGCAGCCTGCGAAGCCTCCGGGTCGGTCGGGTTCACGATCTCGACCGGGTTGCCGTTCGCGTCCACCAGGTCGTCGAACAGGAGGGTCATCGCCGCGTACTGCACGTCGAGCGCGGCGTCCCAGCCTCCGAGCGGGTCGAATCCCGCGGACGTTCCGAGCACGCCGTCCACGCGCGGGTCCTCCTCCGCGTGCAGGGCCGCGATCGCGCCGCCGAAGGACTGACCGTTCGTGAGCGTCGTGTCCGGCTCGCCGATCTCGCCGGCGAACCAGTCCAGGACCCCCTCCTGGTGGTCGACGGCGGCGGGCAGCGTGTAGCCGAACCCGTCGTTGCCGAACATCGAGCCGGCGAGCGCGTAGCCCTGGCTGGTCAGCCATTCCTCGGTGCGGGAGTTGTTGGCGAGCTGGTCGGGGATCTCGAACCCCAGCTCCGCGAACTGGGTGGGGAAGTAGCCGTGCGCGAACAGCACGAGGGTGCCGTTCCAGTCGTCGGGAACGACGGCCCGGTAGTCCGCGCCGTCGATCGTTCCGGTGTACTCGACGACGTCGCCGGGCACCGCCTCCACGGCGGCGGCCGGCAGGGCAGATGCCGTCACGATCAGGGCGAGGGCCGATGCCAGGGCCGCCGGTCGTACCTGCTTCATGGTGTCGCTCCTCGGTGAGCGGCACGCTCGCTGCGCGCCTCCTGCACAGTTCGACGATCGACCGACGGGGTACTCATCGCCGTACCCGGAACATCTCCGAGAAGCCGCTAGCCGACCGGCACCGGGGCTTCGTCGAGCAGCTCCAGCAGGTGCGGGGCAGGCGAGTCCTGGCGCTCCCCCGAGTTGGTGACGACCGAGACGACCCAGTCCGCTCCGCCGTCCGGCACCAGCGGGACCACGGCCAGCCGGGCGGCCTGCGGCTTGGCCGCGACGTGCCGCGGCACGAGCGCGACGCCGAGCCCGCGGTCGACCAGGTCGAGCAGCGTGTGCACGTCGTTGACGGTGCACCGCACCAGGCGGTGCACGCCACGCGCGGCGAGGGCCTCGTCGTTCATCCGGCGGATCGCCCAGGAGGGGTGGAAGTCGATGAAGGTCTCGCCGCCGAGGTCTGCCCGGTCCACCACCGGACGGGACGCCAGCGGGTGCTCCGGCGGGCACAGGAGCACCACCGGCTCCCGGCCCAGTACGGCGCGCGGCAGGACGCCCACATGGTCCGACGTCGCGACGAACGCGGCGTCGAGGTCGCCGTCGCGCACCCCGGCCAGCAGCTCGTGCGAGCCCGCCTGGGTGAACGCGATCTCCACCCGCGGGTAGCGGCGGTGGAACCGTTCGAGCAGGGAGCCGACGTCGACGAAGCCGAGGCACTGCTCGGCCCCGACCCGCAGCGTTCCGGCGAGCTCGCGGGAGACCTGCACCACCGCGTCGCGCGCCTCGGTCGCGGAAGAGAGCATGGAACGGGCGAAGGGCAGCAGCGCGAGGCCGGCCTCGGTCGGTTCTACCTTGCGCGTGGTCCGCGTGAACAGCCTGGTGCCCAGCTCGACCTCGAGGTTACGGATCGCGGCGGACAGCCCGGACTGGGAGACGCCGGTGACCTCGGCGGCGCGGGTGAACTGCCGCTCGTCCGCGAGGGCGACGAGGTATTCCATCTGACGCAGTTCCATTAAGCAGTACCAGTTCTAGGAATGATGATGGGGAGTTGTTGGACTTCTAGGTTATCGCTTCCTAGTCTCAGGTTCGAACCCGTTGCGACACGAGGAGTAACTCATGCAGCACCGCACCATCGGCGGCCGCGCCGTCTCCGCGATCGGCCTCGGCGGCATGCCGATGTCCATCGAGGGGCGGCCCGACCGCGACCGCTCGATCGCCACGATCCACGCCGCCCTCGACGCGGGCGTCACCCTCATCGACACCGCCGACGCCTACCACCTGCACGCCGACGAGGTCGGGCACAACGAGGAGCTCATCGCCGAGGGCCTGCGCACCTACGGCGGCGACACCTCCGGCGTCCTCGTCGCGACCAAGGGCGGGCACCTGCGTCCCGGCGACGGTTCCTGGACCAAGGACGGCCGTCCCGAGTACCTCAAGGAGGCCGTGAAGGCGTCGGCCAAGCGGCTCGGGGTCGAGGCCATCGGCCTGTACCAGTTCCACCGGCCCGACCCGAACGTGCCCTACGGCGACTCGGTGGGCGCGATCCGCGACCTGCTCGACGACGGCGTCATCGAGATGGCGGGCATCTCGAACGCGAACCCGGACCAGATCCGGCAGGCGCAGGACATCCTCGGCGGCCGCCTCGTCTCGGTCCAGAACCAGTTCTCGCCGCGGTTCCGCTCGTCGGAGCCCGAGCTCGAGCTGTGCGCCGAGCTGGGTATCGCGTTCCTGCCGTGGAGCCCGCTGGGCGGCATCTCCAACGCCGGTGAGCTCGCCACGCGCCACGCCGCCTTCGCCGAGGTCGCCGCCGACCACGGTGTCAGCCCGTATCAGGTGGTCCTGGCCTGGGAGCTCGCGCTCGCGCCCGTCGTCGTGCCGATCCCCGGGGCCTCGCGGCCCGCCAGCATCACCGACTCCGCGGCGGCGGCAGAGCTCGAGCTGACCGCCGACGAGGTAGCGCGGCTCTCCGCCGCCTGAACCTCCCCCGACCTCCCACCCACCACAGGAGAAAATCCCCGTGAAGACCTTCACCCTGCCCGGGACTGACCTCACCGTCCCGAACGTGGTCCTCGGCCTCATGCGCATCCAGGAGAAGACGGACGAGGAGGTGCGCACCCTGGTCAAGACCGCCCGGGACGCGGGCATCTCGTTCTTCGACCACGCCGACGTCTACGGCTCCACCCTGCACGGCTGCGAGAAGCGGTTCGCGGAGGCGATGCAGCTGACGTCGTCCGAGCGCGAGGAGATCGTGCTCCAGACCAAGGCCGGCATCGTGGGCGAGGGCCCGTACTTCGACTTCTCGTACGAGCACATCATCGAGTCGGTCGACGGCTCCCTGGCTGCGCTCGGCACCGACTACATCGACATCCTGCTGCTGCACCGCCCGGACGCCCTCGTGGAGCCCGACGAGGTGGCGCGCGCGTTCGACGACCTGTCGGCGTCGGGCAAGGTGCGCTCGTTCGGCGTCTCCAACCACACGCCGGGCCAGATCGAGCTGCTGCGCAAGTCGGTGTCGCAGCCGATCGTCGCGAACCAGCTCCAGCTCTCGGTGACGCACGCGCCGCTCGTGGCGCAGGGCGTGGCCGCGAACATGCTGGCGCAGGACCAGTCGATCAGCCGCGACTCCGGCACCCTCGACTACTGCCGCCTGAACGACATCACGGTGCAGGCCTGGTCGCCGTTCCAGGCCGGGTTCTTCACCGGCGTCTTCCTCGGATCGCCCGAGTACCCGGAGCTGAACGCCGTGATCGACAGGCTCGCCGCGAAGTACGACGTGCCGGCCATCGCCATCGCGACCGCCTGGATCACGCGCCACCCCGCGCAGATGCAGGTGGTGCTCGGGACGACCAGCCCGGAGCGCGTGGCGGGCGCCGCCCTCGGGTCCGACGTGCCGCTGACGCGCGCCGAGTGGTACGAGCTGTTCCGCACGGCCGGCCACATCGTGCCGTAGCGCCGGAAGCCGCGGCTGTCGGGACCGGCAGGACCGGCCCCCGAGGTGAGTGCAGGACTGCGGTCGGGCAGGCGGTTCGCGTACGTGACGGCCTTGAACGTCTCCTCGTCGCGCACGAGTCCGAGGAACCCGACCTCCGCCGTCGGGAGCAGGCG
>NZ_JBFAKY010000006.1:0-229917 GCF_040656015.1 Promicromonospora sp. NPDC050249 | reverse complement strand
GCTCGAAGTCGGTCACGACGTTGGTACCCGCCGTCACCTTCGCGGAGCCGACCTGCGGGACGTACCCGTTGGCCGTCGCGATGATCTGCGCGGTGCGCTCCGACTTGTCGAACCAGTACTCGTACGTGCCGTCGGCCCCGGTGACCAGGGTGACCGCCGAGAAGCGGCCGTTGAGCTGGACCACCGCGTCCCCGAGCGACACGACGCCGTCGGGCGTGAAGCCGCCAACGGTGCCGGAGAGCTTGCCCCAGCTCTTCGGCGGGTTGATCTTCATGGACACGTCCACCGACGGGGCGTCGTAGGGCGTGGCGGCGTCGGCCACCAGCTTGCCGGTGAACGTGCCCGGCTGGGACACCACACCGTTCAGGGCCGCCGTGATGGTCTTGCTCTGGCCCGGTGCGAGCGTGAACTCGGCAGGAGTCGTCGTCACCCAGTCCATGCCGCCGCCGGCAGTGTCACCGGAGACGTTCATGACGATGTGCATGTCGGGCCAGCCGATGGAGTCCGTCGTCGCCGGCTCCGGAAGCGAGCAGTCGGTGGCGGAGAGGTACGACGGCGCGCTCTGCCCCGCACCGTTGGACCCGATGTAGAAGACGCCACCGTTCGCCTGCTGGTTGGCCGAGACGACCTCGACAACGAGCGTGGAGCCGGCCGGCACCTCGCCCGCCACCGGCACCGAGATCATCGTCAGGGTCGAGGCCGGGATGGCGACGTCGGCCGTCCCGATCTTGGTCAGGTTGGCGAACGTGAGGGCGCCGTCCAGGGTGTGGAGGTTGACGGTCAGGGTCTGCGCCGTCGCCTGCTCCACCCCGAAGGAGACCTCCGAGACGTCGAAATCACCGTCGATGCCGAAGTCGCTCAGCGTGAACGTCCGGAAGAAGTGGTTCTCCGTCGTCCCCGCCAGGCCACCGCACGAGGCCGAGCTGAGCTCGGCGATCTCCTGCGACGTCGAGTGGGTGATGGTCGTGGCGTTCGGCGACACCGGGATGGACTCCGGCGTCACGACCTTGCCCGTGGTCCCCTTGCCCGCGGCCTGGAGCCGCGTACCCGAGGCACCGAGCGACCCGCCGACCTTCGCCGACGGCTTCGTGGACCTGGCGACGGTCGCCTCGCCCTGCGGGTGCTGGATGACGGCGGCGCCCTCGGCCCCCAGGATGTCGAAGCCACCACCGGTGCCGACCAGCTCGACGTCGGCCGGCGCGGTGCCCTCGTTCTTCACCGTGAACCGCTTGGTCGTGGAGCTGCCCAGCGGGAGCGTGGTGCTGATCGAACCGGTGCTGACGGCGAGCTTGCCCGCGGCGAGCGCCGCGTCGAACGTGCCGGTGCCCTCCGGCTCGAGGGTGACGGTGCCGGACTCGGACTCGTAGTCCGGCGCCGTGACCTCCACGGTGTAGTCGCCGGGAAGGGCGATGGCCGAGTAGCTGCCGTCCTCGCTCGACGTGGCGGTCCGGGTCACGCCATCGGCGGTCGCCGTGACGGTGGCGCCCTCGACGGGGTCACCCGTGTTGAGGTCGGTGACGGTGCCCTCGAGGAACGCGAGGACGGGTGCCGTGTAGGTGATGCTCAGGCCCGCGGAGACCGCGGGAGTGTTGTTGGAGTACTGCATGCCGACGGTGCCGGACTCGTTCTCGATACCGATCGACGCCGAGCTGCCCTTGGCGGTGTCGGTGTCGGTGGTCTCGCCGTAGCCGTAGATCACCGTGCCGTCCTCGACGAGCGTGACGGAGAAGCTCAGCCGGTCGGTGGCCGGGCTGTACTTGCGCACGTTGCGCCACTCGACGACGTACGCGTCCTTGCCGTCGACGGTCGTCGTGCCGGTGTACAGGCCGGCGGCCGCGTCGAGGTTGAGGTCGTCCCAGAACGGGTACAGGGCGGCGTTCGGTGCCGCGCTGCTCGGGATGGCGCCGTTCGCGTAGCTCGTCGTGCCGGCCAGGAAGTTCAGGTGGCCGTTCGAGGTGACGAACGCGCTGTCGTAGCTCACGCCGTAGAAGGGGAAGCTGAACGGCAGGTCGAGCGAGGTCTGCACGTCGTCGCCGGTGAGGGTCGACTTGGTGTCGCCCTGCAGGTAGTCGCCGGTCGACGTGGCGCAGGAGTAGCCGAAGTCGTCGGTCACCGCGGTGATCTCGACGGGCACGTCCTTCGCGCCGTCGACCACGACGTCGGCCTCGTAGGTGGAGGCGCAGCCGCCCATCTCCACGGTCAGCGGGTAGGTGCCCTCCGGGACGTCGGCGAAGGCGAAGGTGCCGTCCGCGCCGGTGGTGGTGTCCTCGAAGTGGCTGCCGAGGCTGACCGGGGCGCCGGCTACCGGGTCGCCCGACCCGGCGAACGTGACGGTGCCCGTCACGGCGTGCGACGGGGCGGCCTCGAGCGTGATCGGCACGTCGACGGTGCCGTCCTCGGTGACGGCCGCGGGGGCCGGCGTCGAGGGCAGGAACCCGAAGGCGGATGCGGACACCGTGTAGTCGCCGGTGGCGACGCGCGCGCTGAAGGTGCCGTCCTCGTCGGTGCTGACGGTGCGGTCCCGCTCACCGTCGACCGTGACGTCGGCCCCGGCGATCGGGGCGCCTGCGGCATCGGTCACGGTGCCGTTGACGTACCCGGTGGCGCCGATCGGGGCTGCGTCGATGAGTGCGGCGACGTCGAGCTTGCCCTCGCCCCACACGTTGTTGTCGTCGGCGGTACCACCGCAGGTGGTGTCGTTCGTGTCGACGGCGGACTCGTTCAGCAGGGCCTGCGTGCCCTCGATGTCACCGATGAGGGCGGGGGCCGCGCTCCACAGCAGCGCCACCGCACCCGCGAGGTGCGGGGCCGCCATGGACGTGCCGTTGAAGGCGGCGTAACCGTCACCCGGGACCGAGGAGCGCACGTTCACGCCGGGGGCCGAGATGTTGGGCTTGACCAAGCCGTCCTCGCCGGCGCCGCGGGACGAGAAGCCGGCGATGGCGCCGTTCACGTCGAACGCGCCGACCGAGTAGGAGCCGGTGTTGGCGCCGGGGGACGACGTCGTCGTGCATCCGGGGCCGGAGTTGCCGGCGGACCAGGTGCCGAAGATGCCTGCGGCCTCCCAGGCCGCTGTGGTGTCGGTGTACCAGTCGTCGATGGCGCCCGCGGCGGTGAGGCCCCACGAGTTGTTGACGATGTTGGGTCGCTTCGACGGGTCGGGGTCGCTGCCGTCGGTCTTGGTCGGGGCGACGATCCACTGCCCGGACGAGAGCAGGGCGGCGTCCGAGCAGCTGTCACAGCCGTTCGTGGCGATCCAGTCGGCGCCGGGTGCGACACCGATCTGGTTGCCGTTGCCGTCGTCGCCGACCATGGTGCCGATGGTGTGCGTGCCGTGACCGTTGTCGTCGAACGGCAGCTCGGCCGAGCCGGAGGTGTCCTGCCAGTTGTAGTCGTTCACGACCGTGCCGTCGGCCTGCTTGCCGCGGTACTGGTCGGCCAGGGCCGGGTGGTCGTACTGCGCGCCGGTGTCGATGTTCGACACGGTGATGCCCTCGCCCGTGTAGCCCATCTCCCAGACCTCAGGGGCGTTGATGGCGTCAAGGCCCCACTCGACGGCAAGGGTGCCCTTGTCGCTGACGTCGGTCCGCTTGACCGGCTCGACCAGGTTCAGCTGCACCGTCTCGCTGATCCGCTGGACCTCGCCGCTCTTCGCGAGCTTGTCCGCCAGCGCCAGCGTGCCGTCCTGGACGAGGATCCGGTTGCTGATCCAATAGCTCTCGTAGTCGGCGCCTGCGGCCTCGAGCTGCTTGATCAGACTCGCCTGGGACGCCTCGGCGGTGCTGGTGAGAGCGTCGTAGACACGCTGCCCCCGCTCGTCCCAGTTCGTGACGCCCCGGGCGTCGGTCAGGTCTGCCTCGTCCGCCATCTCGACCCAGAAGTCGGCGGTCTTGCGCTCGGCCAGCATCTCCCTCGCGAAGTCGGTGAACTTGTCTTCGGGGTCGGCTGCCACGGCCTTCGTGGTTGTCGCCGCTGTGGCCGGGGACGTTCCTGCGAACGCCACCGGGGCGACGCTCAGCGCTGATGTCGCGACAAGCGCGAAAACCGCTGTGGCGGTTGTCGAGCGTTGTGCGAGAGCAGTTCGACGATGCATGAACCCTCCATTACCCGGCGCATCCACGACTCCGGATGCGCTTGCACGGACCACGGTCGTGGGCCATCCCCAACCGTCGTTCGCACAGGTCACGGCAACAAGGTCCGTTCACGGTCAGGTGACGGTCACTTCTCGGTCAAAACACGGTCGGGTGTGAGGTGGCCACTCGTGTCAACAACCCGGGCGGAACTTCACCCGTTTTCGGCCATAATTCACCCCTTACGGGTGATCTGTGGCGTAAAAATGCCAACCGGGCGGGAATGTGTCATTTCCGGCACGCAACGCGCAGGTAACGAAAAATTGACCTCATTGGTACGGGCCGAGGACAAACTGGCGCGCGCTGGCTGGTTTCACCCCGGTAAGTACCCGAACGGCCCCATCCACGGAGGGTGACGCACGTGACGCTCGACCCCGCACCAGGTTCCGCTCCCGGCCTCGTCGTCTGCGTTGGCCTTCCCTCGGACCAGATCATCGAGATCGCCCATCTTCTCCGTGGCCGGGCGACGGTGCTCGCCACACCCGACGCGGAAGGCGCTCGCGCCGTCCTCGGCAGCCAGGCGGCACCCCGGCGCCCGGCCGACGCAGGCCCGCGTGTCCTCGGCGCGCAGCCCGAGCGGTACGACAACCCCGGCCCGACGGAGGACCGGACCTACGGTCGGCAGCTCCCTGAGTACTCCACCGACCGGTTCCCCGAGAGCGACAACCTCACCGAGGCTCCGCTGCTCGCCGCGGCCGAGCGGACATCGACAGCGCTGTCCTCTGCCTCGCCCGCACCGGTGCCCGGCGTGGCCGACGCCGGGGCCGCTGGACGTCGCGGACGGTTCCGGCCGGCGTCGGGCAGCGTGCTGGCCCAGCCGGTGCTGCACACGACCGTCCCGACGTCGCTCCGGCCGGCGGCCGGGTACGCGGCAACCGCCACGACGGCCCGGGCCACCGCGCGAGGCGCCGGCTCGGTTCCCGAACCGGCCCTCGGCGGCGGTGCCGGTGTCGTGCGGGACCGGACCGGCAGCGTTCCCGCCGTCAGCCGATCGATCCCGATGACCGCCCCGCCGACGCTGGAACCGCTGGTGGCCGGGCCGCTGCTCGTGGACCTGGCCGGCCGGGAGGTCATCGCGCTGGGCCGTCGCGTGTATCTGTCGGCGCGGGAGTTCGACCTGCTCGCGACCCTCGCCCTGGAGGCGGGCCGGGTCTGGTCGTTCGCCGAGCTCACCGCACGTGTCTGGCAGCTGCCCTACCTCGGCGACTCCGACCCGGTGACGTCGGCGGTGAAGCGGCTGCGCAAGCGGCTGGCGCCGGTCCGCGACGTCGAGGTCGCCTCGGTGCGCGGCGTGGGCTACCGGCTCAGGGTGCGGGTCTGAGGTGCAGGCTCAGGGACGGCCGGGCCGGGCCGGGGCGCAGGATCACGCCCCGGTCACCAGCCAGCGGTCACCCCGCGCACGCCATCCCGTGGTGACGGCGCGCGCGGCCATGAACACGCCGGCGAACGCCAGCCAGAGCCAGGCGAGACCCCGTGCGCCATCGGGTGCCCAGGCGGAGACGGCGAGCGCGAACGGAACGTATACCACCAGCGTCGCCATGCCGGCCCAGGCGAGGTAGCGGCCGTCGCCCGCGCCGATGAGGACGCCGTCCAGCACGAAGACCCAGCCCGCCATCGGCATGAGCACGCCACAGACGGCAATGCCGAGGGCGATCGCGACGCGTACGTCGGGGTCGGGCGAGAACAGTGGCGCGATCAACCAGCCGGTCGCCGCCAGGACCAGGCCGATCGCTGCCCCGGCGCCGACGCCCCACTGCAGGCAGCGGCGCAGCACCAGGCGCACGTGCCCGACGTCGCCGGCGCCGAGCCCGTGGCCGACCAGGGCCTGCGCCGCGATCGCGAGCGCATCGAGCGCGAACGCGGCAAGGCCCCACAGGGAGCTCACGACCTGGTGCCCGGCCAGCGCGACCGCGCCGAGATCGGTCGCCACGACCACGGTGAGCAGGATCGCGGCGCGCAGGCTGAGGGTGCGGATCACCAGCGGCACGCCGGCCCGCGCACCCGAGAGGATGCCTGCCCGGTGCGGACGCAGGCTCGATCCGTGGGCCCGGGCGCCCCGCACCACTATCACCCCGAGCACCACCGCCATGAGGATCTGGGTGATGGCCGTCCCCAGGCCCGATCCGGCGATCCCCATCCCCGCGCCGTAGACGAGCGCGAGGTTCAGGCCCACGTTGAGCAGCGCGCCGGAAGCTGCGACGACCAGCGGGGTGCGCGTGTCGCGCAGCCCGCGGAGGACGCCGGTCGCGGCCTGGACCACGAGCATCCCGGCGAGGCCGGGCGCCGACCAGCGCAGGTAGGTCACGGCGTGCCGCGCGACGTCACCGTGCGCGCCGAGGGCGGTCACCGTGAGCGGGGCGGCGAGCAGCAGGACAGCGACGAGGACTGCGCCGATCCCGAGCGCGAGCCACATCCCGTCGATGCCGGACTGCAGCGCCTCCCGCTCCTTGCCCGCACCGGTGAGCCGGGCCACCGACGCGGTCGTCGTGTACGCGAGGAAGATGCACAGCCCGACGAGCGTCAGGAGCACGTTGCTCGCGAGCGAGAGACCAGCGAGCTGGGCCGTGCCGAGATGCCCTACGACCGCACTGTCCACAAGCACGAAGACGGGTTCGGCGACGAGCGCCCCGAGGGCAGGTACCGCGAGGGCGAGGATCTCCCGGTCGAAGGACCGCCGAAAACCCGGAGTGTGGCGCGGCTCGCCCAACTTTCTTTCCTCCACAGGCTGGGGGTGACGTTGATGCAGGTCAGAGGGGATGGTGATGTTTTACACAGGGGTTATCCACAACTGGGGACAGGGTTGTCCACCCACTGTGCACAGCCCTGGGCCACCTTTCCACATGGATGTGCACAGGCTCGTCCACAGGTCTCATTGCGTTCGGGTCCGCAGGGGCTTAGCGTCAGCGGGACCTACCACCCGGCCGACCGGGGCGAGGCTGTCGCACACGACACAAAGGCGTGTCGGCCCCGAAGTCCCGGGGCGTGTGGGTGGCGGGGAGTAGAACAGGTGTAGGACGTCGATCGAGCGCACGCGCAGCGTGCGCCCCGATGTCACGAGACGTGGAAAGCAGGAGGTGCGGATGTCGGTCGAGGAGCTGGAGTCGAGCTATTCGGGACGGCCGGGCCTCGATCGCACCCCGCCGCAGGACATCGCCGCGGAGATGAGCGTGCTGGGCGGCATGCTGCTGTCCAAGGACGCGATCGCCGACGTGATCGAGCAGATCCGCGGCAACGACTTCTACCGGCCGGCGCACGAGGCGATCTACGACGCGATCATCGACCTCTACGGTCGCGGCGAGCCGGCCGACGCCATCACGGTGCTCGCCGAGCTGCAGCGCCGCGGCGAGCACGCGCGCGTCGGTGGTGCTCCGTACCTGCACGACCTGATGGCCGGCGTGCCGACGGCGGCGAACGCGGGCTACTACGCACGGATCGTCCGCGAGCGCGCCATCATGCGCCGCCTCGTGGAGGCCGGCACACGCATCGTGCAGATGGGCTACGCCACCGACGGCGGCGAGGTCGACGACGTCGTCAACAACGCGCAGGCCGAGGTCTACGCGGTGACCGAGCGCCGGGCGTCGGAGGACTACCTGCCGCTGGCCGACATCATCGGGCCGACCTTCGACGAGATCGACGCCGCCCAGGGCCGCGGCGAGGGACTCACCGGTGTGCCGACCGGGTACTCGGACTTCGACCGCCTGACGAACGGCCTGCACGGCGGCCAGATGATCGTCGTGGCTGCCAGGCCGGCCGTGGGCAAGTCGGTGCTGGGAATCAACGTCGCCTCTCATGCGGCCATTCACCACAACCAGGCCTCCGTCATCTTCTCCCTGGAGATGAGCCGCAACGAGATCGTCATGCGTATGCTCGCGGCCGAGGCCCGGGTGCCGCTGACCAAGATGCGTAGCGGCAACATGGACGACGGCGACTGGCAGAAGCTCGCCGCCACCATGGGCAAGGTGTCGGACGCCCCGCTGTTCATCGACGACTCGCCGAACATGTCGCTGATGGAGATCCGCGCGAAGTGCCGGCGGCTCAAGCAGAAGCACGACCTCAAGCTCGTGGTCATCGACTACCTCCAGCTGATGTCGTCCGGCAAGCGTGTCGAGTCGCGTCAGCAGGAGGTCTCCGAGTTCTCGCGGTCGCTCAAGCTGCTCGCGAAGGAGCTCGAGGTGCCCGTCATCGCCATCTCGCAGCTGAACCGTGGCGCTGAGCAGCGCAGCGACAAGAAGCCGCAGATGTCGGACCTTCGTGAGTCGGGCTCGATCGAGCAGGACGCCGACGTCGTGATCCTGCTCCACCGTGAGGATGCCTACGAGAAGGAGTCACCACGCGCCGGCGAGGCGGACTTCATCGTCGCCAAGCACCGTAACGGCCCGACCGACGTGATCACCGTGGCGTTCCAGGGGCACTATCAGCGGTTCGTCGACATGCAGGTGTGACCGACCCTCGAACTCCTTCCGTCCCACCGCTTACTCGCACGCATCAGTCCGCGGCGGCGGGACGCGCGGCGTCCTGGTGCTCGAGGCCTTCACTCAGACCGGCGTCTCGGCGATCGTGGTCTCGTCCTTCTGGTCCGCGGCTCGCGCGCGCCGCCGGTCGAGCGCGGCCATGACGGGCGTCGCGCCGATGCCGTGGATGATGATCGAGCCGACGACCACCAGGCCTGCGATCCCCCAGATCCGGCCCTCGCCAGGAAACGTCGAGTGCTCAAGGGCGTACGCCACGTAGTACAGCGTGCCGATGCCGCGCACCCCGAAGAACGCGATGACCGCGCGGTCCCTCGAACCAGTCCTCCCCGGCGTGAGCGAGAGCCAGCCCGCGAGCGGCCGGACCACGAGCAGGAACACGAGCGCCAGCCCGACGTCGAACCACCCCACGTCGTCGAAGAGTCCTCGGGCCACGGCGCCGCCGAGCAGCACGACGACCGCGACGGTCAGCAGGCGCTCGATCTGCTCGACGAACTTGTGCAGCACCGCGTGATAGCTGTGCTCCCGCTCGACCGTCCGCACCGTGCATGCGCACACGAAGACCGCGACGAACCCGTACCCCTCGGCGAGCTCGGCCGCTCCGTAGGCGAGGGACGTCGCCGCGAGCGCCACGAATCCTTCGGCCTTCTCGGTCAGGCCCAGTCGATCACCGACCTTTGAGAAGAAGATGCGCCCGAGCAGCCAGCCGACGGCGATCCCGATGAGTACGCCCACGCCCAGCCGCCACGCGACATCGACCAGCAGCCACTCCGCGGCCCAGCCGCCCGGATGGATGCCGGCGGCGCTCACGGCGATGGCGAGGTAGGTGAACGGGAACGCCAGCCCGTCGTTCAGTCCGGCCTCGGAGGTCAGGGCGAACCTGACCTCGTCGTCCTCTGCCTCTGCCTCCGTGACGGGCTCACTCACCTGGACCTCGGACGCGAGCACAGGGTCGGTCGGTGCGAGGGCGGCCGCCAGCAGGAGCGCGCTCGCGGCACCCAGGCCGAGGGCCGCCCATCCGAGCAGCCCGACGGCGAGCATGGACAGCGGCATCGCGATGGCGAGCAGCCGCCACGTCGTCGACCACGAGCGCCACCCGAGTGGCCGGTTGAGCGCGAGGCCCGCCCCCATGAGCGAGACGATCACGCAGATCTCGGTGAGGTGCAGGGTGATGGTGCCGTGCTGGAGCGGATCAGGGTCCGGCAGACCGGGCAGCGCCAGGAAACCTACGAAACCGGCAAGGAGGAACACCATCGGCATCGAGATCGGTGCCCGACCGAGGACCCGCGGGAGCAGAGCGGCCGCAAGTGTGGCGAGGCCGAGCGCGACGAAGAGGCCCCCGGAGCTCTCGAACTCGATCATCTGTCGGAGCGTAGTGCGGGCTCAGCCACACGCACGTCGACGCTGCGCGAGCGCGCCTGGCCGGAGCAGCACCACCACGCCTGCAGGAACAGCGACTCGATGCCTGGTCAGTCGAAGTACGCGCAGTAGCCGAGAGCCTCACGCTCAACTCGGTTGAGCCCGTGAGGTGAGCTGCCGCAGGGCACGGAGCCGCTGGCGTCCTCCCCGTTCCACGAGGTGATGGTGAACTCGGCGGACTCGTCGCCGTCGAAGGTGACGGGCAGGCCCCCGCACCGCACGACGCCGGGCAGGCTCCGCAGCTCACTGGTCGTCCACCAGGCGTAACCGCTGGCCGGGAGGTTGCCTTGGGCCGTGGCGAAGCGGTCGTACCCGTCGTCGATCTGCTTGATGAACGTGAACGCTCGGTCGTGCTCAGCACGGGGCAGCAAGGCCCGTGCGACCTCGGGTCGCAGGAGTGGGGCGGTTACTCTGCCCTCGGGCAGGCCACCATCCTCGAACGTGCCTTCCTGCACGCCGTCATCAGTGCTCACGGACGCCACGAACAGCACGGCCACCGTCCGGGACGACTCCTCGCCCCACTCGATGGTCAGGTCCTCGGCCGGGCAGGCTGCGGGCTCGGTCTCCAGGCCGACCAGCCTGCGGATCTGCTCGCTGCCCGGCAGAGCCACCTTGCCTATCCCAGGCACGGGCACCGGGCCCGCGAGGGCGAGCACGAGGGCAACCGCCACCGCCGTCGTCCCTGCGGCCGCTGCCTGCCAGGAGCGTCGCCGCCGCAACGCGCGCCTGCTCCCCTCCAGCACCTCGTGCGTGTCGAAGTCCCGGCCCGTCATCGAATCGGCCCCAGCGCGCAGGCGAGCGACCACGTCGGTGTCGTTGATGCTCATCGCTCATCCTCCTGGAAGATCTCGCGCAGGCGGGCGATCCCGCGTGCGTTGGCTGACTTGACGGTGCCCAGGGCCACGCCGAGCTCGCGAGCCGTCTGTACCTCCGTGAGGTCGAGCAGGTGCCGCAGCACCACGACCCGGCGCTGTGAGAGAGGGAGCAGCGCCAACGCGCGCACCACCTCGTCGCGGACCACCACCCCGTCCGCGTGCCCAGGCACCGACCCGGCCGGGACGGCGTCGGACACCACCTCCCGGCGCGAGCGCCGCCACCTGTCCACGCGCAGGTTCAGCAGGATGCGCCGCGCGTAGGCGCGGGGCTCACCGGCACGGGCCTTGCGCCACGCACGGTACGTGCGCTCGAAGGTCTCCTGAACCAGCTCCTCGGCACGGTGCACGTCGCCGGCCAGGAGCAGGGCCGTCTTGTGGAGGTACGGGCCGGAGTCACGGACGAACGCCGTGAACTCCTGGTCCCGCGTGAGGGCCACCTCGACCCGGACCAGTGGGTCATCACTCAGCTGAGCTGACATGTCCACGTACCCTCCCTCGTCATGTCCCCCACCACGCACCACCGTGGTCAAAAGGTTCCACAGCACCGCGCTCTCGACACGCGGGCACGCCACCGCGCGACTCGATCCGGACCGCAATAGCGTCGGCACGTCCGGCGTCCGCCGGATCCTGCACAAGGAGGACAGGCGATGGGACTCTTCGGCCGCCGCACACCGCGCCCCACCCGCCCGGGCGTCGAGCCTCGACCACCGGCCGAGCACGCACCCGCGCCCGCGCCCGCCGAGAGCGGCGCGTCCCGGCTCTGGTCTGACGGCTTCGGTCGTGTCGGCACGCGGGCGTTGCAGATCCTCGCGGTCGTCGCGGTCATCGTCGTCTTCGGGTTCGTGGGCACGCGCCTGACGCTCGTGGTGATCCCCGTCCTGATCGCGCTCGTGCTGGCGGCGGCGATCTACCCGCTGGTCTCGCTGCTGCGCCGCCGCGGTCTGCCGTCGCTGCTCGCGACGTGGATCGCGCTCCTGGCCCTGGTCGCGCTGCTGTCGGCGATCGTGTGGCTCGTGGTCCTGGCCGTCGTGGACCAGTGGGACGAGCTGCAGAGCCAGGCACTCGACGGCTTCGACTCCCTGCAGTCGTACATCCAGAACCTGCCCTTCAACATCACCGAGGAGCAGATCGCGTCGGTGCGCGAGTCTGCCGTCGGCCTGCTGCAGTCGGACACCGTGGGCTCCGGTGCCATCGCGGGCGTCTCCCAGACCGCCGACTTCGTCGCCGGGTTCTTCATCATGATCGTCGTGCTGTTCTTCTTCCTGAAGGACGGCCCGGCGATGTGGGAGTTCCTGCTGCGGCCCTTCGAGGGCCACCGGTACGAGCGAGGGCAGCGCGTCGGGGCCGCGACCATCCGGACGCTCGGCGGCTACGTGCGCGGGACGGCGATCGTGGCGTTCGTCGACGCCGTCGGCATCGGGATCGGCCTCGCGATCGTGGGCGTCCCGCTCGTCATCCCGCTGTCCGTGCTCGTCTTCCTGCTCGCCTTCATCCCCCTGGTCGGCGCGACGGTGGCCGGTATCCTCGCGGCGCTGGTCGCGCTCGTGGCGGTCGGGCCGGTCCAGGCGCTCATCGTCGTCGCGATCGTCGTCGTCGTGAACCAGCTCGAGGGCGACTTCCTCCAGCCGGTCGTCATGGGCCGGACCCTGCGCCTGCACCCGCTCGTCATCCTGTTTGCGCTGACCGCGGGGACGGTGCTCGTCGGCATCACGGGCGCCGTCCTCGCCGTACCGATCGCCGCCTCGATCTGGCGCGCCATCCAGGTGTGGGACGGGCCCGACCTGCCTGCACGGTTCGCGCGGCAGAAGCGCTCCGAGACCGTCTGACCCGCGCCGGCCTCAGAGCTCACGGATGTAGCAGAGCATGCGGTAGTCCTCGCCGGGCTGGATGTTGGTGAAGCCGTGTCGCTCGTAGAACCGCCGCGTGTCCACGTCCACCTCGTCGACGTTGATGTGGATCTCGCCGCAGTGCCGCGACCGGACGAGGTCGACAGCGGCACGCAGCAGCGCCGTGCCGAGGCCTTGGTCGCGCAGGCGCGGCTTGACGTAGAGCTCTTCGAGCTGCGCGAGCGGCCCGTCGTAGTAGGGCGTCGGGCGCAGGGTGAGGAAGGCGAAGCCGGTCGGGTCGTCACGACTGCCGGTGAGCAGGACGACGACGTCGTCGCGGTCGAGCAGGTGCGTGAAACGGCCGGCGAACTCGTCCGCGCCCGGCCCGTCGACGGCGAACTCCTCGTTGAACTCCCACAGGAGCCTGCCCACGACCGCGGACTCGGCGGAGGTGGCGCGAAGAACTGGATCGCTCATCCGGCCAGTGTGCCGCCAAGAAGCTTCCAGTGGCCCTCGGACACGACCTCGACGGACCCGTCGGCCACCACGAGGGCGGTCTCGTCGTCGATCGCGTACGCCGGTCCGTCGATCCCGGCCGCCCACTTCTCGGCGGCGGCCATCGTGTTGTACGGCAGCATCGGGTGGTCGACGTGCGGAAAGATCGAGAAGTCGACGATCCCGAGCGTGGCGTCGTCGCCCGACGGCGAGGCCCACTCGACGAACCACTCCCCGATGCGCGGGGTCATCACCATGCTGCCTGCGCTCATCCCCACGTAGACCGTCTCGGTCAGCGACGGCAGGAGGTCCGCGAACCCGGACTCCCGCATCCAGTGGTTCAGGTAGAGGGCGTCGCCGCCCGCCACCAGGAGGACGTCCGCCTCCCGGACCTTGGGGACCCAGAGCCCCTCGTCGATCGAGGGCAGTGCGGTCAGCTCCAGCACGCCGACCGACTTCCAGCCGAGCCCGGTCATGTCGTCCGACTCTCCGGTGATGAAGTCCCTGGCGTTGCGCCCCGGGCCGACGGCCGGGTGCCCGTACAGCGCGGTCGGGATGCAGAGGGCGTCGCAGTCGGCGACCGGCCGGCCCAGCAGGTCGAGCAACGCGTCGTGGATGCTGGCGTTCCTGACGCCTGCGGAGGTGAGCAGCAGCCGCATGATTCTCCGGTTCGGGTGGGGAAGAGTTCGACGACCGGTAGACGGCGGGGCGCCGCGGGAATCATCGCTGCCGCGTACCCGACTCTGGTGCGCTAACCGTTTAACCTCCTTCGGCCCGTCCGACGTTTAACGATAAATTCGCCGCACCGTCGGGCTTTGTCCTGCGGACTCCGTCCCCGGCAGCGCGGCTGGGGACCCTGGTGAAGGGAGCGACACCATGCGACACCCCACTCCGTCCCGAGGCTGGCGGGCCCTGCTGGCGGCCTCGGCTGTCCTGCTCGCCCTCGGCGGGCTCAACGCACCCGCCTCCGCACTCCCCGAAGAAGCCGCTCCGGCGGCAGCCACCGCCGGCTGCGGCCAGCCAGCGGGTCTGGGCACCGGCAACCACACCGTCACCAGCGGCGGGCAGTCCCGCACGTTCCGCCTCGACGTACCCGCCGGGTACGACCCGAGCCGGCCGTACCGCCTCGTCGTGGGGCTGCACTGGTGGCACGGCACGTCGCAGGACGTGGTGAACCAGGGCTTCTACGGCCTGAAGCCGCTCGCGAGCAACAGCACGATCTTCGTGGCCCCGCAGGGCATCGACAACGCCTGGCCCAACACCAACGGCCGGGACGTCACGTTCGTGGACGATGTCCTGCGCACCCTCGACTCCGCGTTCTGCATCGACACGGGCCAGCGGTTCGCCACCGGGTTCAGCTACGGCGGCGGCATGAGCAACGCCCTGGCCTGCGCGCGGGCCGACGTGTTCCGCGCGGTGGCGGTCCTCAACGGCGCCCAGCTGTCCGGATGTGCCGGCGGCACCCAGCCCGTCGCCTACCTCGGCTCCCACGGTGTCACGGACAGCGTCCTGAACATCTCGCAGGGCCGTGCGCTGCGTGACCGCTTCCTGCGGAACAACGGGTGCCAGGCGCAGCAGGCACCGGAGCCCGCCGCGGGCAGCGGCACGCACACCAAGACCAGCTACACGTGCCGCGACGGCTACCCGGTCGTGTGGATCGCGAACGACAGCGACCACCAGTGGGACGCCCGGGACCGCGGGCAGTCGCAGTCGCACGTGCCGGGTGAGATCTGGCGGTTCTTCACCTCCCTGACGTCGACGACGCCGACGCCGACGCCCACCGGTGACTGCACGGCGACGTACCGCACCGTGAACTCCTGGCCCGGCGGCTTCCAGAGCGAGGTGACCGTCCGGGCCGGAGAGGCGCCGACGACGTCGTGGAGCGTCAGCTGGCGCTCGTCGGGTGAGCGCGTGGACCAGGTGTGGAACGGGACGGCGACGGCGCAGGGCGACCAGGTCGTCGTCCGGAACGCGGCCGAGAACGGCCGGCTTTCGGCCGGTGGCACCACGACCTTCGGCCTGCTCGGCAGCGGCACGCCGCCGACACCCGCGCTGACGTGCACGAGCTCCTGAGGGGCTGAGCCGGCCGCCGGCCCGCTCGTGGAGCGGGTCGGCGGCCATCAACCCTTGCGCGGTCCGCCCAAGAGCTCAGAGCCGCGCGAACCGGGCACGTGCGAAGGAGTAGAGACCGAACGCACCGATCCCCAGCCCGACCACGAGGAGGAGCGCCGTACCGAACGGCTGCTCGCGCATGGCGCGTAGTGCCTCGTCGAGCCCGCCCGCCCGAGACGCGTCCGTCGTCACCGCGGCAGCCACGATAAGCCCGCCCACGACGCCGAGCGCGATGCCCTTGGCGATGTAGCCCACCTGGCCCAGCCGCTCCACCACCGGTCCGACGGAGCCGCCGCCGGTCCCGGCGAGGTCGCGCAGGAACTTCTTCCGCCAGCCCTTGACAACGTGGTACACACCGACGCCGACGATGACAAGGCCTACGGCCCCCACCAGCCAGGGGCCGCCCGGCATGCGCAGGACATCGGCCGTCATGCTCTCCTCGCTGCTGCCACCACCGGAACCCTGTGCGTACCGGGCACTGCTGGCCGCCAGGACTCCGTAGAGCACACCCTTGGCCAGGCTCTTGAGCCGCGCGCCGGCCTGGTTCTCCGCACCCGGCACACCAAGGGCGGCCGTCGCGAGCTGCCACAGCGCGAGCGCGGCGAAACCCACGGCTACCGCCCAGAGCAGGAACTCACCGCCGGGCGCCTGGGCGATCGCGCTGAAGGCGCCCGACTCGTCCGCCTGGCCCGTGGGCTGGCCCAGCGCGAGCTGGACAGCCAGCCAGGCGACCAGCACGTGCAGCACACCCGAGGCGGCGTAGCCGCCGCGTGCCAGGGCGTGCAAGGCATCGCTGTTCTGAGCACGCCGAGCAGCGTTCGCCGGTGAGTTCTTGGGCACGCGCACACCTCCATTGGGCCGCACAGATCGCGACGTGGTACACCGTCGCGCATTTCACCGCAACTCGCACGTTGCGGAAACCAGGGCAGCGCCACCTGGGCCTCCTCGTACGGCCCGACAACCCCGCGTCAGCCCACCTGGTCCGCGTCGTCGTAGCCCATCCCGCTGCCGCACGCCGCCAAGACCTCACCGTCTGCGATCAGTCGCACGTCGGTCCACACCTGCGTCCCCAGGGCACCCAGATCGCCGTCGGATTCCTGAAGCTCGACGTCCGCGACATGGACGTCCCCGTCCGGCGAGATATTCCTGGTGTGCGTGTACGAACCGTCCGACGAGGGGTCGTCGTCGACGCCACCCGTCCCGACGTCCCAGGACCTGGAGATCATCGGCTCCCCGTCCTCCGACGACGGCCGGGCATCGATCTCGACGCGGTAGTGGACGTCGCGCACCGACGGGTCGCTCGCCCAGGTGACCGTCGCGCCCGGGTGTGCGGTGCGGGTCGCCTTGACGGTCCACATCCGGCGCTCCCAGTCCTCCCACACGGACCCGTCGAGGGCTATCTCCCCGGTGGTCAGATACGGGGCTCGGCCGTCCAGCTCGCACACCACGACGCTCTCCGGAGCCGACGAGGCGCCGCCGTGGATAGGAAAGCAGTACCCGAGCCCCAGGACGACGGCGACCAGGGCAGCCGAGTACACGGCGAGGCCCTGCTTCCGCGGGAGGTCGGGAAGCTGCTGCACCACGACGGTGCGGACGATACCGTCGGCGAAGGTCTGCCGCTTCCGGTGCCACAGCGGCCGCAGGTAGCCGATGAGCAGGACGGCATCGAGCAGGTGCAGCACCCAGCGCGCCACCGTCGTCCACAGGCCGGCCGGCGCGGAGGACTCCTCGCGGACCACCCTGATGCCGACCACCAGCTTGCCGGGCGTCCAGCCGGTCAGGGCCTGGAGCACCAGGAGAACCGCGACCGCACCGAGCGGTATCAGGATCCGCGGGTCCGAGGGCCAGCCCTCGTCGGCGTCCGCCCAGAGCACCGGGGTGAGCGTGGGCAGGAAGTACCCGCTACCGAACGCCAGCCAGGTGACTCCGGCCAACATCGCGTCGTCGAGGAGCGCCGCGACGACGCGCTGCCCCCAGGTCGCGTATGCGGGCGCGACGGCCGCATCGATCACAGGCTCGGCGTCCGGTACGAGGCCGGCCCTGGACACGCCGGCCTCGTCGGGCCGGGAGCCTTCGCTGGTGAGCATGGTCGGATCATGCCAGCGCGGGCGCCCGCGGCCCAGGAAAGACAGAGACAGCGAGCCGCCGTCGAGCTCCGGGTCAGCCTGCCGCGGTCGCATCGCCGACCGTCGCCCGCGCGAGGCTCGCCAGCAGCTCCGCCGCGGGGCGCGGCCGGACCAGCCACAGCAGGTGGCTGGACTCGAGGGTGTGCACGTCGTACCGGTTGTCGGGGGTGAGCGCGTCGGCCTCGCGGATCATCCGGTCCTGCATCGCGACCGGGATGCTCGTGTCGCCGCTGAGCCGCACGTAGGTCCTCGGGATCGTGCCCCAGGTCGCGGCCTGGACCCGGTCCGCAGAGGTGCCCGCGTCCAGGTTCTCGTCCGGCTGGAAGGTGTTGAGGAAGGTGAAGAACTCGTCGTCGGTACCGTCGGCGAGGAACGCCTCCTTGAGGCCCGCGAGCGCAGCCGGGTCCGCGGTGCGGAAGTTGGCGCGCAGCAGGCCGACGGCGGCCGGGTCGGCTGCCAGCACGCCGGCGAGGACCCCGGCGTCGACGGATGCCATCTCGGGTTCGGCGTAGTACTCGCCCACCCCGAGATCGACCGGCGCCCACGCGGAGACGTACACGATCCGGTCGATCAGGTCCGGACGGGCGTTGCCGACCGCGGTCAGCGTGGCGCCACCCCGGCTGTGACCGACCAGGATCACCGGGCCGTGCTCCTTGGCGCGCTCCAGTGCCTCGATGACCCGGGCCGCGTTGTCGGCGAGGGTGACACCCTTGATGCTGCCCGGCGCGGTCGCCAGGCCCGCGAGGTCCTGCGGTGCCTGGTACGCGGCCGGATAGGTCGCCGCGAAGCCGTGCCCGGGCAGGTCGACCGCGGCCGAGCGGTGGCCGAGCAAAGCGAGCTCCGCCTGGAGCGGCGCGAACGAGAACGAGTTGGCGAAGGCGCCGTGGACCAGGACGTACGTGGGGGACATGGGGCCAGATGTTACCGAGTCCGGCACCCTCGCCCGGCCTACCGGCCGAGCGCCGCCTCGAAGCCACCGCCGTCGGCGAGCCCGATGACGTTGCCCGCTGGATCGGTGAACCAGGCGCCGTCGCCTCCCTCCATGAACCCGCGCACGATGCCCTTCTCGTCCTGCTCGAACCCCTCGTAGCGTTCGAACTTCACGCCCTTGGCGGTGAGCTCGTCCACCACGGTGTCGACGTCGTCGACGGTGAGGTGCAGGACCGTGAACGACGCCGGCGTGTGGTTCTCCTTGGCGTACACGAACACCGAGGTACCCCCGTCGAGGTTGAGTGCAAGGCCCGCACCCTCGGGGAGGGCCGTCACCCGCAGCCCCAGCGTGTCCGCGTAGAACGCGCGGGCCGCGTCGATGTCGTTCGCCGAGAAGCTCGGGTACACGTTGCGCACAGTGACCATCGCTGTCTCACTCCCTCGTGACCGGCGGTGACCGCACCGCAGGGCGCGCCGCGGGGCGTCAGTCACTTCCAGAGTCCCACCGTGGGCCTCGACCGCAAGGCAGTCGGCCCCCCGCCGGCCAGACATCACCCTCGGAGCGCCACGCCGGTCACTGGCCGACGCGGCCGTCGATCCGCTCGCGCAGGATGTCGGCGTGGCCGCAGTGCCGGGCGTACTCGACGATCTGTCCCACGAGCGCATCGCGAAGCTGCAGGTCCGCGCCCTCCGGTCCGAAGTCGGACGCGCCGGCGTTCCACGTGCCGAGGTCGGGGACGCCGTCGAGGTAGCGGTCCGTTGCGTCCATCTCGGCGTGCCAGGTCCGCCAGGCGTCCTCGACGACCGCCGGGTCGGCGACCGCGCCGTTCCACTCCGCGTCGCGGTCCTCCTCGGTGCGGTACAGGTCGGGGGCGTCCTCGCCCGCCATCACGCGGCGCAGGTGCCGCTCGCCGTCGGCGAGGTGCCGCACCAGGCCGAGCAGGGACATGGTGGACGGCGGGGCCGACCGGCGGGCGATCTGCTCGGCGTCGAGACCCCCGCACTTCATCTCCAGGGTGAGCCGATAGTAGCGGAGGTAGTCGAGGAGCAGACCGCGCTCGTCGGACGGGGTCTCGGTCTCGCGCGGGTCGTCGTCGGGGTCGGCCCACATGTCGGGGAAGACTGTGGACTGCGTCCAGCGCGTCGTCAGGGCTTCTTCGGCCTGCTCCTGTGGGTCCATACGAGCATCGTGGACCCATGCCGGAGCAGACCGCCACGGAAAATCGGGCCCGTGCTGTCGCTCAGGCCTGGTAGCGGAACGCGTCCCACGCGCCGAGCAGGTACTGGATGCCGAGCGCTCGGTCGTAGAGGCCGTACCCGGGACGGGGCTTGTTCGTGGTGTTCTCGTCCCAGAGGTGGCGTCCGTGGTCGGGCCGGATGTAGCCCTGGTAGCCGGCCTCCGCGTACGCCTTCATGATCCCGGTGGTGTCGACGCTGCCCTCGACGGCGCGGTGGGCGACCTCGGTGAAGTCGCCGTTGTCGAAGTGCTTGATGTTGCGCACGTGCGAGAAGTGGATGCGGTCCATGAAGGTCCGCACGGCGTCGACGGCGTCGTGTTCCGGGTTGGCGGAGAAGCTGCCCAGGCACAGCGTCAGCCCGTTGTACGGGCTCGGGTTCAGGTCGAGCACCCGGGCCAGCCCTTCCTTGGTCGAGACGACGCGCGGCCACCCGAAGACGTCGAAGGGCGGGTCGTCCGGGTGCACACCGAGCTTCACGTCCGCCTCCTCGCAGGCGGGGATCACCGCGTCGAGGAAGTACTTGTAGTTCGCGTACATGTCCTCGTGGGTCACGCCCTCGTACGCCGCGTTGAGCTCGCTGAAGCTCGCCAGCCGCTCCGGCTCCCAGCCGGGCAGGGTCAGCCCGTGCGTGTTCGCCTCCATGTCGGCGATGAGGCTCTCGGGCGACATCTTGTCGACCACTGCCTTCTCGTAGTACAGCGCGGTCGAGCCGTCGGGCAGCGGGTGCCACAGGTCGGTGCGCAGCCAGTCGAAGACGGGCATGAAGTTGTAGCAGACGACCTTCACGCCGGCGCGGCCGAGCCGCTCGATGGTCGTGACGTAGTTCGCGATCGCCTCGTCACGGCTCATCCCGAGAACGGTCCGGCCGAGCTTGATCGACTCGTGGACGTTGACCGACTCGACCACCTCGGCGTCGAACGTCCGCGTCACGCCCTTGGCGCGGGCCTCGTCCGACAGGCCGGTGATGCGGGCGACCTCTGCGTCGATCTCCGCCTGCTCCCAGACCTCACCTGCCTGCTTGTGGTGCAGGCTCCACACGATGGTCTCCACGCCAGGGATCTGTCGCACATGATCCAGGGTCACTGTGTCGTTGCCCTCGCCGTACCAGCGGAAGCCCATCTTCACGGCCGCACTCCTCGTCGTCGTCCTTGTATGTCCAATCTTGTATACATCATGCCCGCCCCGCGGCGCGGGGCGGGCACGTGTTTCACAGGGTGGTGAAGCGCAGCCGCATCCGGACGGGCGCAGCGTGGAGCTGAGCGTTCGCCAGGACGCCCGGGCCGCACGCGGCGCTGCCGACGCCGTGCTGTGCCGCGTCGAGGTGCAGCCACAGCCTGCCGTCCGGCACGAGCTCGTGCGGGTGGGCCGCACGGTCCAGCGCCTCGTCGGACCAGGGGCGCAGCGACAGCTCGATCCCGAGCTGCGACCGGGCGCCCACCGTCACGTCCCCGGCGTCGATCCGCAGGCCGGTCCCGTCCGTGAAGGACAGGACGGCGCTCGTGACGCCCCGGCGCGCGCCGTTCTCCTGCGGGTGGGTGTACCGGGTCTGCCAGTCCGCGACGGTGTGCTGCCACGAGCCGCCGAGCGCCGCCTGCCTCGAGTCCGCGTACGACTCGTCCGGCCCGAGGCCCGTCCAGCGGACGCCGGTCTCGGCGGCCGCCAGCTCGTCGAGCGCGAGCACCACCCCGAGGCGAGCGACGTTCTCGGGCCAGCGGCCCTCCGGCCGGATGTCGACGAGCAGGTCGACCGCGTCCGGCGCGTCGGTGACGGGCTGCCAGCGGTAACGCGTGGCGAAGCCCGCACGGGTCGCCGGGCCGGCGATCCTGGCGTCGATCTCGAGCGCCCCGTCGGCGCTGACGCCGACGCCGTTCTTGCGCTCGGCGAGCAGGTGCAGGCCCGCGCCGCGCCACTTCTCCTCGTCGGCCGACCCCTGCCACTTCGCCGGACGGCGGTCGTTGTCGGTCGGCGCACGCCAGGCGTCGACCCGGAAGCCGTGCACCGTCCGGCCGGCGAGCTCACGGAGGTCACCGCGACCGTCGAACCGGGCAGGGCCGGCGCGGAACCCGCCGTCGGCCTCCGTGGACACCCGGCCCGCCGGAGCGGTGAGCGACGCCGGCTCGACGAGGAGCAGCTGGCCGGCGCCGAGCTCGAAGCCGGGCTCGAGCCACGCCTCCTCAAGCGCCTCCGCCTTGTGCTGGACGGCGCGCACGGTCCACCAGACCGGGGCCTCGCCCGGCTCGGGAAGCACGAGGTCGGACGGCGGCCGCACCACCGTCTGGGTCCCTGCCTCCAGCACCAGGTCGAGGGTGCCCGTCGCGAGCGCTTCCGCACCGCGGTGCAGCGTCCAGCCGATCTCCGCGTGGCTCGTGTCGCGGAACGCGTAACGGTTACGCACCAGGAGCGTGCCGTCCGGCTGCGCGTCGATGCGGATCGGCGCGAACACGGCCGCCGTCTCCAGCAGGCCGGGTGACGGCGTGCGGTCGGGCAGGAGCAGGCCGTCGGCGATGAAGGTCCCGTCGTGGAACCGCTCGCCGAAGTCGCCGCCGTACGCCGCGAACTCGACCCCGTCGGCGTCGGTGCGGGTCAGGCCGTGGTCGATCCACTCCCAGATGAACCCGCCGAGCAGGCGCGCGTGCCGGTCGAAGGCCGCGTCGTAGTCGGCGAGGCCGCCCGGGCCGTTGCCCATCGCGTGCGCGTACTCGCACAGCACGAACGGCATGGCCCGACGGCGGGCGTCGGCGTCGGCGCGCTCCAGCGGCGGCTCGATGCCCTGGCCGATCAGCTCGACCTCCGCGCTGTCGGCGTACATCCGCGAGTACACGTCCACGTGGTCGCTCGAGTAGTCGCCCTCGTAGTGGATCGGCCGGCTCGGGTCGAGCGCCCGGACGGCGTCGACCATCGCCGGGACGTTGCGCCCGCCGCCCGCCTCGTTGCCCAGCGACCACATGATGATGCTCGCGTGGTGCGCGTCGCGGCGCACTGTCCTGGTGACACGGTCGACCAGCACCTCGGTCCAGGCCGGGTCGTCGGTGGGGTTGCCGGCCCAGCTCTCGCCCAGGAACCCGTGCGTCTCGAGGTCGTTCTCGTCGATCACGTAGAGGCCGTACCGGTCGCACAGGTCGAGGAAGTGCGGGTGGGGCGGGTAGTGGCTCGTGCGGACGGCGTTGATGTGGTGCCGCTTCATGAGCAGCACGTCCTCGAGCATCCGCTCGGGCGTCACCGCACGGCCACGCAGCGGGTCGAACTCGTGCCGGTTGACACCGCGCAGCTTGATCGGCCGCCCGTTGACGAGGAACACGCCGTCCTCGATGGAGACGGTACGGAAGCCGACGGCGAGCGTCACCGTCTCGGTGTCCGTCGAGACGACGACGTCGTAGAGCCGCGGCTGCTCGGCGCTCCACGGCTCGACGGCGACCTGCAGCTCCTCGCCGGCCGCGCCCTCGATCCCGAGCTCCGGAACCGCCACCCGTGCCGCTACCGCCCCGGAGGAGGCCACCACCACCGCGGCGTCCACCCGCAGCGTGCCGACGCCGGTCGTGTGGTCGTAGCCGGCGTGCACGCGGACGTCGTCGAGCGCGCCGTCCGGCCGGTGCTCCAGCGTGACGCTGCGGAAGATCCCCGAGAGCCACCACTGGTCCTGGTCCTCGACGTACGACATGGCCGACCACTTGGTCACGCGGACCGCGAGCAGGTGCTCGCCGCCGTCACGCAGCTTGTCGGTCAGGTCCACCTCGGTGGGCAGGCGGGAGCCGTGCGACGTGGCCAGCAGCTCGCCGTCGAGCGCCACCTGGAACCAGGAGTCCACGCCCTCGAAGCGCAGGAGGGTGCGGCCACCGTCCGGCCAGTCCGCGGGCAGCCGGAACGTCGTGCGGTACTCGCCGGTCGGGTTGTCGTCGGGCACGTGCGGCGGGTCGACAGGGAACGGGTAGAGCACGTTGTTGTACTCGGGCACGCCGTAGGGCCACGCATGCGGAGCCTCGGCGAGCTGCCAGTGCCCCGGCACAACCAGCCGGTCCCACTCGTCGCCGCGCTCGGCGCGGTCCACCCCCGTCTCCGGATGCGGGAACAGGCGGAACCGCCACTCCCCGTCGAGCGACAGGGTCGCCGCGCTGGAGGCGCCGGCCGGCGGGCGGAATCGTGGGGCGACGACACCGTCCGGCGTTGCGACGGACTCGTGGGTGGTGGTCATGACTCCTCCAGGCGGAGAGGGTGGGGAAGCGGGCAAGCAAGAGCGCCGGTCGAGACGGTACCCCGCGCGGCCGTGCCAGCGGGCGCCCGGAGCCAGATGATGGACAGATGGCCAGTCTTCTGCATGCCGTCCGATCGGCGGTCGCCCCGCTGACGCGCACGCGCGCGTTCCGCGCCGTCGGCCCCGTGCTGCTTCCGCCTGCCGAACGGGCGCTCGCCTGGCTCTCCCGAGGGCGGCTGCAGGTCAGCGCCCTGCTGGTGCCATCGCTCGTGCTGCACACGACGGGTGCGCGGTCGGGAGAGCCGCGCGACACCTACCTCATGTACACGCCCGACGGTCCCGGGCGGGCGATCGTCGCCGGGTCGGCGTTCGCGCAGGGGCGACACCCGGCGTGGACGTACAACCTGCTCGCGCACCCGGAGGCGAGCATCAGCGTGGCCGGACGGCGGATCCCGGTCCGCGCGACCCTCATCGGCGACGACGAGCGGGATGCCACCTGGGCCCTCATCGAGTCGCAGTGGCCGGGCTACCGCGGGTACGAACGGGACTCCGGGCGGGTGGTGCGGCTGTTCCGGCTGCAGCTTGCCGACCCTGCGACGCGCGAGGAGCGCACCGCCCGGGGATGACGCGGCGGACATAGCCTCGGATCCATGGCATACGACCTCGCACTCGCGGACGAGATCCGGACCGTGCTGGACGGCGCGCCCGAGGTCACCGAGCGGCGCATGTTCGGCGGGCTCTCGTTCATGATCAACGGCAACCTCGCGGTGGCGGTGCGTGGCTCGGAAGGGATCCTGGTCCGTGTCGGACCCGAGGCCGCCGAGGAGCTGGAGCGCACCACCGCCGCGACACGTGCCGTGATGGGCGCGCGCGTCATGGCCGGCTGGCTGGCGATCGGGCCCGACGGCCTCGGAACCGAGGAGGAGCTGGCCGGCTGGGTGCGACGCGGCGTGGACCACGCCCGGTCGCTACCGCCGAAGTAGGTGCCGGTCGCCGTTGACCATGCACCTGCTGCCAAGAACGGGGTCCGTGTGGCAGCAGGTGCATGGTCAACGGCAGAAGGGCTCAGCCCTGCCGCTCCACCATCTCCCCGATGACCCGTGCGCCCTCCGGGAAGGCCCCGGGATTCGGCCCGGAATAGTTGAGTCGCAGATAGGCACCGGTCGGTTCGGCGGGAAACCACTCGTCGCCCGCGGCCACGATGACGCCGGCCGTCTCGCAGTCGCGGACCAGGCGTGCGACGTCGGTGGTGTCCGGGAGCCGCACCCACAGGTTCAGGCCGCCCTGCGGCACCACCTCTACCCGGGCGGTCGGCGCGTGCTCCCGGAGCGCGCCGAGCAGCAGGTCCCGCCGGGCCGCGAGCTGCTGGCGCAGGCCGCGCAGGTGGGTGCGCCAGGCGGGCTGGGTCACGACGTCCAGGGCCACGGACTGCAGCATGCCGCTCACGTACATGGCCTCTGCCTGCGCGTCCGCGAGGATGCGGTCGCGGGCCGGGCCTCTGGCGACGAGCCCCGCGACGCGCACTGCCGGCGAGACGCTCTTGGCCAGCGAGCGCAGGTACACCACGTGCCCGCCGTCGTCGCGGGCGGCGAGCGGGACGACGTCGTGGGTCATCCCGAAGTCGTGCGCCCAGTCGTCCTCGATCACGAAGGCGCCGTGCTCGCGGGCCAGGCGCAGCACCTCGTCGGACAGGCCGGGCGACCAGCGGGCGCCGGTCGGGTTGGCGTAGCTCGGCTGTGCGTAGAAGGCGCGCGCCCCGGTCCGGTCGAAGGCACGTGCGAGCTCGTCGGGGTCCGGGCCGTGCGGGCCGCTGGGCACCGGTACGAGCTGCACGCCTACCTGCTCGGCGGCGAGGATCGCGCCCCAGTAGGTCGGTGACTCGACGAGGAGCGGTCGGCCGGCGCCTGCCAGGGCGCGGAAGACCGTGCTGAGGCTGGACTGGCTCCCGGGGAAGACGACGACGTCGCTCGGCGTGGGCGGAGCGATCCCGGCGGGCGCCGCACTGCCCAGCTCCGCGGCGAACCACGCCTGCAGCTCGGGCAGCCCCGCGGCGGGCGAGCTGGTGACGGCGGCGTCGCTGCGGGCGGCCCGGGTGAACGCGGACCGCACGAGTCGTTCGGGCAGCAGCTCGCGGTCCGGATAGCCGGAGTGCAGCGCTATCACGTCGTTCGGGGCGGTGTGCAGGGCCCGGGAGAGCTGCTGGACGGGCCTGGTGCGTGGGCCGAGGGCCGCCGTCTGCCAGCCGTAGTCGTGGGGGCGCGGCACGCGCACCGCCCGGACGAACGTACCGACGCCCGGCCGCGTCTCCACCACACCCTGCGAAGCGAGGGTGTGCAGCGCCTTCTGCACCGTGACAGGGCTTGCCCCGTACTGCGTCACGAGTGCCCGGCTGGACGGCAGCCGGGCGCCCGGGACGGCGTTGGCGATCCACTCGTGCAGGCCGGCGACAATGCGAGCACTGCTATCGTCATACATGACAGCCAACAGTAGCGCTACTCTCGACACTGCACCGCCGCTATCCCCGGCGCGGGCCGGCCTCTGGTGGGGTCTCCTCGGCGTCGCGGCCTTCTCGCTCACCGTCCCCTTCACCCGCATGGTGGTCGACGGCGGGGGCATGTCACCGTTGTTCGTGTCCTGCGGCCGGGCCGTCGTCGCGGCGGCGCTCGCGGCGCTCGCCCTGGGGGTCACCAGGCAGCGCCTACCCCGGGGCAGGCAGTGGGCGCGGCTCGCGATCGTCGCGGGCGGCGTCGTGTTCGGCTTTCCCGTGCTCACCTCGTTCGCGCTCGCGACGGCGTCGGCGAGCCACAGCGTCGTCGTCATCGCGGTGCTGCCGGCTGTGACGGCGGTGCTGGTGGTGCTGCGTGTGCGCGAGCGTCCGCGGGCGTCGTTCTGGGTGACGGCGGCGCTGGGTGCGGTAGCGGCGGTCGGTTTCGCCGCCGTGCAGGGCGGCAGGCTCGGCGGGCTGCACGGGGCGGACCTGCTGCTGATCGGGGCGGTCGTCGCGTGCGCCATCGGCTACGCGGAGGGCGGGCTGCTCGCCCGCGAGCTCGGCGCCTGGCAGACCATCTCGTGGGCGCTCGTGCTCGCCGCCGCGCCGATGGCGTTGCTCACCGGCATCTCGCTGGTGCAGGACCCGCCGACGGGAACCCCGCTCGACTGGGCGCTGTTCGGCTACCTCGGGGTGGTCAGCATGTTCCTCGGCTTCTTCGCCTGGTACCGGGGGCTCGCGATCGGGCCGATGGCGCAGGTCAGCCAGGTCCAGCTGGTCCAGCCGGTGCTCAGCATCTGCTGGGCGGCGCTGCTCCTGCACGAGCAGGTCACGTGGGCGACCGTGCTCGGCGGGGCGGCGGTCATCGCCTGCGCGGGCACGGCTGTCCGGTCGCGTCTGCGATAGCCGAGCGGCGCCGAGCACCGCCCGGCGTCGGGCAGACTGAGGGCACCACCCGCCTCGCCTCCGGAAGGTTCCGCATGCCCGCGATGTCCCGTCTCGGCCGCCTGTTCGCCATCGTCGCCTGGATCGAGGCGTTCACCTGGGCCGGGCTCCTGGTCGGCATGTTCCTCAAGTACGTCACGGAGACCACCGAGGCAGGGGTATGGCTGTTCGGCCGCCTCCACGGCGGCGCGTTCGTGCTGTTCGTCGGGGTCACGCTGTTCGTGGCGGTCAAGCTGCGCTGGGGCTGGTTCCGCACGCTCGTGGCCCTCGCCGCCTCGGTCCCGCCGCTGACCACCCTGCTCGCGGAGTGGTGGCTCAAGCGGACCGGCTACCTCGCCGACCCGGCCGACCGCGAGGCGGCGACACCGACGGCGGCTGAGCTGCAGCCCACCAGCTAGTTCCCGGTCAACGTCGGTACGCGGCTCGCCCGAGATTCCGTACGGGCTTGAACCTCACGCCACGTGAGGGTCGACGCTGACGTCATGACCGATACATACCCCGCTTTCGACATGGGCCCCGTGCCCCTTCCCGCGCTGGACGCCGAACCTGCCGAGCTGTTCCGCGGCATCTACGGCATGCCGATGTTCGTGACCACGCCCACCCAGGACATGGCCGCCTCCGTCAAGTTCTGGACACACGGCCTCGGCTTCTTCGAGCTCTTCGCAGCTCCGGGCCGGGTCACCCAT
Source organism: Promicromonospora sp. NPDC050249 (assembly GCF_040656015.1). NCBI lineage: Bacteria > Bacillati > Actinomycetota > Actinomycetes > Micrococcales > Promicromonosporaceae > Promicromonospora > Promicromonospora sp. NPDC050249. The sequence goes on along the minus strand of NZ_JBFAKY010000006.1, from coordinate 201,989 downwards.
CTGCGCCGGTGGGCGTTCCAGGACGTCCTGCTCGTCCCGACGGAGATCCCGGCGGAGATCCCCGCGGAGATCCCGGCCGGCCCGCCGGCGGTGACGGTGACCTTCTCGTGCGTGCTGAGCCAGGTGGACCAGATCGCTGCGGCCTGCGAGGAGCTGGTGCCCGGGAGCACCACCGGTCCGCGTCAGACGCCGTGGAACACCATCGACCTGGAAGTGGTCACCCCCGAGAACGTGCGGGTGATCATGACCGCTGCCCGGCCCTACGACCCGGACAGCGCCGAGGCCCAGAGCCTGCGCGACGAGCTGGGCATCGAGGGACCCTCGGCGTGAGGCCGTCCCGGTGACCGCAGCGGCTGCGAGACTTGCCGTGATGACGCACCGGAGCACGACGGACGCGGTGCCGCCGGACGGCTTGACCGTCGGCGGCGCCGCGTCCGTCGTGGGCGTCACCGTCCGGACGCTGCACCACTGGGACGAAGTCGGGCTGGCCGGTCCGTCCCAGCGCACGTCCGGCGGGCACCGGCTCTACGACGCCGCCGACGTCGCCCGGCTCCACCGCGTCCGCCTCTACCGCGAGCTCGGTGTCCCCCTCGCCGAGATCGCGGAACTGCTCGACGCGCCGACCCAGGACGCGGAGGAGTCGTTGACGAGGCAGCGAGACCAGGTGCGCGAGCACATCGCGCGCCTGGAACGTTCGGCGGACGCCCTGGACCGGCTGATCGAGGCCCGCCGCTCCGGCATCCTGCTCCCGCACGACGAACAGGTGGCCATCTTCGGCAGCGCCTGGCAGCCGTCCCGGCAGCTCGAGGCCAGGGAACGCTGGGGCGACAGCGAGCAGTGGGCGCAATACGCCGAACGGGCAGCGGACCGGAGCCCCGAGGACTGGCGACGCATCATGGCGGACGTCGAGGTGCTGCACACCGACCTGGCCAAGGCTCTGCGCGACGGCGTGCTGCCGGGAAGCGAGCGAGCGAACGCCCTTGCCGAGCAGCACCGGGCGTCGATGGGGGCGTACTTCGACTGCACCCACTCGATGCACGTCTGCCTGGCCCGCTCCTACGCCGAGGACCCGGGCTTCCGTTCCTTCTACGACGACGTCGAGCGGGGTCTCGCCGAATGGCTCCGCGACGTCGTGAACGCCAACGCCCTGGCCCACGGCGTCGACCCGGAGACCGCGACCTGGGCGTGAGCCGGGTCCGCACGGGCGCCTACGCAGCGGAAGCGGTCCGTCCGCCTGTGGCAAAAAGCACGTGTACCGCGCGGGGTCCGTGTCGTAGCATCGACGGGTCGGCTGTGCGGCGATCTTGCCCGGCCGGACTCAGGGATCACACGAGGAGCGAGAGATGCGGGAATTCACCGCGGGATGCGGGGCGGCCGTCGCGGCCTGCTCGGGCAGTTCCCGAACCCGCGTCACCCCTCTCTGAATCACCTGCGACAGCACCGACCGCTTCGGCGGTCGTGTGCGCTGTCGCCGGACGCCGGAGGGCGGGCGCCGCGTCGTCCCCTGCCCTGCCGCCTGCCGGCCCGGTGACCGAACGAATCGGTGACCGAGGCGTTGTCGCGCTCCTCGCGACGGCCGATGCCCGGCCGGTGGCCTCCGAACGACCGGAAGCCGATACCCCATGAATCCTCTGACCGAGAAGCAGATCCGCGCGTCCTTCCTGAACGCGAGCAAGCGGGAGGCCGCCCAGGCCACCCTCCCCGACCTCGACACGCTCGACTGGGAGCGCCTCGACTACCTCGGGTGGCACGACCGCAAGGCGCCGCTGTCCGCCTACGTGGTGCTCGAGCTCGACGGCGAACCGACCGGCGTGCTGCTGCGCGCCGCCGAGGCCAAGTCGAGCAAGCGCACCAAGGGCGTGTGCGCCTGGTGCGAGGACGTCGTCGTCACCGACGACGTCTCCCTGTACGTCGCCCGCAGGGGCGGCGCCTCGGGACGCAACGGGAACACGATAGGCACGCTGATCTGCACCGAGTTCGGCTGCTCGCGCAACGTGCGGCGCATGCCGACGTTCACCGAGGCGGGCAACGACCCGGCCATGCGTGAGCTGATCACCGACCGGCGCATCCTGGGTCTGCGCGAGCGGGCCGCACGGTTCGTCGCAGAGGTCGGCAGCACGCGCTGACGAACACGTCGGGCGCACAGGTCCCGTAGGCCTGTGCGTCCGACATGCGCGGATGCGGACGGTCGGACGGCGCCGGGGCGCACCATCGCCGCTTCATGCGGCCGAACCGGCCCCGGTCCGCAGGCGCGCGGCGGCCGCGACCGCGGCCTCGCACCACACGACGGCCGGCCGGTCGACGGCCCCGTGCACCACTATCTGGCGGCACAGCTCGCCCAGGCCCTCGGTCGCCGCCCGCTCCGCGTCGACTCCCGGGTACATCCGGCGCACGGAGAAGACGACGGCCCGGCGATGCGCCGCCCACTCCGAGGGGTTCGAGGCGAGGCCGTAAATCCTGGTCCTGGTCTGCTTCATGCACTACAGACGCACCAGGGGCACGGATGTCACAGCACTTTACGGAGGAGTTGTCGGTGTCTCGCAGTAGCCTCACGGCGTGCCCCTCTCCGACCGCGAGCCACGCCTCGACACCGCCGACCCGGCCGCCCTGTTCACCGCCTACCTGGACTACTACCGGCACGCCGTGGACCGCAAGCTGCGCAGCCTGTCCGACGACGACCTGCGCGCCTCCCGGCTCCCTTCCGGCTGGTCGCCGCTCGATCTGCTGATCCATCTGGTGCACATGGAGCGGCGCTGGTTCCGGTGGGGCTTCCTGGCGGAGCCGGTGGACCGCCCGTGGGGTGACCACCCGGGTGAGGACCCGGACGGACCGTGGGCAGTTCCCGACGGCGTCGGCCTGGAGGAACTGCTCGAGGCACTGCACGCGGGCGGCACGGTGACCGGCGAGGTGCTCGCGACACACTCCCTGGACGAGCACGGCGCAGTCGGCGGCCGGTTCACCGAGGACCCGCCGACGCTCGCCTGGATCTGCTTCCACGTGCTGCAGGAGTACGCCCGCCACGCGGGCCACCTGGACGTCTCCGCCGAGCTGGCGGGCGGTGCGACCGGCGAATGAGCAGACGCAGTGCTCTATGGACGACGACGGCGGTCGTGACCGTGCTCGGCGTGCTCGGCGTGCTCGTGGCGAACGGCGTCGTCTGGCCCAACCGGATCCTCGCGGCCCGGTACGACGTGCGAGGGGTGGACGTCGCGCACTACCAGGGGGAGATCGACTGGGACGCGCTGGCCGCACAGGACCTCGACTTCGCGTGGATCAAGGCCACCGAGGGCGCCTCGCACACCGACCCGCGGTTCGCCGAGAACTGGGCGGCCGCGACACGGACCGACCTGCTCGTCGGGGCCTACCACTTCATGAGCTTCGAGAGCTCGGGGGCCGACCAGGCCGCACAGCTCGCCGCCGAGGTCCCGGCGACCCCCGGAACGCTCCCGCCCGTGATCGACCTGGAGTTCTACGGCTCGTACTTCCAGAACCACCCGACGCCGGAGGAGGTGCACGCGATCCTGGATCCGCTGGTCGCCGGGATCGAGGAGCACTACGGCGCCGCCCCGATCGTGTACGCGACGGGGGAGGCCTACGACCTCTACCTGGCGGGCCGCTACCCGGACCTGCCCGTATGGATCCGGTCGGTCGCGTGGGCGCCCGGGCTGTCCGACGGTCGCGAGTGGACGGTCTGGCAGTACTCGAACCGCGACCGGCTGCCCGGCTACGACGGCGTCGAGCCGTACATCGACATGAACGTGTTCGCGGGCACGCGCGCGGAGCTCGAGGCCCTCACCCTGGACTGACTCGCCGGCTCGGACGCGTCGGCCTCGGCGCGTCAGGGCAGGTCACCTCAGGGCAGCGAGATGGTGCCGACCAGGACACCGCCGCTGTCCACCACCTGGAAGCCGATGCGCTCCAGGGACTTCCGGACGATCGCCGACCGCGCGGTCGTCCGCGCCACCAGGCGCTTCGCATCCATGGTCTGGGCCGCGGCGAACGCCCAGTAGGCCACCTCGCCGGAGATGCCCTGACCGCGGTACGACCGACCGAGCCAGAGGCCGACCTCCCGTGCGGCCGGGTCGCCGTCGACCAGGGCCAGGCGGGCGGCGCCCACGATCCTGCCTCTGGCCTTGACCGCCCAGGTCACCTCGGGGACCGGGGAGTGCGGGTTCACGCGGCACCGCCGGTGGTACTCCCTGAACGCACCCTTGCGCAGGTCGGTCCAGGTCGTGCGGGGTTCGGTGGCCGACTCGCCCGAGGCGGGCGGCATGACCTCGCCGGGCAGGGCCTCGGCAACGGCCAGAGCAAGGAGGCCTTCGAGCACTTCCTCGTCCACGGGAACCAGGTCGACCATCATCTGCGACGTCACCTCGCGGATGATAGTCGCATTTCGGGCTTGCTGGGACTGGTGAAACTTTCAACCACCTGACTGCGGGTCAGGAGGGGCGCCATGGCTCCCTGGCGTAGTCGACCCGGCCCAGCCCCAGCCACGAGGCGAGCAGCTCCACCTCGGCATGCACCGCGTCCATGGTGGCCCCGTCGAACGGCAGGTCCTCGTGCACCGCGAACACGTTCAGCACGCCCGCCTTGCGGTCCGCCTTCGCGTCGAGCTTTCCCACGAACCGCTCACCGTGCAGGATCGGCAGCGCGAAGTAGCCCCAGCGGCGCTTGCCCTTCGGCTTGTACATCTCGAGCGCGTACTCGTAGCCGAAGAGGTCGAGGAGCCGCGGCCGGTCGGCGGCCATGGCGTCGAACGGGGACAGCAGCGCGGTCCGGGGCTCGAACTCGTCGTCCGCCCGCTCGAGCAGCTCGGGATCGGCGCGCCACTCGCCGTCGACCCCCTCGATCTCCACCGTCTCGCCGGGCATGTCCACCCACCAGCCGCCGTCGCTCGAACGACCCTGCACCCGCTTGCGGGAGATGCCCTCGGCCGCCAGGCGGCGCGCCACCCGTTCCTGGAGCGCCTCCTCCAGCGGCACGGCCTCGACCTGCGGATAGACCCGCTCCGCCAGGTCCCACAGGCGCTGCCTGCCCTGACGCCCCACCATCGCGAGCTTGCCCTGCATGTTCAGCGCTTCCAGCATCTCGGCCACGCTGCGGCGACTGCTCCATCCCTCGGCGCCCCAGGTGTACGGCACGCGGGCGGTGTCCGGCACGTCCTTGGCGAGCACCGGCCCGTCCGCCTCCACCAGCGCCAGCACCTCACGCTCGAACTCGGCGTTGTCGGCGAGCCACTGCCGCATGGTCTCGTGCTCGGGCCAGCGGGCCATCTGCTCCAGGTACAGGGGCAGGTCGACCATCGACCGCACGGTGCCACGCAGCTGGAACAGCATGCGGTCGGAGATTGCGTCGTCGACCGCGCCCTGCCAGTACTCGTTGCCGAGCCGCGACCAGGCGACGAGGTCCACGGCGGGCGCCACCGCCGACGTCGGGTCCACCGAGAGGAACGTCAGATCCTCCACGAGGTGCACCAGGTCCACCGGCCGACGGGCGTCGAGCAGCTGGGCACGCAGCGCGATGCGCCGCCCCTGCTGCGCGGTGAGCCGATGCGTAGCCATGCCGCGAGGATACGGAAGGGCACCGCCAGCCTCCAGAGCGGCCGGCTCAGCCTCTGGGGCCCGGCGTAGCCTGGGGCGCGTGGCCCATGCCTACCGCACCAGCGCCCGGGTGGAGGCGCCCGCCGACGTCGTCTGGCAGGTGCTGTCCGACGTCGAGCGCATGCCTACCTGGACCGGCTCCATGACCAGCGTGACGATCCTGGGGGCCGAGACGGCCATCGCCGTCGGCTCCCGTGTCGAGCTGACGCAGCCCGGACTGCCACCTGCGGTCTGGGAGGTGGACGGCCTCACCGAGGGCAGCGGCTTCTCCTGGTCGAGCAGCACCCCGGGTGTGCGGTCGGGGGTAGCCCACCGGATCACACCCGTGTCCGACGTCGTGTCCGAGGTCACGCTGGCGGTCGCGCAGAGCGGGATGCTCGCCGGGCTGACCAACCTCGCGCTCGGCTCGCGCGCACGGGAGCTCGTGGACACGGAGCTGGCCGACCTGAAGGCCGAGGCGGAGCGTCGCACCCTGGAAAAGGGCTGACCCACCACCGCTGATCGGCGTGTCGCATTGTTTCTCGGGCCGATCTTTCATGGCGCTCAAAGGCCATATTCGTCAAAAGAATGGCCCTTACGCTGGGAAAAGACGACTGTCAAAAAGTTACCCACATTTCGCACACCTTGGTACTTCACGACAAGTGTTATCTGATCGAGACAGAGTGGTGACCCGTATGTAGCGTCGGATCCGTTGTGCCACCGGAGGCACAACCGCGAGCCCCATTCCCCAGACCGGTACGGGCCCGCGAAACCGGCGACTTGGAGAACTTCGGTGAGTACCACCGTCCGACGCGGTCGACACCGCGCCGTTCACGCTCCTAGCACTCCCCTGATGACCGTGACCCGTACCGCCGCCCGCTCGGGTGCGCTGATCGCGGCATCGTCCGGACTTCTCGCGACGGCGTTCGCACCCAGCGCACACGCCGTCATGGGAGACGGTTCGAACCGGCTGGCAAGCAAAGAGCTGGCGGCAGCGCCGGCCGTGCAGGTCGCGACCGACGCGAAGCTCAACATCGAGAGCAAGGCCGTCAAGGTCACCCCCGCTCCCGAGCCAGAGCCCGTGGTGGAGACCGCCACGCAGCCCGAGCCCGAGCCCGAGGCGGTGACGGAGGCCGCGGCCGAGGAGGTAGAGCCGGCCACCCCGGACTACGCCTCTGACGGTTCCATCGGCGCGCAGGCCGTCGCGATCGCCATGCAGTACATCGGTATCGCCTACACGTACGGCGGCGAGTCACCGGGGTCGGGCTTCGACTGCTCCGGGCTGATCAAGTACGTGTACGCCCAGCTCGGCGTCGACCTGCCGCACTCGTCGTCGTCCATGGTGGCGGCGGGCTACCAGGTCGCGTCGCCCATCCCCGGCGACATCGTGTGGACCCAGGGCCACGTCTCCCTGTACGCGGGCGAGGGCATGGTCGTCGAGGCCGCCAACTACGGCACCCCGGTGCGCCACACGGCCCAGTGGCAGGACTACGCGGTCTACATCCGCCCCTACTGACCTGCTCAGCGCCTGTCCGGCTTCCGCACGGGGTAGACCGTGCGGAAGCCGGACAGGCGCTCTACCTCGCGGATCGGGTCAGTACGCGACCGCTGCGGCCGCGTCGACGATGCCGTACCCGTACAGCGGGGTCCACACACCGACGAGGCCCAGGAGCGGGTCGCGCGCGGTGCCGAGGATCGCGCTCTCGACCTCTGCCATCGTCCGGCCCTGGCCGTACAGCAGTGCCGCGACCCCTGCCACGTGCGGCGTCGCCATCGACGTGCCCGCGTAGGCGTCGTAGCTGCCGCCTGCGCACGTGTCCGAGCCGGTGCCAACGGGCACCGTGGACCAGACGTCGCCGTCGCACCCGTTCAGGCCGCCCGCCCCGCCGGGCGCCGAGACGCTCTTCAGGTCGAGCTTGATCGGGAGCTCCGAGTAGTAGGCATGGAGGCGGGCCGAGTCCGTTGCCCCCACGCAGATCGCCGAGCTGGTGAACGCCGGGTCGGTGCACAGCGGCGTCGACGAGTTGCCTGCCGCCGCGACCGTGAGCACCCCGCGCTCACGGGCGTACGCGATGGCGTCGCGCATCAGGGTGTCGACGCCGATGATCGTCAGCAGCTGCCCGCCAGGGGCGGAGCCCAGCGAGAGGTTGATGACGTCGGCGCCGTTGTCGGCGGCCCACCGGATGCCGTCCGCGATGTCCTGGGACGAGCCAGAGCCCCCCTCGAGGACCTTGACCGGGAGGACCTTGGCGCCGGGGGCCACACCCGCGACGCCTATGCCGTTGTCGGCCGCGGCGGCGACGATGCCTGCCACGTGCGTGCCGTGCTCGTCCCCGTCGTTCTGGCCGTCGGGGCCCCTGAAGTCCCCCTCACCGCACGGGCGCACGTCCGCACAGCCGGAGAAGGTGGCGCCCGGCAGGAGCTGGCCGGCGAGGTCCGGCTGGTCGAAGTCGACGCCTGTGTCGACGACGGCCACCACCGCGCCCTCGCCGGTACCGGCCGACCAGGCGGCCTCGGCGTTGATCTGGTCCAGGCCCCACTGCTTGTCCCGCAGGGGGTCGTTGGTGGCGGCCTGCGCACCGGGTGCCACGGCGACGAGCACCGCCACGACGAGTGCCGCGGAGGTGGCGACGCCGGCGAATGGCTTCCTGTTCATATGTGCCCCCGTTGTTCGCTCGTGGGCCGGATACCTACGAACTAGGACAAAACTATGGGGACCGGACAAGCGTCGAACAGGCCCTGCGACGCACGGCGGGTGAAATTTACATGATCGCAATCAGTGCGGGCTGCCGCCTCAGGCCCACGCCCCGGAGAGCTCACCCTCGTCCGCCGCTTGCCGGGAGAGCCGGAGCGCTGCGATCGCCGCACCGAGCAGCAGGGCGACCACCCAGGCGCCCAGCTGGTGCCTGTCGGGCACCATCGCCGCCGAGGCGAGCTCGTGCGCCACGATCGCCGCCGCGGACAGCGGGTCCTCCGTGAGCGCGGAGCCCGGCCAGATGTTCTCCTGCACGGCCAGGAGGGCCGGCCCGGCCGCTTGCAGCACCCACACGATGCCCGCGGTCGGCAGCCAGCCGAGCAGCTCGATCGGTCGGCTGTCCACCGCCAGGCCGAACGCGATACCGAGCGCCACGGCGAAGGTCCACCACGTGCCGGTGGGAGACACCAGGTTGCCCGGCACCAGACCCCACAGCCAGCCGTCCAGGAGCACGACAGGCAGGGCGAGCGCGGGCCCGCGCAGGGCGGCCGGGCCCAGGGCCGTCAGGAGGCCGGCGGCCAGCCCTACGACCCCGGCAGCCACCGTGACGACCAGCATCCCGAGCGGCGCCGCGTCACCCGGAGCACTGCCGCGAAGCGCGAGCAGGCACGAGGCACCGCCCGCCACGGACATGGCGAGCAAGGTGCCCGTCGTCGCGGCAGCCGCGCCCGCCCTCGCCGAGGCCGGGATGCCCGCCGTGAGACCACCGAGGAGCCCCCCGATCAGCGCCATGACGACCAGGCCGACCACCGCGTCGTCGGTGGTGATCGGGATGGGCAGGAATTCGGCAGAGCGCACCACCGAGGCCTCGGTAAGGCCTATGACCTCGTACAACGCCTGCAGGAGCCACGGCAGAAACCCGCACACCCACCAGACGACGGCACTGATGGGAAGCACCCACCAGGCGGAGACGCGATATGCGCTTTCACCCATGCCGCCGAACGGTAGCCGATGTATGTGATGTCGGTCATAGCCCATGAAGACCGGAACGGCGCAAATCTGCGCCTTCGGCGGGTGAGACCGGAATGCGTAACCCGATCGTGACTTTTCTGGGGAAGGTGTGTACTTTGACTTCTGCCCCACCACATCGGTGGGGCCGTGAGCCGGACGCCGAATCCTGTCACCGGTTCATGACCAGACGTTCGAGACAGGAGCGGGGGACCCACCTTCCCGGGCGACAGCACCATCGTCGCCCTCGGGGTGAAGCCGGACGGAACCCCCCAGTAGCCGTGCGGCCGGGTGTGTACTCCTACCCGAACCCGACAGCTGACCTCGCAGGCGGTACAGGAGACATTTAGGTGACGAACTCCCTTCGCGGACGGCATCGTGACAGCCGGCCGGCCATGACACCGCTGAGCATCCTCGCTCGTACCGCCACAGAGAACGCAGGCACCGTAGCCCGCCGAGGAGCCATCGCCGCAGCAGCCGGTGGCGTCCTGATCTCGACCATCGCGACCACGGCCCACGCGGCCCCCGCCATGGACCTGAAGACCGACGTGAAGTCCGCCAAGCTGAACACGGTCGACCTGCGCTCCCTCACCGCGGTGGCCAAGCAGGCAGTTGCCGGGGCCCCCACGGTCACCGTCCCGTCCGACGCGAAGATGCCGATCGAGATGGAAGCCCTTGGCACCTCCTCGGGCGCCGACGGCAAGAAGGGCGGCGGTCCCGCCGTTGTCTCTGTCGACGCGCCGGACCCCGTCCCGGTCGGCGAGCAGGCCATCAACGTCGCGTTCAACTACCTCGGCATCACGTACGTGCTGGGCGGTAACTCGCCGGCCGAGGGCATGGACTGCTCCGGCCTCATCCAGTACGTGTACGCGCAGCTCGGCGTGAACCTGCCGCACTCGTCCGGCGCGATGCTCAGCTCCGGCTACCAGGTCACCTACCCGGAGCCCGGCGACATCGTCTGGACGCCCGGCCACGTGGCCCTGTACGCGGGCGACGGCATGATCATCGAGGCGTGGGCCGCCGGCATGCCGGTGCGCTACACCGAGATGTGGCAGAACAGCCCGACGTTCATCCGCGTCGTCTGAGCCGAAGGTGCAGCGCAGGGTGCGGGCCGAGGAACGAGGCACGCGCCCGGAGCGGGAACGCAGGCTCAGGCGACACAGATAGAGCCTGAGCTATCGCAGCACATCGACCGCAGTACATCGTGAGGCGTCGCCTCCGCGCCGGGTTTCCGCCCGACGCCGGAGGCGGCGCCTCTCGCGTGTCCGGGGTCGCTCACTCCGGCCAGTCGCAGTAGTCCGCGACGAAGGAGAAGAAGTCGGAGCGTGCGGTGTCTGGCATCGGCACGTAGACAGGCTCCTGCGGGACGCCGCCGACGCGTGCGGACACCGGCAGGAACGTGCCCCGCTTGTCCTCGGCCACCGCATGGACGTCGCAGCGGGCGGGCACCACCGCCAGGACCACCTCGCCGGATCCTTGTCCCGCCAGGTCCTGGCCGGCCCAGCCCGAGACGTCGCCACCCGGGTCCGCACTGCTCATCAAGGTCGTCCCGGCGATCCGGTCGAGGGTGACCTCCGGACCGCCGTCGACCCGCTCGATCCGCAGGGTGACCAGGGCGATCAGCTCACCGTCGCGCGTCTCGACGGGGACGTCGGGATCAACGGTGAGGTCAGCGCCGGCCGCAACGGCCGCGGTCGAGCAGTCGACCGCGTGGTTCCGGGCGAGGTGTCCGACGGGATCGCTCACCTCGTCGACGAGGACGTCGGTCGTGGGACCCAGGTCGTCGCCCTCGCCGAGGGCGAGCGTGATCGTGGCGGACGGCGGGGCCGTCGCGGCGCCGTCCTCCGCCGCCGCCAGGTCTGCGCACCTCGCCTCGCCCAGCCCCACGTAGACGGCGCGCGTGGCGCCGGGCCGCAGCACGAGGGTGCGTCCCTCCTTCATGGGATGTGACGGCCCGAACTGCACGGCCCGCAGGGCCCCGGAGAGGAGGGTCAAGGTCTTGTCGGAGTCGTTGGTGACCTCGAGCCGGATCTCCCGCTCGGCGTACTGCTCGCGGCCCTGCGCCACCTCGACGCTCAGCTGAGAGGCGACGTCGTCGGGCACCGCTCCCCTCGCGGACGACGGCGCGCCACCGCCAGTACACGCGACCGCGGCCGCGCCGACCACCGCCGTCACGAGGACGAGGGTGGCGACGCGGCCGCGATGTACTGCGATCAAGCGGTCTTACGACGACCGAAGATGGCCTGGGCGATCAGGATCACGATGATCGCGCCGATCACCGAGAAGAGCCAGCTCTCCCAGGACCAGAACTCGTCCAGGCTGACGTTGAAGATGAGCCCACCGAGCCAGCCACCGAGCATGGCGCCGAGCACACCGAGGAGCAGGGTGACCCAGAAGCCGCCCGGCTGCTTGCCGGGGAGGATGATGCGTGCGATGACGCCCGCGATCAGCCCGAGGATGAGAAAAGCAAAGAAACCCATGGCGTGTTTCCTCCAGAGTGGTTGGCTTGCTTGCGCACTACCTCAGCACTGTTTGCGCCGACTTGCCAGCGGAACCTCCGAATCGGTCCCAAACCGGGACAATGCGCCCAACAAAGGCAACGTACACCTCCGCGCTACAGTTCGCGCGGGCAAGGGCCTGAGGCAGGACCGGAGCAAGGACTCCGGGCACGTGACAGCTAGGGAGACCGCATGAACCAGGCGATCGGCACACCGGCCGAGCCACGGATCGAACCACACACCTGGCGGGGGCGGCTCCGCGCGTTCCTCGACCAGAGGTGGTTCGTCAACCTCGTTCTCGTGGTGATCCTGGCGAACGCCCTGATCCTGGGCGCGGAGACCATGGTGAGCGGGGCTGCGCTCGAGATCCTGGTGATCATCGACCACACCATGCTCGGCTTCTTCGTGCTCGAGCTGCTCCTGCGGATCGTCGCCCACGGTCGCACGTTCTTCCGCGACCCGTGGAACCTGTTCGACCTCGCCGTCGTCGGCATCGCGGTACTCCCGGCCAGCGAGTCCCTGTCCGCCCTGCGTGCCCTGCGGGTGCTCCGCGTGCTGCGCGTGATCACGGTGGTGCCGTCGCTGCGCCGCGTCGTCGACGGCCTGCTACGGGCGGTGCCGGGCATGGGTGCCGTCGGCGCACTGCTGGTGCTGGTCATCTACGTGTCGGCGGTGATCGCGACGGGACTGTTCGGTGAGGCGGCACCCGAGTACTTCGGGCACCTCGGGACGTCCCTGTTCACGCTCTTCCAGGCCATGACGGGCGAGGCCTGGCCCGACATCGCACGCGCCGTCATGGAGACCCAGCCGTACGCGTGGATCTTCTTCGTGCTCTACATCCTGGTGGTCAGCTTCGCGGTGCTGAACCTGTTCATCGCCGTCATCGTCAACGGCATGGAGGAGATCTCCGAGGAGGAGCGCAAGGACGACGAGCAGAAGGACGAGCGCCTCGACAACCTGGCCGCGCAGAACCGCGAGATCCTCGCCGAGCTCCGCTCGCTGCGCGCGAAGCTCGACGAGGGCGGCACCGCCTAGGCCAGCACGACGTTGACCAGGTGCGGCGGTCGCACCACCACGCGCCGCACCGCCCGGTCACCCACTGCCCGGGTGACGGCCGGCCGGGCCAGGGCGGCCCGCTCCAGGTCCGCCGCCGCGACGTCGGCGGGCACCGGCAGCCGGTCGCGCACCTTGCCGTCCACCTGGACCACCGCCTCCACCTCCGTCGTCACCAGCAGAGCCGGGTCCACGGCCGGCCACGGCTGCGCCGCGACCGGCGTCGAGTGGCCCAGCCGTTCCCACAGCTCCTGGGCGGTGTGCGGGGCGAACAGGCTCAGCAGCACGGCCGCCGCCTCGACCGCCTCGCGGTAGGTCTCCGCGCGCTGGTCCGCCGCGCCGTCCGACGCCGCCCGCCGCACCTCGCCCACCAGCTCCATCAGCCGGGCGATCGCCACGTTGAACCGCCCGGCCTCGACCAGCCCGTCGATGTCGTGCACGGTGCGATGCACCGCCCTGCGCAGGCCCTCCGCCGGTCGGGCTTGTCCGTCCGCTGACCGAGCCTGTCGAGACCTGGGTGTCGCCAGGCTCGACCCACGATCCGGGACCAGGCGCAGCACGCGGGCCAGGAACTTCCGCATCGCCTCCGGCGAGACGTCGGCCCAGTCGACGTCGTCCTCCGGCGGGCCCGAGAACAGCATCGCCAGCCGGACGGCGTCCACCCCGTGCCGGTCCAGCTCCGTCGCCAGGTCCACGCCGTTGCCCAGCGACTTGCTCATCGCCTTGCCGTGGTTGACCACCTGGCCCTGGTTCATCAGGCGCGCGTACGGCTCGGGGGAGGGCACCAGGCCCATGTCGTACAGCACCTTGGTCACGAACCGCGCGTACAGCAGGTGCATCGTCGCGTGCTCCACCCCGCCCACGTACAGCGCGGCGGGCATCCAGCGCGCGGCGTCCTCGGGGCGGAACGGGCCGCCGTCGTACCCGGGCGACAGGTAGCGCAGGAAGTACCAGGACGAGTCCACGAACGTGTCCATCGTGTCGGTGTCCCGCTCGGCGGGGCCGCCGCACCGCGGGCACGTCGTCCGTACCCAGTCCCGGGCTCCGGCCAGCGGCGAGACGTCGCCGGGGACCAGCTGGTCGCCCTCCAGGTGGGGCAGCTCGACGGGCAGCTGGTCGTCCGGCACCACCACCTCGCCGCACTCCGCGCAGTGCACCACGGGGATCGGGGCGCCCCAGTAGCGCTGCCGGGACACCAGCCAGTCGTGCAGGCGGTAGGTGGTGCCGTCCGGGCCCTCCTCCCGGCCGATCCAGTTGCGCTGCATGGTCAGCACGTGCGGCGGCCAGCCCGGCTCCAGCAGCTCCATGTCGTCCAGCAGGCGGTCCGCGTAGGCAGTGATCCGGAAGAACCACTGCGTCAGGCTGCGGGCGACGACGGTGGTGCCGCACCGCTCGCACGCGCCGTCGACCACCTGCTCGTTGGCCAGCACCGTCCGGTCCTGCGGGCACCAGTTCACCTCCGCCGCCGCCCGGTAGGCCAGCCCCCGCTCGTGCAGCCGGGCGAACAGCCACTGGGTCCAGCGGTAGTAGTCGGGCTCATGGGTGTGCAGGCGGCGCGACCAGTCGAACGAGACGCCGTAGCGCCGGATCGACGCCGCCTGGGTGGCGATGTTCGTCTCTGTGTACGCGGCGGGGTGCTCGCCACGGCGGATCGCCGCGTTCTCGGCGGGCAGGCCGAACGAGTCCCAGCCGACGGGGTTGAGCACGTCGAAGCCCTTGGCCCGCCAGTGCCGCGCCACGACGTCCGTGATCGCGAACACCTCCGCGTGGCCCATGTGCAGGTCGCCCGATGGATAGGGGAACATCGTCAGCAGGTACCGGCGGGAGCGGGCACCGTCGTCGGACGCCTCGTACAGGCGGTCCAGCGCCGAACCTTCGTCGGCCGGTCGGGGGGTGGGGTACGTCGCGCTCATCGCTGTCGCTCTCCGGTGCGTCGATCGGGTCCGGGCACGAAAAAGCCCCTCACAAGGAGGGGCGGCCGCACCGGGTGTGCCCGATCGAGGGGCTGGTCCGGTGCGGCTAGGTAAGCAGCGAGCGTGCGTTGCGCATGCGTCAACGATACGTGCACCCGTCGAGCCGGGTAAAGGAGCCCTGTAGAGGGGCTTCGGGCAGGACGCCGCCCCCGGTCCCCCGAGGCACGAGCGCCGGGTCGGTCCGCCGCCAGCGAGGTCCGAGCCGGCGCTCGCGCCGTGGGGCGAGAGCCATGGTTCGGTGAGCGAGGGGTGCACTCCGAACCATGGCTCCCGTCCGACGCGCCGTAGCTCGGCCCGCCCCCAGCGAGGTCCGAACTTCGTCCGCGTCACAGCTAGGACGCGCGCACGCCCCGGAAGTCACAGCACTTCTCGATGCCATGTCATGTGGTCTGGATCACAGGCCGGCCGGACGGCGGTGCGTGGCGCGCGGACGGCCTGCCAGCTGCCGTTTCGGGCGTCCGATTCGACCCCAGACTGGGCCGAAACGGATGTCTCGGGAGAAATCGAAGAAAAATCCCGGAAGTGCTGTGACATCCCCGCGCTTCGAGCGTCTGGGCTGCATGGAACACACCGAGCACCCCGAACTCGTTCGTCTGGGCGCCCAATACCTGCGCGCGTATGCGGAGGGCGATGCCGTCAACCTCTACCGTCTCGCGGACGCGTGGGGGGCGAGCGACCTGATCGCCGCGACCTGCGAGGTCGCTCTGGCGGTCATCCACGCGACGTCGGGGCCGCAGGGCCTCGACGTCGTATCGACCACGTTCGCGACCAACCGGAGGTGAGCACCGATGAACAGGGCAGAGCCGGCGGCCGAAGAGCCCGAACACTTGCGCGGAAACAGAGTTGTGGTGCGATCATTGGCCAGCGCAACAAATCCGGACAGTATGCGCAGAGGGGGGCAAGACCGCGTGACCACGACTGGTGACCTGCGGATTGACGACTGGGTGGTGCATCGGCCCAACGTCGTACGCTCGGTCGCCGCGCGCGTGCCCGGCATCGACGCCGAAGAAGCCGCCAGCCGCGCCCTGGAAAAGATGGTCCGGATCGTGTCCACCGGCGGCACGATCGAGGACCCCGCACCGTACTGGCGACGCGCGGCGGTCAACGAAGCCATCTCGATGACCCGCGAGGCCGGTCGCGCCCACCCGGTCGAGGACGACACCCTCGACGGCCTGACGCCCCCCGTCGCCGGAGCGGAGCTCGACGCCGAACGCCACGCCGACGTCACCATGCTCCGCACCGCACTCTCCGACCTCGCCGACGACGACCGGCAGATCCTGCTCGAACGCCACGTCCACGACCGCGCGGTCGCCGACATCGCCACCCACCTCGGCGTACGGCCCCACGCGGTCACGATGCGGCTACGCCGCGCCGAAGAACGCCTCGCCGGCGCCTTCGCCGCAGCCCACGCCCAGGGCGTCAACGAACCCGAGTGCCGGACTACCCGCGCCGCCATGCACGACTACCTCAAAGGACGTCTCCTCCCCCGGCGCCAACGGCGCCTGGAGGTCCACATGGACGGCTGCGGCGAGTGCACCAGGGCGTTCGTCGACGTCCGCGAAGTGTCGTGGATGCTCCGCGACCTCGGACAACACCTCGTCGCAGGCGGCTGGGTCGGCGGTGCGGTCGTCGGCGCAGGGGCCGGCGCTGCCGGCGCCAGTGGTGCGCGCCCGCGCTCGTTCGGCAAGAAGGAGACCGCCGTCGCCGCCGGGGTCCTGGCCGCGCTGGTGATCGGCGGCGGCGCCGCGGCGATGATCGCCAGCCAGGCCGACAAGCCACCGATCCAGGCGATCGAGGATGCCGGAGCCGCCGCCGGTGGTGACGGTGCGGGCGGCGGCGGTGGCGGTGGCGGTGGCGGTGGCGGCGCGCCGAGCGCTCCTGAGGAAGCCACGCAGGAGCGACCGCCGTCGATCCCGCCCGCCGACCCTCAGCCGCGCCCTGCCACCACACCCAAGGAAGACACCGTCCCGGCACCGGCACCGGCACCCGAGCAGCAGGTTGCCGACCCCGCGCCTGCGGACAACCCGCCGGCACCCGAACCGGCGCCGAGCGGCGGCGCGGACCGGCCCGACCCGGTGAAGCCCCCGACCCAGCCCGAGCCGGAAGAGCCCACCGAACCACCGAGCCCGCCCGAGCCCACGGATCCGCCCGACCCTCCGGATCCGCCAGACCCGCCGGACCCCCCGGACCCGCCGGTGACCGCCGGCCCCGGCGAGGCGCTGGATGCCTTGCTCCTCAGCCTGGGTCTCTCCGACCTGCCCGGGATCGACCTTGCCACGACCACGCTGGACGAGATCTGGGCACTGTTCTTCGGCACGGTCGCAGGACAGGCCGTCGACGACGCTCAGTCAGCGGTAGGGAACTGATGGCGATGCGGGCCTCATACCTGGCCCGCATCCCCTCAGCGCTGTGCGAACGCACAGTATTGCTGGGCGACAGCCCAAGATCGACGGCCGACGCCGTCCACGCCTTCCCTGCGCGTGCGTTCTTTGCGAGCATGCACGACCGAGGTTTCGTGGAACGTGATGGCATGCGGCGCGCTGTCGTGTGCGGGAGGGAGTCGGCGTGACAGTCACCAGCGCGGACCTCAGCCAGTGGGCAGCGCACCGTCGTGCTGTCGTCTTCACGGTCTCGCGGCGGGTACCCGGTATCGACCCGGAGCTGGCGGCGAGCCGAGGGCTCGAGCTGCTGTGCGTAGAGCTCATGCGACAGGGCGGCATCTCCGACCCCGTCGCCTTCTGGAGCGCGGCGGCGGTGGACGCGGCGCAAGAGATGGCCCATGAGGACCCCTCGCCGGACGAGCAGACCTCGCGCGCGGAAGCCCTGAGCGCACCGGTCCGCCGCGCTCTGGACTTCGAGGTGCTGACCACGGCGATGGAGCGGCTGCCCGCCGGTGATCAACAGCTCCTGTGGGACCACCACGTGGGGTCCCGCCCGGTCGCCGCGATAGCCGACGAGATAGGCGTGCTGCCCTACGCCGCCAAGCGCCGCCTCCGCCGTGCGGAGAACCGGCTCGCGAGCAGCTTTGCCGAGACGCACTCCGGCGCGGCCGACAACGCCGAGTGCGAGTCCACCAGGGCCTCGATGCACGACTTCGTGCGGAACCGTCTCCTGCCGGGCCGTCGGCAGAAGGTCGAGGACCACATGGTCCAGTGCTCGGGATGCACCAGGGCCTTCGTCGACGTCCGCGAGTCGTACTGGATGCTGCGCGCCGCCGCACCCGTTCTCCTGCTCGGCGCAGCGGCCGCGGCGGAGACGGGCACCGTCTTCACGGCCGCGGGCGCGGGCGTGACCGGTGCCGGGCTGGGCGGCGGGCTCGCCACCCTTGGCACCCGTGTGGTCCTGACCGTCCGCAGCGCGCTGACCGATCCGGTGAGCCTGACGGCGACCGTGGCCAGCGGGCTCTTCCTCACCACTGCCGTCACGACGGGAGTCACCGGCGGCCTCGGGGGCATGCCCACATTCCTCGAGTCCGGGACCGTCTCCGTCTCGACGCCGGACGGTGTGGAAACGGCGGTCCGGGGCGCGACGCCGACCTCCCGGACATCGGACCCGACGAACCTTCCCGAGCCGACCCGCTCGGTGCTGCCGGGCCTGGCGGAGGGCGACGGCCTACCCCCGGGCCTCGCGAAGAAGGCCGAGTCGCCGCCAGGCCTCGCGAAGCAGGACGACGTACCGCCGGACCAGGCCGACGACACCGACGGCGCGGGCAGCCCCGACACGCCGGAGGCCACCACCCCACCGAGCGGGACCGAGAACGGGAAGACTCCGCCCGGCCTTGCGAAGAAGGGCGGAATCCCACCCGGCCAGGCCAAGAAGGACACGGTGCCGCCCGGCCAGGCCACGAAGGACACCGTCCCGCCAGGTCAGGCGAAGGACAAGACTCCACCCGGCCAGGCCAAGAAGGACACCGTCCCGCCGGGCCAGGCCAAGAAGAACGACGCCTCGCCGGACACCTCAGGCTCCGCGTCGAGCCTCGGATCCGCTGCCGCCGACACCCGGGCGAACCGGGGAGCAGATATCCCGCACCTGCTGTGGGACGCACCGGAACCGGGCACCGGGTGGATCGACGAACGAGACCGCCGGCCGGAAACGCCCGATCACACCCGTTCCAGGAGCACCAGCACCTCGTAGTGCGAGGTCTGCGGGAACATGTCGAGCAGGCGCGCCCGCACCGGCCGGAGCGACGGCATCGCGGCGAGGTCCTTGGCGAGCGTCGTCGCATTGCAGCTCGAGTACAGGACTCGCTCGATCCCCGAGGTCTCCAGCCACTGTGCCAGGTCCGCGCCGATACCTCGCCGCGGCGGGTTGACGATCACCATCTCGGGCAGCTCGGGGGCGTCCGGCCCGATCGCGAACGCCGTCGCGTCGCCCACGGCGAACGTGACGTCACGGAAGCGCGCCGCCCCCGCGCCGTCGCGCAGCTTGTCCACGGTGCCCGACGCCGCGGCCACGGCCTCCGCGCTGATCTCGATACCCGTGACGACGCGCCCCGGGGCGGCGCAGTGCAGCGCGAAGCCGCCCACACCGCAGTACAGATCCCAGACGCTGCTCGGGTCGAACTCGGAGACCCAGGCGCTGGCCTGCCGATAGAGCTCGGTCGCGACCGCGGTGTTGGTCTGGAAGAAGCTCTGCGGGCGTAGGTCGAGCGTGATGTCGTCGATGCGCATGGGGAGCGTGGTGCGCTCGGTGAGCGGGATCTCGAGGTCGCCCTCCAGCACCGCGGCGTGCGCCGGCTGGATGTTCGCCGAAGCCACGGCCAGTGCCGGAAGCTCCGCCTGCAGCGAGGCGAGGTGCTTGCGGATCCGCGCGATCGCCTCCTGGGAGCGCAGCACGAACCGGACCATGAGCTCGCCGTCGGGCGACAGGGTCACCAGCAGGTACTTGAGCTCGCCCCGCTGCTGCGCGCGCTTGCCGACGCCCGAGACCTGGTACGGCTCCAGGTTCGCACGCGTGACGAAGGCGGCCAGGGGAGCGAAGGAGGCTTGCAGGGCGTCCGGGTAGAGCCCGCAGTCCGTGAGGTCGACGCCCTGGCCGGCCCGGTCGAGGATGCCGAGGACGGGCTCCGCCACGGTACCGCTCACCACCATCTTCGCCTTGTTGCGGAAAGCCGACTCCGCGCTGCTGACAGGAGGCAGCCAGGTCAGTTCCGAACCTGTGGACAAGTCTGTGGATTTGTCTGCCGATCTGCCTGCCGAGATCGGAGCGAGGAGCGCGGCGACGTGCCGCTCCTTGTCGAGCACCTGGGTGGGGTAGTCGATCTCCAGGAGGGTGCAGGAGTGGCAGCGGCCGGCGTCGTAGTGGAGGCACTGCACACCTCCATTATCCAACCCGTACGCAAACGCCCTGATCAGCGCCGACGCACCGCCGTCAGCCCCCGTACTCGAAGTGCCACGGTTCCTCGCGGCCACCACCCGCACGCGCCCACTCCGGGTGGTGCCAGCCGACCTCGGGACCGTTGGCGGCGAGCCACGCGTACTCGGGCTGACCGAAGCGGAAGCCGTCGTCCACCGGCACGTCTACTGCCAGCGCCAAGCCGTGGTTCGAGGTCCCCGGCGCCGCCACCTGCCCGCTGCCGAACTCGTCGAGCGCCTGGAGCTGCCAGTCGTAGGGCCGGTAGCCGTACTCCACACGCAGCGGCTTGCCGAACTCCGCCTTGAACCGGGCGCCGAGCTTCTTCCAGGCCTCGGCCGCGTCGCAGCGCAGGTACTGGTCCTGCCCCTCGGGTCCGACCCCCACCTTGCACAGCTTGTCCACGTCGAGCCGACCGTTGGAGCCGTCGGCGACGGTCGCGCGCGCTTCCCACGCCGCCGCCTCGATCGCGGCCCGTGCTGCCTCGCGCCGCTGGACGACCGCCTGGACGGAGCGCAGGTCGTTCTGGTTCGTCCCGACCGCGAGCGCCGCCTGGCCCTCGGCTCGGTGGGTGGTGAGGACCTTGCGGACGGCGGCAGGTGCGCCCGCTTCGGCGGTCCAGCTCAGGGTGTACCCGGAGTCGCGCACCGAGATCTTGAGCTGTGCGGTGACCGCCGTCAGCGTGGCCTTGGCCGTCTTCAGCTGGGCGGCGGCCTTCTTCGTGCGTTCCGCCGCCGCGGTGGCCTTGGCCTTGGCGTCCTTGCGGGCCTGCTGCCACTGCCGGTTCGACGCCTGTACGTCCTCGATGGCCGCGACAAGAGTGGTCGCCGTGGTGCGCATGGTGGTCGCCCACTCGGTCGCCTCGGCCTCCAGGGCGTCGATGTCCTCGGTCGCGCCGAGGGCCGCGCTGCCGGGCTCGGGTATGGCCGGCGGCCGCATCGCGCCGAGCTCCTTGGCCGCAGCGATGTGTGCGACCAGGTCGACGCGGACGGCGGCGTCGACCACCTTGCCGTTGGAGGCGGCGAGGACCTGTTCCGCCGTCGCGATCTGCTGGGCCAGGCCTTCCTGGGCCGCGCGCCCTTCGTCGACTGCCTGCACGACGTCGGCGCGCGCGTCGGCCAGCTGCGCCCGCTCGCGCTCGTTGCCGACGTGGACGAGCGCGAACACGATGCTGACCACCAGCGCGACCGCCGCTGCGACCAGGAAGACCACGAGCGGCCGCATCGACCCGCCGTCCGACGGGGCACGGTCCCCGCCAGGCGTCATGCCTCGGTGCCGAGCCTCGTCCGGCATCTCGGCAGCTGTGCCCTGCGGCGGGTTCGACGCGACGGTGGTGGGGTCGAGTGGTCCGACGGGTGCGGGCGGCTCCGCGTTGAGGGGCATGGCCCGAAGTTTGGCGAATCTGCGGCCCGGACGCTAGTTGCCCGCGCGCTCCGCGAGGTTCTTGAGCTTGTCGACGTACAGCTCGACCTCGCTCTTCTCCCAGTCCGGGATGTTCGTGTTGTCGGCGTAGAGGCCCACGGACCTGTCGGTCAGCTCGCGCAGGATGTCGGCGTGGCCGGCGTGCCGGGCGAGCTCGTCGGTCACGTGGATGATGATGCGGAACAGCGTGACCTCGCTGTTCGTCCACCACGGCACCCGTCCCGGCGCGTCAAGGGGCAGCGTGTCGATGGTCTCGTCACCGAACGCCCAGGCCCGGCGGTAGAGGTCGGTGACGGACGCGACGGACTCGTCGGCGGTCGCGTACCAGTCAGCCTGCGGGTCCTCTTCCCATGCCTGTTCGGAGACGACCTCCTCCGGAGTGGGCCACTCCCTGCCGAAGGTCGGACCGAAGTAGCCGATCTCGATGTTGGCGCAGTGCTTCACCAGGCCAAGCAGGTTGTTCCCCGAGGGCACCAGGGGCCAGCGCGCCTGCTTCTCCGTGAGGCCCTCCAGCTTCCAGAGGAGGGCCTCACGGGTTTCCTGCAGGTACTTCTTCAGGACCTGCTTCTGCTCGAGTTCACCCGAGCCGGTCGTGCTGTCAGTCGTCGGTGCCATGGGCACAGTGTGTCCCCAGGCACTGACACTCACCGAACGTCTTGCGCCCGGCCGCGCTTCTTCGGCTTGCGGTGCAGCCACCACTCGGCGAACAGAAGGTTCGCGATGAACGACATCCAGGCCGATGCGATCGCGGCCCCCTCGATCTCGGGCGAGCCGAACCCGATGTTCGGGTCGGTCAGCGCACCAGGAACGTAGACGGCGATGAGAAAGGTGGACCAGAAGCGGTTGGTCACAATCGAGAAGGCCAACGCCGTGCTCCGGACCATCCACTCCCGGTGGTCGGCGAAGCGCCGCTGTCGTACCGCGCGGTAGCCGAGCAGGGTGAACGTCAGCAGCAGGACGCCCATCACCGTGTTCGCCACCTGCTGCGCCACGCCCGCACTCGGGAACTGTGCGACGACGAGCGCCGCGACGGCGGTCGGGATCGCTGACGCGACGTAGACCCTGCCGCTCCAGCGGTGCACGCGCGGGTGGTGCGCCCGCAGCCACGGCCAGAGCTGCAGCACGCCGGCGCTCAGCATGATCGACCCGGTGAAGATATGGGTCACGAGAGCCGGGTAGAACGCGGGGCCTCGATCCGTCGGGACGAGGGACTGCGCCGGGTCCAGGCCTACGTAGCGCGGCAGGGCGGTCGCGAGGAACACCGCCGTGATGATCGCCAGCGGTGCGATCCAGGGACGCCGCCACCAGCGGACCTTCCGTGGCGAGCGGGCCGGAGCCGGTGCGGTGGTCGTGTCGGTTGCCATGTCTTACCTGCTTTCGTCAGGTCGGAAGGTCGGGACGTGCGCCAGGTCAGCGCCGGGCACGGAACGCCAGGCCGGCGGCCACCGCGAAGAGCAGGCCGAGCCCCAGGCACCAGCCGACGGCGAGCAGCGCGACACCCGACGGGTCCGCCGTCGCCGAGGCACCACCCGAGAGCAGGTCGCGCACCGTCTCGATCACCGGCGTCACCGGCTGGTGCTCCGCGAAGCCGCGCAGCCAGGACGGCAGCGTGTCGACCGGCACGAAGGCGCTCGAGACGTAGGGCAGGAACATCACGAAGAACGAGAAGCCGCCGGCGGCGTCGGGTGACCGGACGAGCACGCCCACGAGGGCGGCGAGCCAGGTGATCCAGCCGACGAAGAGCAGGATCATGCCCACCGCGGCGAGCCACTCCAGCACGGAGGCCTCGGGCCGGAAGCCCAGCGCCATCGACACCCCGAACACGATGGCGGTCGTGGCCAGGTTCTTCACGAGGCTCGCGACCACGTGACCCGACAGGACCGTCCAGGCGGTCATGGGCATCGACCTGAGCCGGTCCACCATGCCGCTCGACATGTCGCGCTCGACGGCGAGCGCCGTGTTCGCCGCGCCGAACCCTGCCGCCAGCAGGATCACGCCCGGCGTCACGTAGTTGATGTACTCGGTGCCGATGTCGACGGCGCCGCCGAAGACGAGCACGAACATCAGCAGGATGATCACCGGCAGCACGACCGCCGTGATCATGGCGTCCACGTCCCGCGAGACGAGGCGCAGGCTGCGCGTCGCCATGGTGGAGACGTCGCTCATCAGGTGCGTCATGCCGCCACCCCCGCCGCTCGTGCGGAGCTCTCCGTGCCGACGTGCCCGGTCAGGGTGAGGAAGACGTCGTCGAGGCTGGGCACCCGCACCTCCCAGTGCTCCGGTGTCACTCCCGTGGCCTCGACCGCGGCGAGGACTGCCCGCACGTGCCCGACCGAGCCGTCGGTGGGCACGCGTACCCGCATGCCGTCGACGGTCGCGACCCCGAGCGTGGGTGCTACCCGGTCGACGTCGGAGAGGGTGGCGAACGTCAGCTCGACGCCCGCCTCGCCGACCTGGCTCTTGAGCTGAGCGGGGGTGCCGTCTGCGACGATCCGGCCGCCGTCGACGAGCGCCACCCGCTGCGCCAGCCGGTCCGCCTCCTCCAGGTACTGGGTGGTGAGGAACACGCTGGTGCCTTCGTCGACCACGTCGCGGACGACGTCCCACAGCGCCTGCCGTGACCTCGGGTCGAGGCCCGTGGTGGGTTCGTCGAGGAACATGACGCGGGGCCGGGTCAGCAGGCCCGCCGCCAGGTCGAGCCGACGGCGCATGCCGCCGGACCAGGTGCCGACCTGCCGGTGCGCCGCGTCCGACAGGTCGAACGCCGTGAGCAGCTCCGCCACGCGGTCCCGCACGACCCGGCGCGGAAGATGCGCGAGGCGGCCCATCATCGTGAGGTTCTCGGCGCCCGACTGCTTGTCGTCGACGGCCACCTGCTGTCCCGTGAGGCTGATGACCTCGCGGACCCGGCGCGCGTCCCGGACCACGTCGAACCCGGCGACCGTCGCGCGGCCCGCATCGGGTCGCAGCAGCGTCGCCAGGATGCGGACCGTGGTGGTCTTGCCCGCACCGTTGGGGCCCAGCAGCGCGAGTACCTGTCCCTCCTCGAGCTCCAGGTCGAGCCCGTCCAGCACGGGCGGGCTGGACGAACCTCGTCCGGCGAAGGACTTGTGCAGCCCCTCGGCCGTCACGATCACTGTCATCTTCTCTCTCCTCCTGGCGGCAACCAGTTACTGTATATGACCTACGCGTTTTAGTGTGGAGCGTAAACAGTATGTGGTCAAGAGAGTTTCGGATCGGCTCACGCGGCCGGTCAGGGCAGGATGGATCCGATGAGCACCGCCGACACCACGCCCGGACCCGCCGAGCAGCCACAGGTACCGCCCGGACAGCCGGACGGCACAGGCGCGACGCGTGAGCTGCCCGCCGTCGTACAGCGGCTGTGGGGCGCCGCGGCACCCCGTCGGCGCGGACCAAAACCCGCGCTGTCCGCCGCGCAGATCGTGCAGGCCGCACTGGACCTGGCCGACGCCGAGGGCCTCGCCGCCGTCTCGATGGCCCGGATCGCGGACGCCGTCGGCTATACGCCCATGGCCCTGTACCGGCACGTCTCCGGCAAGGAGGAGCTGCTGGTCCTGATGGCCGACGCCGTGGCCGCCGAGCTGCCCGACATCCCGGCCGGCATCGGCTGGCGCGCGGGGCTCGAGCGCTGGACCCGCGCCCAGATCGAGCTCGGGATCGCCCGCCCGTGGATGCTCGAGCTGCCGCTGTCCGCCGCGCCACCGGGGCCGAACCGGGTGCGCTGGATCGACCAGGCCTTCGGCGTCCTGCGCCCGGTCGAGCTCCCGGCCGACGCGAAGCTGGCGGTCATCGGGCTGCTCGCGCAGCACGTCCTCGGCGAGTCGCGCGTCCATATCGAGTCCCGGCGCGCGGCGGTCCAGCAGGTGCTCCGGGAGTCCGGGCTGCCCGACGGGACCCCGGAGTCCGACCTGAACCCCGCGGCGATCGACGCGGCCAACCCGTACGCCGACTTCGAGACCGTGCTCGCCACGTACGCCGACCCCACGATGTACCCGAACCTCTTCGAGTCGTTCGCGACCTGGCCGGACAACTCCCTGACCGCGCACTCCGAGGACGACATCACCTTCGGCATCTCCGTGGTGCTCGACGGTGTCGAGGCCTTCCTCCGGCGTCGCGGCGCTCTTCCCGACGACGGGTCATGAGCCCCCCCGCCCGGCGCCGCAACGGTTCTGGCACGACCACAGGCAGCGATTTTCGGACGTCATGCCCAGGTGAGCGGCCGCAACGGGTGGAGCGTCAGTGGCGTGCGTCAGAGTGGTGCCGTGACAAGTGATCCCATGACAGACGGCAAGACGGCGGCCCCGACGCCGGGCGCGGCCCCGCGGTGCTTCGGCGACGGCATCGCGCTCTACGAGGCCTACCACGACGAGGAGTGGGGCGTTCCCGTGCACGGCGAGTCGGCCCTGCTGGAGCGCATCGCCCTCGAGGGCTTCCAGTCGGGGCTCTCCTGGATCACCGTGCTGCGGAAGCGGCCGGCGTTCCGGGAGGTCTTCGAGGGCTTCGACCCGGAGCGGGTGGCGGCGTTCGGCTCGGACGACGTCGAGCGGCTGCTCGCCGACGCCCGCATCATCCGCAACCGCATGAAGATCGAGGCCACGATCGAGAACGCCCGGGCCGTCGTCGCGCTGCACGACTCCGGCCGCACGCTCGACGAGCTGTTCTGGTCCTTCGCCCCCGAACCGGTGGACCGCCCGCGCGCGGCGACCTTCGCGGACCTGCCGGCGTGGACCCCCGGGTCGAAGGCCATGAGCAAGGCGATGAAGAAGGAGGGCTTCCGGTTCATCGGGCCCACCACCGCCTACGCGGCGATGCAGGCCTGCGGCCTGGTGGACGACCATCTCGCCACCTGCCCTGTGGTGCTCGGTCGCTCCGGCGCGACCGAGCAGGGCACGGCTACCTGAGCGTCAGAGCTCGGCGCACGGCTCCACCACCGGCAGCACGGCGTCGCGGACCCACTCGGCGAGGGACGTGGCCGGCGGCCGCAGGATCACGGTGTCCACCCCGTGCCGGGCGAAGCCACGCATCTCCTCGACGAACGCCGCGGTGTCACCGGGGCCGATCGGCGCACCGCGGTGCAGCATCGTGACGCGGATGTCGGCGGGGTCGCGGCCGACGTCGTCGCAGTGCCGGTGCAGCACGTCCAGCAGGTGGCGGAGCCGCTCGGGCGTCTCGGCGAACAGGTTGCACGCGTCCGCGTACTGCGCGACGAGCCGGAGGGTCCGCTTCTCACCGGAACCGCCGATCATGATCTCCGGACCCGACAGCGGCGCCGGCGAGCACAGTGTCTCGGCGAGCTGGTAGTGCTTGCCCTCGAAGGGTCCGTCGTTGTCCAGGTCGTACATCTGGCGCGCGATCCGGACCGTCTCCTCGAGCATCTCGAAGCGGTCCTTGAGCGGCGGGAACGGGACGCCGAGGGCCGCGTGCTCCTTGTCGTACCAGGCAGCGCCGATGCCGAACGTGGCACGGCCGCCGGAGACCACGTCGAGCGACGCGACGATCTTGGCCAGCAGGCCCGGGTAGCGGTACGTCACGCCGGTCACCAGCGCACCGAGCTGCACCTTCTCGGTGACCCCGGCGAGGTAGCCCAGTGTCGTGTACGCCTCCAGCATGGGGTCCGACGCCGGAAAACCCTGGTGCTCCATCTGGAAGTAGTGGTCCATCACGGAGACCCACGTGACGCCGCCGTCGTCCGCGTACCGGGCGGCGTCCGCCAGCTCGGTGCGCATCCGGGCGGGCTCTATCGAGTCGAAACGCATGAAGTGGGTGCCGATTCGCATGTCTCGATCCTCCTACGCCGACGCGCGACGTCAAGCGCGGGAGCCGGTGAGCTCTCCGGCACGCCCGAGGATGCGGGCGACGAACCAGGTGATCGAGTCGGCGGTCCTGCGCGGTGTCGCCGTCGGCTGCATGACATGGCTCAGCGCGGACCGCACCACCATGTCGATGATCGCCGTGATCCGTTCCGGCTCCAGGTCGATCTCGTACTGGTCGACCCGGTCCTGCACCACGACCATCAGCGTGCCGAGCAGCGGCTCCGAGTGTGTGGTGAGCAATGGCAGCAGCTCGGTGTCCGCGCCGTGCGTCGCCGAGACCACCGCACGCAGCAACGCGTTCCCCTCGGCGAGCACCAGAGTGTTCTCCACGGCCGCGTGAATCGCTGACAGCAGGTCGTCCGGATGGTTCTCGAAGCCCTCGACGATCGTGAAGATGAACTTCGCCGACTCGGTGAGCACCATCGCCTCGGCCAGGTCCTCGCGGCTGCCGACAGCGTTGTACACGGTCTGCCTGCTCACTCCCGCCTCTCCCGCGAGACGGCCCATCGTCACCTTCGACCAGCCGTCGGCACAGGTGAGGCGCACCGCAGCGGCGATGATGCGACCCCGGCTGGAGATCGGATCCTCGTAGTCGGCGGTTCCCTCGGCCATGTGGTCGATAGTAGGGAACAAGCGGCTCCGGGACCTGGACAGCACCGCTCGACACGGCATATTTCACCCTTTCGCTCGGCGACCTGGAAACCCCCTAGAGTGGCGAGCATGGATCTCGAAGAACGCCTTGCAGTCTTCATCGACTACGAGAACCTGGCGCTGGGCGCCAGGGAGCACCTGGGCGGGATGCAGTTCGACTTCGGCCCGATCGCCGACGCCCTCGCCGTGCGCGGGCGCGTCGTCGCGCGCCGGGCCTACGCGGACTGGTCGTACTTCGACGAGGACCGCCGCATGCTGACGCGGCATCAGGTCGAGCTGATCGAGATGACGCAGCGGATGGGCGCCTCCCGCAAGAACGCAGCCGACATCAAGATGGTGGTCGACGCCATCGAGATGGCCTTCGAGCGCGACTACATCTCGACCTTCGTGATGTGCACGGGTGACAGCGACTTCTCGCCGCTCGTCCACAAGCTGCGTGAGCTGAACAAGCGCGTCATCGGCGTCGGCGTCGAGAAGTCGACGTCGCGGCTGCTGCCCGCCGCCTGCGACGAGTTCCTCTTCTACGACCGCCTCGAAGGCGTCGAGGTGCCGGACGAGGACCAGGGCGCCCCTGCCCCGAAGCGCGGTTCGCGCTCGCGCCGGCCGTCCGCCGCGCCGGACCGCGCCGCGGCTGCCACCGCCCCCGCCACCGCCCAGAAGGCCCCCACGACCTCGCGCCGCGCCAAGGCCGCGGAAGCGGTTGCCGAGGCCGTCGCCGAGCCTTCCGCACCCGACGTCGTCGTCGAGCCCGAGGCGAAGCCCGCCACCCGCCGCCGCAAGAAGGCCGACCCCGCGCCCGCGCCCGTCGAGGTCGCACCCGAGGCCGAGGTGGAGATCGACGTGAGCGAGCACGAGGAGGAGGTCCCGGCATCGAGTGACGCGCCCATGGAGGTACGTGTGGCGCAGACCCTCGCCGACCTGCAGTCCTCGACGAGCGGCGCCGTGACGGCGTCCGCCCTGAAGCGCACGCTGCTCCGCAAGGACCCGACGTTCAGCGAGTCGGACTACGGGTTCCGTACGTTCGGCGAGTTCCTGCGGTTCCTCGCCGACCGCGGGTTCGTCGAGCTCGCGACGGGCCCGTCGACGGGTGACCCAGAGGTCTCGCTGCCCGAGCAGGGCGACACCGATGCGGCCTTCGTGCTGCTGCGTGACGTGGTTCGGGAGTCGAGCGGCTCGGCCGCGCTGTCCGGGCTGAAGAACGCCGTGCGCAAGAAGCGCCCCGACTTCTCGGAGAAGGCGCTCGGTTTCCGCGGGTTCCTGCAGTTCGCGAAGGCCGCGGAGGCCGCAGGTGCCGTTTCCCTGGCCTGGGACGACGACGCGGACGACTACCTGGTCACCGCTTGATCTCGAGCACCCCGGGGATCGCGGCGAGCTGACGGGTCAGCTCGCCCCCGTCCCGCCCGTACACGGTCGGCACCGGACGCACCTCGAGGTCGGCGTCCGGGGTGCCGCCGTCCGGGATGTTCCCGGCGAGGACCTGCTGGCCGCCGGTGAGCTGCCGGATCGCCACCGCGCGCACGCGGTCGGGGCGGCGGTCCACGGCCTTCGCGTAGATCTGCGGGTCATGCTGACCGTCGTCGCCGATGAGCAGCCAGCGCACGTGCGGGAACCACGACATCAGGTGCTCAAGGCTCGCTTCCTTGTGCGCCGGCCCGCTGCGGAACCATCCGGTGAGGGTCGGTCCCCAGTCGGTCAGGAGCAGTGGTCCTCGCGGGTAGGAGTGCCGCGAGAGGAAGGCACGCAGCGTGTTCGCGGTGTTCCACGCGCCGGTCGACAGGTAGAAGAAGCCGGCGTCCGGGTGCGTCTCCTGCAGGTTCCGGTAGAGCTCGGGCATGCCAGGTACGGCTCGCCGCCCGCTGGAGTGGCGCACGAACGTGTTCCACGCCGCGAGCAGCGGCCGCGGCACCGCCGTCACCATGGTCGTGTCGTCCATGTCGCTGATGACGCCGAACTCGGTCCGCTCGTCGAGCACGCGGATCGATGCCTCGGCCTCCCACGGGTCGGCCTCGTCGAGCACCGTCAGGATCGCGGAGTGCCACCCGGCCGACAGCGGGGTGTCGGTGGGCAGCTCGACGTCGATGTACCCGGCGCGGTCGCTCGTCACGACCGAGGTGTGGTCACCGACCTGGAGCCGCACGCGGCAGTGCGGCACCGGCACGGTGAGGAAGTGGCGGAAGCCGCGCCGCCCGGCACGGAGCGCCTCGAGGTCCGGGGCCGCGGGGCGCGGCCGGGAGAGCAGCACGCGCGCGAGCACCCGCACCTGGTCCGGCGTGCCGTACCCGCTGTAGGTCTCGAGGCGGGGGTGCCAGCCGGCACGGCGGAGCGCCCACCCCGCCGCGGAGTAGAAGCGGTCTTCCACCGCCGCGGCGAGGTGCGGGCGCTGTGAGGGGTGCGGGGTAGGAGTAGCCACACCCGATTGTCGCCTGTTATTGCCCACCCATGCCCGTGGTCGCGACGCCCTGCACGATGCGGCGCTGGAAGAGCATGAACACGATGAGCAGCGGCAGCGCCGCGATCATCGCGGAGGCCATGTTCTGCGCGTACTGCACGCCGTAGGCGTCCTTCACCGTGGACAGGCCGACGGGCAGGGTCATGAACTGCGGATCGGTGGTGATGATGAAGGGCCACAGGAAGTTGTTCCACGCGCCGATGAACACGAAGATCGCCACCGCCACGAGGATCGACCGGGAGAGCGGCAGCACGATGGTCCAGAACAGCCGCCACGACCCCGCGCCGTCGATCCGGGCGGCGTCGAGCAGCTCCTGCGGGATCGCGTCGAAGAACCGCTTGAGGATGAACACCATCACGGGCGCGACCACCTGCGGCAGCACGATGCCTGCGACCGTGTCCACCAGCCCGAGGACCTGCATCTCCCGGAACAGCGGCACGATGAGGATCTGGCCGGGCATCATGATCGCCGCGAGGGTGAGCCACTGCATGAGCGCCCGGCCCTTGAACAGGGTCTGCGAGAACGCGAAGGCCGCCATCGCGGAGATGAGCACGGTGAGCGCCGTGACCAGCACGGCGACCACCAGGCTGTTCCACATCCACAGCAGCAGGTCGCTGTTGCCGAGCACCTTCTGATAGGCGTCGAGCGTCCAGCCCATGGTGGGAAACAACGACGCGGGGAGCGCTGCCTCGGCCTCGTGCTTGAAGCTGGTGACGGCACCCCAGACGATGGGCACGAGCCAGGCCCCGGCGAGCACGACGAGCGCTGCGAGCGCCCCGGCCCGCGCCCAGGGCGACGGGCCGATCGTCAGTCTGGTGAGGGCCCGGTTCTCGGCCCGCTCCTGCAGTGCCTTCGTCCGGCGGACCTCGGCGATGTCGGCGACGGCCATGTCAGGCCTCCT
This sequence comes from Promicromonospora sp. NPDC050249, assembly GCF_040656015.1. Taxonomy (NCBI): domain Bacteria; kingdom Bacillati; phylum Actinomycetota; class Actinomycetes; order Micrococcales; family Promicromonosporaceae; genus Promicromonospora; species Promicromonospora sp. NPDC050249. Next base: position 170,574 of record NZ_JBFAKY010000006.1, on the reverse strand, counting down.
TCCGGGCCGGCAGCAGCCGCACCAGCGTGAACACGAGAATGAGGGCAAAGAACACGTAGGAGATCGCTGAGGCGTAGCCGAGCCGGTAGTTGGTGAAGCCGGTGTCGTAGATGTACTCCAGGATCGGCCGCGTGCTGCCGTTGGGCCCGCCCGCGGTGAGCATGTAGATCTGGTCGAACACCTTGAGGGAGGCGAGGAGCTGCAGCACCACGATGACGCCTGTGATGGTGCGGAGCTGCGGCAGCGTGATGGAGAACAGCCGTCGCCAGCCGCCCGCGCCGTCGATCGTCGCGGCCTCGTACTGCTGGGCGGGGATGCCCTGCAGCGCCGCCAGGTAGAGCAGGAAGTTGAAGCCGACGGTCCACCACACGGTGACCCCGGCGATGGAGAACATCGCGACGTTCTCGTCGGTGAGCCAGCCGAGGGGGTCCAGGCCCAGGCCCGTGATCCAGGTGTCCAGCAGGCCGATGTCGGGCTGGAACATCCAGTTGCTCAGATGCCAGACGACGGCGCTGGTCAGCAGGTACGGCGCGAAGAACGACATGCGCCAGACCCACTGGCCGGGCAGGCCTGTGTGCACGAGCAGCGCCATGACGAGGGCCACGAGCACCAGGGGCACGGTGCTGAGGATCGTGAACCACACGGTGTGCCACAGCGTCTGCCAGACCTGGGGGTCGCCGAACGCCTCCAGATAGTTGGCGAAGCCGATGAACTCGCTGCCGGCCCCGGTCAGACTCTGGTTCGTGAAGCTCATCCACAGGCCGTAGAGCGTCGGCACCACGAGAAAGAGGCCGGTGGCGACGGCGAACGGCGCGACGAACAGGTACCCGGACCTGTCCCGCTCGCGCATGGACCTGCGGGGCGCCCCTGCGGGCACGCCGGGGCGTCCGGCCGGGGTCCTCCGGTCAGGCAGAGCCGGCCCCGCGGGCGCGGTGACGCCGGTGTTCGAGACAGTCATCGTCGTCCTCTCGTTCAGGCGGGGTTGGGCAGGGCGAGGAACCGGTCCATCTCGCTCAGCATCCGGGTCACGGCCGTGCGGCCGGGAGCCTTGCCGGCGAGGGTGTCCGTCATCGCGTCGGCCATGCGGTTCTGGAAGTCGCTGCCGCCGCCGGTGAACCAGGCGTCGGGATCGAAGACCGCGATCTCCGCGGCCGGCGCGTAGTCGCGCTGCGGCGTGAGCTCCTGGTACGCGGGCTCCTCGACGATGGGCTGGAAGGCGGGGATGTGCCCGGCCGAGGCCCAGGTCAGACCCTCCTTGAGGAGACCGGCGAGGACGCGGTAGGTCGCCTCGCGCCCGGCAGGGTCCGGCTGTCCCTGCCGGGGCAGCACGAACGCGTGGGAGTCCGCATAGTTGGCCGGCGTGTCGAAGATCGCCGGGAACTGCGTGGCACCGACGTCGGGCAGCGCGTCGCGGAACATCGGCAGGTCCCACTCGCCGGCGAACATCATGCCCGTGCGCTGCGACATGAAGCGGGCGGCTGCGGCGTTGCCGTCCTGGTTCTTCGCGGCGACCGTGCCGTCGACCATCTCCTGCAGGAACTCGAAGACCTCCGCGGCGGCCTCCTCGTCGAGCGCCGCGGGGCGGCCCGGGGTGAGCTCGTACTCGCCGCCGTTCTGCGAGTACAAGCCCCAGAACATGCGCCAGCATCCTGCGGGGTCACGCTGGTAGCCCCAGCCGACGCCGGTCTCGCCGGTGACCTCGGCCATCGCGCGGCCGGCCGCGAGGAAGGCGTCCGCGCCGGAGACGGCGTCCAGGTCGAGCTTGCCGTCCGCCCGCGCGAGGCCCGCGTCCTTGACGATCGTCGGGTTGTGGAAGGTGATGTACGGGTGCGTGTCCAGCGGCAGCGCGTAGAGCTGGCCGTCGTACTGGGCCTTCTGCCAGACGGCGGGGGCGAAGTGCTCCTCACGCACCCCGAGCTGCGCAAGCGCGTCGAGGTCGAACGGCTCCAGGAGCCCGCCCGGTGCGTACCCGGCCAGCCGGGACATGTGCATGACGGCGGCCTCCGGCGGCCGCCCGCCCGACGACGCCATCGCCAGCTTGGTGTAGTACGGCGGCCCCCAGGCCAGCGTCGTCGACTCGACGGCGATGTCCGGGTTCGCCGACGCGACCGCGCCCACCATCTCCTGCATGAGCGCGCCGTCACCGCCCGAGAACAGGTCCCAGATCATGACCGGCGTCCTGCCCGCGCCGACGGCGCCCGGTGCGGCGCAGCCCGCGAGCGCCCCGCCCAGCGCGACTCCACCAGCGCCGACCAGCGCCGCGCGGAGCAGGTCACGGCGGCTCAGGCCGCCGGAACTCTCCGCACGACTGCGGGTTCTTGACGCGATCACAGGGCTTCCCTGCCCTGGGACGCCACGTCGTCGTAGCTCGGTCATCGTCGACCTCCAATGGTGCAACGTTGCGATCCAACGTTGGATCACGATGGACTAGGCCGAGCGTCCCGTCAAGGGGCAACGGGTCGGCAACGGGTGTGGAAGGAAGTGATGGGTTGTCGGAGCAAGTGGGTCGCCGCGTCGGTATCAAGGAGGTCGCAGCTGCTGCGGGTGTCTCCTGGAAAACAGTCTCCAACGTTGTGAACGACACGGGACGCGTCGGTGACGCGACCCGGGCACGGGTGGAGGCCGTGATCGCCGAGCTGGGCTACCGGCCCAACCTCGCCGGACGCCAGCTGCGGCGGGGCCGCACCAACACGCTCGCGCTCGCCGTGCCGTGGGTGCACGCGCCGTACTTCTCGGTGCTCGCCCACGAGGTGATCGAGGTCGGCAGCTCCCGCGGGTACCGCGTGCTCATCGAGGAGACGAGGTCCTCACGCGACACCGAGCTCGAGGTGGCCCGCGGCTTCGACGTCCAGGCGATCGACGGCATCATCTTCTCGCCGCTGGAGCTGCCCCCCGCCGAGATCGACGCGGTGCGCGGTCCCGTACCCCTCGTGCTCCTGGGTGAGCGGGCCGATCCGGACCCCACTCGCGCACGCCGGACGGACCACGTCAGCATCGACAACGTGGACGCCGCGGCGCAGGTCACGGCGCATCTGCTGGATTCGGGACGGCGCAGGCTCGGGTTCCTCGGCGCCGAGCCGCCCGGGGCCGGCCGCACGGGCGCGCAGCGCGTCCAGGGCTTCCTCGACGCCCACGCCACCGCCGGCATCGAGGTCGACGAGCGCTGGGTGCTCCAGTGCCCTCAGTTCTCGCGGCCGGCGGGCGCGGAGACCATCGAGCAGGTGCTGCCCCGGATCGGCCAGATCGACGGGCTGGTGTGCGCCAACGACGAGCTGGCCCTTGGCGCGCTCTATGCGTTGCGGCGCAACGGGGTGCGGGTGCCTGACGACCTCGCCGTGACGGGCTGGGACAACACCGAGGACGGGCGGTACTCGAACCCGTCGCTGACGACCGTGGCGCCGGACCTGCGCGCGATCGCGGAGACGGCAGTGGACCGGATCCTCGCGCAGCTCGAGAACGCCGCCGTCGAGCCGGTCGACGCGCTGGTGCCGCACCGTCTGCTGGTCCGGGAGAGCAGTCGCGGCTGAGCCCCGGGCGGTCCGCGCGTGGCCCGAACTCGGGCTGTGCGGAGGCCCGGCGTCGGCCGCTCAGTTGATACAACGTTGCATTTCGTTCGGATGCGGTGTTGAATCACCGCGCACCTGTCGTAGACGCAACGGAGCAGCTGATGACCTTCCTCGACCGCTTCTCGCCCGCCGGCGAACCAACGGCCACCGCCGTACCGCGCCCCGAGTACCCCCGCCCGCAGATGGCCCGCGACCGCTGGCTCAACCTCAACGGCGCCTGGCAGTTCGAGGTCGACCCGGGCGACTCCGGTCTGGAGCGCGGCCTCGTCGAGCGCCCGCTCCAGGGCGAGATCGTCGTGCCGTTCGCCCCCGAGTCGCAGCTCTCCGGCATCGAGAACACCGACTTCCTGGAGGCGGTCTGGTACCGCCGCGAGGTGACCGTCCCGGCGGAGTGGGCCGCCGTGGGTGACGACCCGCACGTCCTGCTGCACTTCGGCGCCGTGGACCACGACACCACCGTGTGGGTCGAGGGCACCGAGGTGGTGCGGCACCGCGGCGGGTTCACCCCGTTCACCGCCGACCTCCACGGCATCGCCGCCCCCGGCGACACGGTCACCGTCGTCGTGCGGGCCCGCGACACGCGGCACGGGCCGCAGGCCCGCGGCAAGCAGAGCAACCGGTACGCGAACTTCGAGTGCAACTACACCCGCACCACGGGCATCTGGCAGACGGTGTGGCTGGAGCCGGTCCCGGCCGCACACCTGCGTCGTCCGCGCATCACGCCCGACCTGGCCAGCACGGCGTTCGACGTCGTGGTGCCGCTCTCGGCGAACCGGCGCGGCCACACGGTCACGGTCACCGTCACGGACGCCGACGGCGAGGTCGCGTCCGCCACGGCGCGCGCCGACCTCGACCTGGCGCCCGCGCTGCGCGTCGTCGTCCCCGCGGACCGCGTGCGCACCTGGGGGCCGGGCGACCCCCACCTGTACGGGATCGACGTCGAGCTGCGCGACGCGGACGGCGCCCTCGTCGACTCCGTGCGCTCCTACGGCGGCCTGCGCTCCGTGTCGATCGACGGCCAGGCCGTGCGGATCAACGGCGAGGCCGTGTTCCAGCGGCTCGTGCTCGACCAGGGCTACTGGCCCGAGTCGCTCATGACCGCACCGTCGGACGCGGCGCTCGAGCGCGACATCGTGCTCGGTCTCGAGGCGGGCTTCAACGGCGCGCGGCTGCACCAGAAGGTGTTCGAGGAGCGCTACCTGTTCCACGCCGACCGGCTCGGCTACCTCGTGTGGGGCGAGTTCGGCGACTGGGGCGTCAGCGGCTACGGCACGCCCGCCGACGGTCAGCGGCCGACGACGTCGTTCGTCGCCGAGTGGATGGAGGCGCTGCAGCGCGACCACTCCCACCCGTCGATCATCGGCTGGTGCCCGCTCAACGAGACGCACCAGGACCTGCACGACCGCATGACACAGCTGGACGACGTCACCCGGGCCATGTGGCTCGCCACCAAGGTCGCCGACCCGTCGCGGCCGGTGCTGGACGCGAGCGGCTACTCGCACCGCGTCCTCGAGACCGACATCTGGGACTCGCACCTCTACGAGCAGGAGCCGGAGAAGTTCGCGGAGCTCGTGGGCGGGCTCGCCGACGGGCAGCCCTACGAGAACACGCGCGACAACGGCACCAAGATGTCGGTGCCGTACCGGGGTCAGCCGTACTTCGTCAGCGAGTACGGCGGCATCTGGTGGAACCCGGACGTCGCCGCCACCGCGTCGGGCAGCTCGCCCGACTCATGGGGCTACGGCCAGCGCGTGGCCGACGAGGAGGAGTTCCACGCCCGGTTCCGCGGGCTCACGGAGGCGCTGCTCGGCGACCCGCGCATGTTCGCCTACTGCTACACGCAGCTCACCGACGTGTTCCAGGAGGAGAACGGGATCTACCGGTTCGACCGCAGCGAGAAGCTCGACGTCGCCCGCGTGCGGGAGGTGCAGGTCCAGGTGGCTGCCGTGGAGGCGGCGGAGAACGCCGAGGCGACAGTCAGCTAGACGTGGTGGCCGGAGACGGGGTTCTTGTGGCTCTCTTTAGTCTTTTTCACCACATATCACCCAGTCCACAGGTTCGCTTGAGGGGTGCACAATAGGCCGGTGACGTACCGGTTCCTCAAGCTCATCCTCTCGCTCCTCGTGCTAGTGCTTCTGCGCCCGCGCGTCACTGGCCTGCAGAACATCCCGAAGCGCGGCGCCGTGATCCTGGCGAGCAACCACCTGTCGTTCATCGACTCGCTGCTCATCCCGATCATGGCGCCGCGCCACGTCGCCTTCCTGGCCAAGGCCGAGTACTGGACCGGCAAGGGGATCAAGGGGCGCTTCTCCCGCTGGTTCTTCACCAAGATGGGCGACATCCCGGTGCAGCGGGACGACCCGCGTGCCGGCCAGCGCTCCCTGGAGGACGCGCTCGCCGTGCTCCAGCGCGGCGGCGCGTTCGGCATCTACCCCGAGGGCACGCGCTCGCGCGACGGCAAGCTGCACAAGGGGCACACCGGCGTCGCCTGGCTGGCCCTGACCGGCAAGGCGCCCGTCGTGCCCGTGGCCCTGCTCGGGACGGACAAGGTGAAGCCCATCGGCAAGATGCCGCGGTTCGCCCGGGTCGAGCTGCACTTCGGCGTGCCCATCGACCCGTCCCGTCAGATCGCGGCGGGCACCAAGCCCGCCCAGGCCCGCCGCGAGCTGACGGAGCAGGTCATGCAGTCCATCCAGGCGATGAGCGGCCAGGAACGCGCGGACGACTGACTACAGGCGGGTGATGCGGATGGCGTCCGCGATCACGTACGCCGTGCCCTGCGTCCAGCGGCTGACGGCCACGACCTGACGAGTGCCCGCCGTCATGGCGTAGGTGCCGAGCGAGAGCCAGGCGCCGCCGCCCGACGACTGGTCCACCCGGATCGTCGACGAGCCGGTCCCGGTGTAGACGATGAACGGTGTAGTCGTGTTGTAGCCCTCGATGCCCGGGAACCACGCCTCCACCCGGTACGAACCGTTGGACGGGATGGTGGCAGAGAACGTCGCCAGGTCGCTCACCTCAGCAGGCGTCGCGTAGCGGTAGCTCGCGCCGTAGCGCTCGGCCGAGAAGGACGACGTCAGCCACGACCCACCCGCGGCGAATCCTGACGACGTGTTGTCGACGATGACCGACCAGCTGGAGCCCGCCAGGGCCGCCGCCACCTCCGACCGCAGCTGCGGCAGCATCGAGTACAGGACGTCGCCGGGACACGCCGTGGCCGTGTAGTCCCGGTGCCCGTAGATCTGCGTCGGCGCGATCCCGTACTGGTCGCAGATGTAGGCGCACAGCTCGACCAGGCGGCTCCACAGCTGGGCCGGCGGCGTGGCGCTCGTGTAGGTGCCCTGGTTCTCGATGCCGATGGCCTGGCTGTTCTGTCCCGGGGCGTGTGCGCCCACCACCGTTCCGCTGCCGCTCTGCAGCCGAGACAGCGAGCCGTGGCGACCCTCCATGACGTACCCGCCGCGGCTCACCGTGAGGTGCTGGCCGGTGTCGACCCAGCCGTTGTCGAAGTGCCACTGCTGGATGTCGCGGGCGATCTGGTAGCCGGCGGCCTGCGAGTAGTCGGTGACGTTCGCCGACGCCGTGTGGTGGATCAGGATCTTGTTCGGGTTGGTCGAGACCGTCTCGATGGTGCCCCGGGCCGCGGCCGCGCCCCAGGTGCCGCAGCCGGCGATGGTCGGAACGGCGACCTCCACCCCGGCCAGAGCACCCCGGGGAGCATCCGCCGGGGCCTCGGGATCCGGCGCGAGGGACGGCGGGACGTCCGCGGTCGGGGCTCGGCCGACGCCGGCCGGCGCCGCACCGGTGGGGGCAGCGCTAGCGGGTGCCGCGATCGTCGCGCCCGCGGCACCGATGCCGAGGACGACGGCGCTGCGCAACAGGTCGCGGCGGCCGAGCGAGGTCTGATCGGCAGAGCTGTGGTCGTGCGAGTGGTCGTGTGTGTGCACGGGTGTCCTCCACGAGCTGGTCAGGCTGGGATCCATCCAGGTCATGTGGAGTATCCGGCCCGGTGGCCACGCCTCGGTACATCACATCTGGGGTATGCCCGCGATGGGATGGGCCGCCGTCGAAGCCTCTGAAAAACCTCACCCGCTCTCCTTCTCATCGGTTTGCCCCCGCCGCCCGTACCTAGCGATGACGGACGCCGAACACGGCACCGAACAGCCAGCACGCAGGGGCGTGCAGCACAAGGGGAAGAAGAGATGTCGATCATCAGGAACGGACTCACCCGCAAGGCCCTCGCCGGCACCGCACTGGCGGCACTGCTGCTCGTCGGCGGCGCGGTCGCCGTCCCGACCGCGGCGACCGCCGCACCGGTGATCGTCACCGACGAGGTGAACGGCACCGTGTTCCGGGCCAAGGTCGAAGCCTTGGGCGACGTCCTCATCGGGAACACCAAGAAGCCCACGCAGATCGCCCCGTTCGACATCCGGTACTCCGTGGCGCTCGGCACCGAGGGCGGGATCGTGACCGACGTCAGCACGGCGCAGCTCACGCTCCAGCGGGTCGGTAGCACCAGCACGCGTCGCTACCCGGTGTCGTTCGACGACGGCCTCCGGATCTGGGGAGGCATCGAGCTCCCGCCGACCTCCGTCCCCGGAAAGTACGACGTCGGCCTGGAGGTTACCGCCACGGTGAAGCGCGGCAGCCAGGTCACCACGCACACGGTAGACGTGCCGAGGGTCAAGCAGGTGCTGCTGCGTCGCGACACCATCGTCAGGGCCGAGATCTCCAACCCGGACGACACCCACGGCGAGCCCGGCACGCTGACGGGCCAGGTCAAGCGGCTGCGGGTCCAGTACCCGACCGGCATCGGCAGCTACAACATGGCGGGCGGCGTCACCGTGCGGATCTACCACGCGACGGGCCCCTTCGACGGGGACAAGGCGACCTACGTCAAGTCCGTCAAGACGAATGGTGCCGGACAGTTCACCACCACCGTCCGCGCCAAGGCCGGCTACTGGAAGATCGTCCCGGTCGGGAACGACCAGTACGTCTGGGGCCACACGTTCGCCTCACAGGGTCCCACCTGCAGCTGCTGACCCTATTGCCGCTCACACCTCAGACCCACAGGCCACTCAGGTGGCCTGTGGGTCTGACGCGTACTGCAGGAACAGCCGAGCGCGCGACGGAGCCGTCCCGGGACCCTGGAAACCTCACCCGCTCCTGTCCTCATCGGTTCCCTCCCGCCGACCGTATTGAGCAATGACGGACGCCGAACCCGGCGCCGGACGGCCGGCACGCAGCGGCGTGCAGCACAAGGGGATGAAGAAATGTCGATCATCAGGAATGGCCTCACCCGCAAGGCCCTCGCGGGCACCACGTTGGCGGCGCTGCTGCTCGTCGGGGGCGCCGTCGCCGTCCCGACCGCAGCCACCGCCGCACCGGTCGTCATCAGCGACGAGGTGAACGGCACCGTGTTCCGGGCCAAGCTCGAGGCTTTGGGCGACGTCTTGATCGGGAACACCGAGAAGTCCACTCAGATCGCCCCGTTCGACATCAGGTACGCCGTGGCGCTCGGCACCGAGGGCGGGATCGTGACCGACGTCAGCGCCGCGCAGCTCACACTTCAGCGGGTCGGGAGCACCAGCACACGCCGCTACCCGGTGTCGTTCGACGACGGTCTCCGAATCTCGGGGGGCATCGAGCTCCCGCCGACCGCCGTCCCCGGAAAGTACGACGTCGGCCTGGAGGTCACCGCCACGGTGAAGCGAGGTAGCCAGGTCACCACGCACACGGTGGACGTGCCGAGGGTCAAGCAGGTGCTGCTGCGTCGCGACACCATCGTCTCGGCCAAGATCTCCAACCCGGAGGACACCAACTCCGAGCCCGGAACCTTTTCCGGCACGGTCAAGCGCCTGCGGGTCCACTACCCGACCGGTATCGGTAACTACCGCCTCGCAGGCGGCGTCACCGTGCGGATCTACCACACGATGAACCCCTTTGAGGGTGACGCGACGTACGTCAAGTCCGTCAAGACGAACGGTGCCGGGGAGTTCACCACCACCGTCCGCGCCAAGGCCGGCTACTGGAAGGCCGTCGCGGTCGGCAACGACCAGTACGTCTGGGAGCACGACTTCGCAGGACAGCACTCTGGCTGCGGCTGCTGATCCCCGCCCGACACGCCAGGCCCACAGGCCCACCCATGGACCTGTGGGCCCGGCGCATGCCGCGGCCCGGGTGCCGCGGCCGCGGCGTCAGGACTCGATGGTCTGCCGGCTCTCGGACGCACCCTGGCCGATCGACGTGGCACCAGAGGTGTGCGACACCTCGACCTTGCGCGGCTTCGCGTCCTCGCTGACCGGGATCGTCAGCGACAGCACGCCGTCGGCGTACGAGGCCGAGATGCTGTCGAGGGCGAGCCCGCGGCCCACCGTCAGCTGCCGTGCGAACGTCCCCGTGGGCCGCTCGCGGACCAGCCACTGGGCTTCACCGTCGGACCGCTGCGTGCGCTCGGCGCGGATCGTCAGCGTCCGGTCCTCTACCGACACGTCGATGGTGCCGGGGTCGACGCCGGGCAGGTCCATCGACAGGACGTAGTGGTCACCCGTGCGGAACAGGTCCATCGGCATGCCGCCGGACTGCCGTGCGTTGCCGGCGAACGTGCTGAACAACCGGTCCATCTCCTGGAACGGGTCCCAGTAGGTAGCCATCGCGCATCACCTCCTACAACGATGCGGCCCTGGCCCTTCCAGGGCCGCAGCGATCGACGACGGGGCTGGCCGCCGTCCGGCTACGCCTCAATTCTGGCACTCTCGCTCCGAGAGTGCCAACCCCCGGGACGCACCCGATCGCTCCTGGCGAACACGCCAGGAGGCGACCTCGGTCAGGCCGCCGCGCGGCCGATCAGCCCCGCGCGTTCGAGCAGGTCCAGAGCAGGCCGGTGCTTGTTGAAGGTGTACACGTGCACGCCGGGGGCACCGGCGTCGAGCACGTCGCGCGCGAGTGTCGTGGAGTACTCGAGGCCGCGCTCGTGCTGGGCCTCGGCGTCGACCTCGCCGCCGGGCCCCGTGAGCCGGTCGAGCTCTCGCAGCAGGTCGGCCGGCGCGGCGACGCCCGTGAGCTCCTCGACGCGGCGCAGGCGACGGGCCTCCGTGGCGGGCAGGATCCCGGCGAGGATCGGGATGGTCACGCCCGCCGAACGGGCCGACTCCACGAACCCTGTGTACGACTCGGCCCGGTAGAAGAACTGGGTGATCGCGAAGCTCGCACCCGCCTCCTGCTTCTCCAGGAGCCGCCGCACCTCCTGCTCGCGCGTGGTGCCGGCCCCGGGGTTGCCGTCCGGGAACGTCGCGACGGCGATGGTGAGCGGGCGCGCGGCGGACCGCAGGGCGGTGCTGGCGTCCGCCGCACAACGACGTTCGTCCACCTGCCGCAGCAGCCGGACCAGGTCGATGCTGGACCGCACGTCGTCGTCCGCGGGACGCCAGTCCGGCTCGTCGCGCGGCGGGTCCCCCCGCAGGGCGAGGAACGAGCGCACGCCGGCGTCGAGGAACTCGTCGATCACCTCGGACACGTCCTCGCGGGACGCACCCACACAGGTCAGGTGGGCCACGGGCAGCACGGGCGTGCCCCTGAGCAGCGTGGCGAGCACCTCGCGCGACGTCGCCCGGTCGCCGCCCGCGGCGCCGTACGTGACGGACACGAAGTCCGGGCGAGCCGCCACAAGGCGCTGCGCCGTCTCCCAGAAGTTCGGTGCGGCGTCGGGCCGACGTGGTGGCATGAGCTCGAACGACACCGTGGGGCGGTGCGGGTGTACCTCGGCGACCATGGCTGCTCCATCGAACCTGGCGTGAGCACCTTACGTCCTCACGCCACGGCCTCGAGGCAGGAAGTCGGCAGGTTGCTGCGGTGTCAGGGAGCCAGGACTCTCGACCGCTCTGGATGGGTTCGCCACCATGCTAAGCGAATGTCCACCACTGGGACAGATTTCGTCCGGCGGTCGAGACGACCTGGCTCACCGACGGCACGCGCCGAGCTCGCCTACTTCACCGACCCGGCCACCAGGCCGCCCACGAGCCGCTTCTCGATGGCCATGAACAGGATGACCACGGGCACGATCGCCACGATGGACACCCCGAACACGTAGTGCCACGACGTCTCGTACTGGCCCACGAACTTCGTCAGCGCCACGGACAGCGGCTGGTTGCCGGCCGTCGACAGCAGCACCAGCGACGCCGCGAACTCGTTCCAGGACGCGACAAACGTGAACACCACTGCCGTCACGATCCCGGGCCACACCAGTGGCAGGTTGATCTTCGTCAGGACGGTGAACGTGCCGGCGCCGTCGATCTGCGCGGCCTCGTCGACCTCCTTCGGGATGCTCGCGAAGAAGCTGTGCATGATCCAGACCGCGAACGACAGGTTGAACGCGGCATTGACCAGGATCATCGCGGCCCACGTATCGAGGATCCCGAGGGCGATGAACTGGCGGAACAGGCCCGACGTCAGCACCGCGGGCTGCACCATCTGGGTCACGATCACGAGGAACAGGAACACGAGCCGGCCGGGGAACCGGAACCGCGCCGTGTAGTACGCGGCGGGCAGCGCCACGGCGAGCACGAGCAGCGTGGCGCACAGCGAGATCACCAGGGTGGAGATCAGGTTCTGCAGCAGCGGCGTCTCGGGCGTGGCCCACATCGTGACGTAGTTCTCCCAGTGCCACTCCGTGGGGAAGTAGGTGGGGTCGACCGACCTGATCTCGGCCTTGGTCTTCACCGAGCCGAAGAACATGATCAGGTACGGCAGCATGAACACGGCCAGCACCACGAGGCCTGCGAACATGCGCAGCAGCAGGGACCCGATCGGCACCTGGTCCGCGGTGTACTTCCGCACGCGCTTCCGGTTGTCCGACGGCGGCCGGGTCGCCTTGCGCGGCGCGGTCGCCGAGGCGGTGGTCACGGTCATCAGACCTCCTCGAGGGGGCGGACGACCCGCACGTAGATGGCGACGATCCCGATGACCACAAGGAACGCGATGACGGACAGCGCGCTGGCCAGGTCGATCTGCCGCTGGTTCTGCATGTACTTGAAGATCATGGTCATGACGGTGTCGGCGTCGTAACCGGGGATGGACCCCGTCATGACGCGCAGGATCGGCAGCGAGTTGAACACGTTGATGATGTTGATCAGCACCGCCACCGACACCGCACCCCGCAGCTGCGGAAGCACCACGCTGAAGTAGGTCCGCAGCCCGCTGGCGCCGTCGATGCGCGCGGCCTCGACGGTCTCGCCGGGAACCGTCTGCAGGCCCGCCAGGATCGTGTAGGTCGTGAACGGCAGCGACACGAACACGGCCACCACTATCGCCCACGCGAACGCGGTCCCGGGGTGCCGGGTCCAGCCGTAGCCCTCCGGCGTGTCGATCAGACCGATGTCCACGAGGAACGAGTTGATGATGCCGAAGTACGGCTCCAGGCCGTAGTGCACCACCAGCGTGGTCATGACCACGCTGGCGGCCCACGGCACGATCACGGCCATGCGCACCAGGCGACGCCCGGGGAACGCCTTGTTCAGCAGCGCCGCGAGGGCGAGCGACCCGAGCAGGGTGCAGCCCACGACGACGACCACCCAGATGACGGTCCGCCCGAGGATCGGCCAGAAGTACTGGAAGCCGACCACCGTCGCGAAGTTCGCGAGGCCTACGCCCCCGTCGTCCACGCCGCTCTGACTGATGTCGCGGGTCGAGTTCCAGAACATCAGGCCTACCGGGAACAGGACCACGGCCGCAATGAGTGCGACCGCGGGCCCGATCCATGGCAGGGCCTTCAAAAGGTCCTTCACCAGGTTCCTCGTGCTTTCGGTTCAGCGCCGGGTGTCGTCGACGCGTGCTTGCTGGGAGCGGTCCACCCAGGCGTCAGCCGGCGTCGACCTGTCCCTGGATCTCGGCGAGCACGTCCTCGGCGGACTTGTCGCTGTCGAGCTGGCCGAAGTTGGCCTTGAACGCGGAGTCGGCCGTCTGCCAGTCCGGGTTGGTGCTCGGGTAGAACTGCGCGTCCGGCAGCACCTCGAGGAACGGGGCGAGCGCCTCGTCGTCGGCCAGCTGCTCGGAGCCCGACAAGGTGGTGGGCAGGAAGCCCTCGCCCTGGACCCACGGGACGTACACGTCGGCGGTGTAGAGGTAGTCGAAGAAGGCAGTGATGGCCTCCTGCTTGTCACCGTCGTTCTGGAACGCCATGAGGTGGTCGGCCACACCGAGCGTGAACGGGCTGCCGTCCTTGGTGGGGATGGGGTGGATCGAGTACTCGAGGTCCGGGTTGTCCGACTCGATCTGGCCCACGCTCGGCGGCAGACCGATCTGCATGCCGATCTTGCCCTGGACGAAGATGTCGAAGAGCGGGCTACGGTCGGTCGCACCGGCGTCGGCCTGCGTGGCACCAGCGGAGATCATCTTCTTGATGAACTCGGCGCCGGCCACGTTCTCCGGGGTGTCGATGGTGATGGCCTCGGAGTCACCGAAGGTTCCACCACCGCCCCAGAGCCAGACGGCCGCCTCTGCCTGCGCCTCCTCGGAACCGAGCGGCATGCCGTAGCCGGCCACACCGCCGCCGAGCTCGGAGACCTTCGTGGCGGACTCGAGCAGCTCGTCCCACGTGGCGGGGACCTCGGCGCCTGCCTCCTCGAGGAGGGCGTCGTTGACGAACAGCGCACGGGCCGAGGCGATCCAGGGCAGGCCGTACGCGGTGTCGCCCACCGTGGCGTTCTCCAGGAACGTGGGCTGGAAGTCGGCGTAGGTCTCGTCCGAGGTGACGTCCTCGACCGGGTACAGCAGCTCGTCCGCCGCGAAGCCGGCGAAGGGGCCGCCGTTGTAGATGTCCGGGGCCTCGCCACCCTGGATCTTGGTGGCGATCACGGACTCGAGGTTGTCCCACGACTCGACCTGCAGGTTCACGTCGATGTCCGGGTTGGTCTCCTCGAACCCGGCGATCACGTCCTCCCACAGGCCCTGGGACGCGTCGGAGTAGCTGGGGACGAGCAGGTCGAGGGTGGTCGCACCGTCTGTGCCGCCGCCCTCCGCTGACCCGCCGAACCCGCAGGCCGTCAGGCCGGTCGTCGTGGCGAGCGTGATCACGAGGATCCCGCCGAGCCTCCTGTACTGCGCCATTGCTACTCCTTGGGCTTGTCCTGCTCGTTCGTGGTGCAGGTCACGTTTTCACTTGCCCCTGAATCTGTCAAGGGTTCTAACAAACCTGTGACATACGGGTAACAGCGTGTCCCGAGGCGGCCTCCGAGGCCACCGGAGAAGCCAAAAGAAGGGCCGCAGCACGAGGCTGCGACCCTTCTCCAACACGCCGTGGGACTCGTGTCGTACGGCGTGCCTACCGCTCGGTGGCGCCGATCATCGGCAGCCCGAACGACAGGCCGACGGCAAGGATTCCGGCAACGAACAGGTAGGGCGCCGAGGGACCCTGGTCCGCGCCGCCGACAGCGATCAGCGCGAACCCGCCGAGGAAGAGCGCGAAGCACAAGATCGCGCGTACCAGCAGGGTCGCCGTGGGCTCCTGCTTCTGCCTACGGGCCACTTCGAAATCACTCATGAGCCAAATCTACCGCTCCGTCGGCCCGTCCTGACGGCTAGCTCGCGGATCGGCGCGGGGCTCGCTCGTTCCGGCGCCCGTCGTGGCCGATGACCACGGCGGCGCCGGCGCCATCGAGATCGAGGTGGGTGACATCTCCGGAAATTTCAACGGCCCGACCGACGCGCGGCGGAGCGCTCGCCCGGGGTTCCGGAGCCGCCGCCACGGCACTGTCGCGTGGCGTGTCCTGCGGTCGGAGAACGGTCCGGCTGCGGCGCCGGGTTCTGGGCCTCCCGGTAAGGCGCCGGCGATTTCGCAGGTCAGCGCGGTGGTCAGGATTCCGTGGGACACGGCCGACGACGACGCCGGCCCACCTCGTGGCATCCCGGGTCCTTCTCGGACCTCGGAGAGGGCGTTCGACGGGAGCCCTGCGCGTCGACCTCATGACCCGATGCAGGGCGTGTGCGGGGCGCCCGAACCCCCGCGGTGTTCGCTGAGCGCGAAACATGGGCGAGTTCAGGTGACACTACGATGCGTCCGTGGCAAACACGTCCCCCGCCTTCGACCAACGTCCTGCCCGTGTGCGCACGGACTGGGGCATCTCCGGCGCACTCGCCCTCACCGCCACGGATGCGCGCGCGTCGCTCGTGGTCGTCGTGGACGTGCTCTCCTTCTCCACCACCGTCACGGTCGCCTGCGAACAGGGCGCCGGGGTGTACCCGTTCCCGTACCACGATCCCGCGGGCGCGGCCAGGCTCGCGCGCACCATGCGCGCCGCCCTCGCCGGCCCCCGGTGGGAGGACGGCATCAGCATCTCCCCCGCGTCGCTCCAGGACCTTGACGCCGAACGCCTCGTCATCCCCTCGCCCAGCGCGGCGCAGATCTGCCACACCATCGCCAACCGGGGTGCCCTCATCGTCGCGGGCAGCCTGCGCAACGCGAAGGCGGTGGCGGGCCTCGCGGCCGCACACCTGGACGCGTCGGAGAAGCACGACGTCGTGCTCGTCCCCGTGGGCGAACGGTGGCCCGACGACACGCTGCGCCCCGCGCTCGAGGACTACCTCGCCGTCGGTGCCATCGCGACGCGGCTCACGACGATGCTGCCCAAGGTGAGCATCTCGCCCGAGACCGCGGCGACGATCACCCTCTGGAAGGGCACCAAGGACGTCATGGACACGGTGGGCGGGACCGCGAGCGGTCGCGAGCTGCTCGACTCCGGGTTCGCCGACGACGTCACGATCGCCACGGCGGTCGACGTCACCGATGTGGTGCCGGTGCTGATGGACGGCGCGTTCGTACCCCTCGGGCACCGGGTCGCGGCGGCTCGTAGCCGCAGGAACGTCTCAGCCGGCGCGCACTGACCCGTCCGGCCCGAGATGCCTGTGCAGGGCCGTCACGATCTGCACGTCCCCGTCCAGCCAGGGGACGTCGTCCAGCTCGGCCGCCGTCAGCCAGCGCAGCTCGTCGTGGTCCTCCAGCGGTTCGGGCGCGCCGTCCTGCAGCTGCGCGAACCAGACGCGCATGCGGTGCTTGCTGGTGATCGGCCACACCCCGCCGTCCGGCCCCGGGAGCTCGGCGCCGACGGCCACCGTCACACCGAGCTCCTCGTCGAGCTCACGGTGCAGCGCGGAGAGATGGTCCTCGCCCGGCTCCACCTTGCCACCGGGAAACTCCCAGCGACCGGCGAGCGCGACCGGCGCAGAACGACGGGCGGCGAGCAGCCGGGTGGGATGGTTCAGGTCGTCCACGATCGCTGCGGCGACCACGGTGATGAGGGGCTCCTGCATGCGGAGCAGTCTCCCACCCAAGAAGGCGTCGACGGGTCGTGCCGACCCGCCGACGGCTTCGCGGACAAAGTACGACGACGGCACCTCTGGGGAGTGGCGCCGTCGTCGGGTGTGCTGTGTGTCAGTCAGCGAGCTGGAACTCGTTCGCCTTGGCAATCGCCTCCGCACGCGAGGACACGCCGAGCTTGCGGTAGACGCTACGGACCTGCGTCTTCACCGTGTTACGGGTGACGTACAGGCGTCGAGCGATCTGCTCGAGTGTGGCGTCCTCGGTGAGGTTCGCCAGGATGACCCGCTCACGGCGGGTGAGGCTGGGCACACGGTGGTCAAGGGTCATTACGCTCATGATCGGTTTCCTCCACACAGCGGCCGGTTCTGGGGTTCCGGCCTACGGTTGCTGCTATGGGGTTAAGTGCTCTGCATGGAGTTCATGACGCGGTTCTGACGCTACTTTTCGACTGTTACCGTTCCGATACCGAAGCCGCCCCCCAGATGCGCGCAAGGGCGACCTGAGGGGCGGTTCGACGGCGGCCTCGACGGGCCGCGGAAGTCAGCTTCCGGTGTGTGCGGCGTACTCCGCGGCGGTGAGCAGCTCGCCCGCCCCGGTCACCTCGACCTTGAAGAGCCAGCCCTTGCCGTACGGGTCCTTGTTCACGATCTCGGGGTTCTCCACGGCCTCGGTGTTGACCTCGGTGATGGTGCCGCTGACCGGCGAGTACAGCTCGGACACGGACTTCGTGGACTCGATCTCGCCCACCACGGCGCCGGCCTCGACGGTGGCTCCCACCTCGGGCAGCTCCAGGTAGACGACGTCACCGAGCGCGTCGGCCGCGACGTCGGTCACGCCGATGACGGCGGGGGTGGAACCGTCGAGCCACTCGTGCTCGGTGGTGTACTTCAGGTTCTCGGGGAAGTCGGCCATGACAGCTCCTTGCGGGATCGGGGTTTCAGTTCTGAGGACGACGGTAGAACGGCATGGGCACGACCACGAACGGTTCGGCCCGCCCGCGGACGTCGACCGCGAGCTCAGTGCCCTCCGCCGACACCTCCGGCGTCACGTAGGCCATCGCGACCGGGTAGCCGAGCGTGGGCGACGGCGCCCCGGAGGTGACCTTGCCGACCACCGTTCCGGGGGTGGTGCCCTCGGCCCGCAGCACGACGTCGTAGTCGGCACGCGCCGGGCGCCTGCCCTCACCGCGGAGCCCGACGAGCACGCGGGCCGGCGCCGACTCCTTGCGTGCGGCCAGGGCGTCGCGGCCCACGAAGGGGAGCGGCGTACCGTCGTCGGACACCTTGTCGAGGCGCACCACGCGCCCCATCCCCGCCTCGAAGGGCGTGGTCGTGGTGTCGAGCTCGTGGCCGTAGAGCGGCATGCCGGCCTCCAGACGCAGCGAGTCACGCGCCGACAGGCCCGCCGGGACGAGGCCCAGCGGCTCGCCCGCCGCGAGCAGCGCGCGCCAGAGCGCGACGGCCTGGTCCGCCGGGACCCAGATCTCGAACCCGTCCTCGCCCGTGTACCCCGTGCGGCCCACGAGCACGGGCACGCCCTCGAAGCGCATGCGCATGCACGCGTAGTACTTGAGGTCGGCGAACGCGGTGCCGCCGGAGATCTCGGGGTCCTCGGCGAGGCCCGCCGTGGCGAGCATGATCTCGGCGGCCCGCGGACCCTGTACGGCGATCAGCGCCTGGCCCGCCTGGACGTCCTTGAGCGCCACGTCGAAGCCGGTGGTGCGCTCCTGCAGCTTCGCGAGGACGAGCTCCGCGTTGGACGCGTTCGCGATGACCGAGTACTCGCCGGGGGCGACGTGGTAGACGATCAGGTCGTCGAGCACGCTGCCGTCCTCGGCGCAGATCATCGAGTAGCGCGCACCCATCTCGCGGACCTTGGAGATGTACCCGACGAGCGCATGGTCGAGGAACGCGGCGGCGTCGGGACCGGTCACGTTGATGTTGCCCATGTGGGACAGGTCGAACAGACCTGCGGCCTCGCGCACTGCGCGGTGCTCGGCCAGGTCTGACGTGTACCGCAGCGGCATGAGCCAGCCGCCGAACGGCGTCATCGAGGCTCCGAGCGCTACGTGCTCGTGATGAAGCGGGGTGGTCTTGTCAGCCACGTTCACTCCTTGGTTGTCGGTCACTCGGCGTACGCCTCGACCGGCGGGCACGAGCAGACCAGGTTGCGGTCGCCCTTGGCACCGTCGATGCGGCGCACCGGCGGCCAGTACTTCCCGGCCCGCAGGCTCGCCACGGGGAACGCCGCGAGCTCGCGCGAGTACTGCTTGTCCCACACGTCGGTCATGAGCGACGCCGCGGTGTGCGGTGCCCCGCGCAGCGGCGAGTCCTCGGCGCTCCACCGGCCGGCCGCCACGGCGTCGATCTCGCCGCGGATGGCGATCATCGCGGCGATGAAGCGGTCCAGCTCCGCCAGGTCCTCCGACTCGGTGGGCTCCACCATCAGCGTGCCGGGCACCGGGAACGCCAGGGTGGGCGCGTGGAAGCCGTAGTCCATGAGCCGCTTCGAGACGTCCTCCGCGGTCACGCCGGTCTCGGCGGTGATCTTGCGCAGGTCGAGGATGCACTCGTGCGCCACCAGCCCGTTCGGGCCCGTGTACAGCACGGGGAAGTACGGGTTCAGTCGGCTCGCCACGTAGTTGGCGGTGAGGACGGCGGCCTTGGTCGCCTCGGTCAGCCCGTCCGGTCCCATGAGCGCCACGTAGGCGTACGAGATCGGGAGGATGCCCGCGGAGCCGTACCGCGTCGAGGCCACGGGGATGCCCGTCTCGCTGGTCGAGCTCGTCGAGATCCCAGGCGTCGGGTCGCCAGGAAGGAACGGCACCAGGTGCTCCGCCACGGCCACCGGCCCCACGCCCGGACCGCCGCCGCCGTGCGGGATGCAGAACGTCTTGTGCAGGTTCAGGTGCGAGACGTCGCCGCCGAACTCGCCCGGCCGGGCGAGCCCCACCAGCGCGTTGAGGTTGGCTCCGTCGATGTACACCTGGCCGCCGGCGTCGTGCACGAGGTCACAGACCTCGCGCACGTGCTCCTCGTACACGCCGTGCGTGGACGGGTAGGTGATCATG
Organism: Promicromonospora sp. NPDC050249; assembly: GCF_040656015.1. NCBI lineage: Bacteria > Bacillati > Actinomycetota > Actinomycetes > Micrococcales > Promicromonosporaceae > Promicromonospora > Promicromonospora sp. NPDC050249. The sequence goes on along the minus strand of NZ_JBFAKY010000006.1, from coordinate 150,626 downwards.
ATGCCCGCCACCTGCGGGCCGTGCTGGTCCAGCTTGGCGCGCAGGTCGTCGAGCAGGATCTCGCCGTCGTCCGCCGTCGACACCACCACGACCCGCAGGCCCGCGAGCGCCGCCGAGGCGGCATTCGTGCCGTGGGCCGACGCCGGGATCAGCACGATGTCGCGACCCTCCTCGCCGCGCGACGCGTGGTAGCCCTTGATCGCGAGCAGGCCCGCGAACTCACCCTGGCTGCCCGCGTTGGGCTGGAGGGAGACGGCCGCGTAGCCGGTGATCTCGGCGAGCTGCTGCTCCAGCGCGGTGACCAGCTCCGTGTAGCCCTGGGTCTGGTCGACGGGCGCGTAGGGGTGGATGTCCGCGAAGCCGGGCCAGGAGATGGCCTCCATCTCGGCGGTGGCGTTGAGCTTCATGGTGCAGGAGCCCAGCGGGATCATCGTGCGGTCCAGCGCGAGGTCCTTGTCGGAGAGCTTGCGCAGGTACCGGAGCATCGAGGTCTCGGAGCGGTGCTGGTGGAAGATCGGGTGCTGCAGGAACGTGGTCGTCCGGGTTACCTCCGCGGGGAGGTCTGCCCCGGTGGTCGAGCCTGTCGAGACCCCACCCAGCAGCTGCGCCACGGCGGCGACGTCCTGAGCGGTCGTCGTCTCGTCGAAGCTGATCTGGAGGTGGTTCTCGTCCGGGACGAAGAGGTTGTAGCCCGCCTCGGCTGCGGCGCGCGCGAGCTCCTGGGCCTTGCCCGGGACGACCGCGCGGACCGTGTCGAAGAAGGTGTCGTGCTCGATCTCGACGCCCGCTGACCGCAGGGCCCCCGCCAGGGTGGCCGCGTGCTGATGGACGCGCTGGGCGATCGCCTTCAGGCCGTCCGGGCCGTGGTAGACCGCGTACATGCTGGCCACGATGGCCAGCAGGGCCTGGGCCGTGCAGATGTTGCTCGTGGCCTTCTCGCGGCGGATGTGCTGCTCGCGGGTGGCCAGGGCGAGGCGGTAGCCGGGGGCGCCGTCGACGTCGATCGAGACGCCGACGAGGCGGCCGGGGAGCTGGCGTTCCAGCCCCTTCTTGACCGCCATGTAGGCGGCGTGCGGGCCGCCGTAGAAGAGGGGGACGCCGAAGCGTTGCGCCGAGCCGACCGAGATGTCGGCGCCGAGCTCACCCGGGCTGACCAGGAGCGTGAGGGCGAGCAGGTCGGTCGCGACGGTCACGAGCGCGCCGGCCGCCTTGGCCTCGGCGATCACGCCGCGCGCGTCGAGCACGCGGCCCGATGCACCGGCCTGCTGCACCACGAGACCGACCAGCTGGCCCGGGGGGAGTTCCGCGGGGAGGCCTGCCTGCAAGCCCTGGGTCAGGTCCGCGACCACGACAGGGAGACCGATCGCCTCGGCGCGACCGCGGGCCACCGCGAGCGACTGCCCGAACAGGTCGGAGTCGAGGACCACGTACCCCTCCTTGGCCCGCGACGCGCGCCACATCAGGGCGACGGCCTCCGCGACGGCGCTGGCCTCGTCGAGCAGGGAGGCGTTCGCGATCTCCAGGCCGGTGAGGTCCTCGACGGCGGTCTGGAAGTTGAGGAGCGCCTCGAGCCGGCCTTGGCTGATCTCCGGCTGGTACGGCGTGTAGGCCGTGTACCAGGCGGGCGACTCGAGCACGTTGCGGCGGATGACGGCGGGCGTGTGCGTTCCGTAGAAGCCCTGGCCGATCATCTGGGTCTTCACCTGGTTCTTGCCGGCCAGCTCACGCAGGTGGGCGAGCACCTCGGGCTCCGTGCGGGCGGCCGGCAGGTTCAGCGGCACCTGGCTGCGGATCGCCTTGGGCACGGCCCGGTCGACGAGGGTGTCCATGGTGTCGATGCCCAGCTGCTCCAGCATGGTGCTGACCTCGCGGCCGCGAGGGCCGAGATGCCGGTCGGCAAAGACGTCGGGGTGGTAAGGCATGCTCACGGCGGGCTCCTGGCTGTCCGAGGGCGTGGGGACGACTGCGGTCCCTCCCCGCTCTGTCATCCGACACCCTGCCCACCCGGGGCGTGCGTCTACCTGAGAGTTTTGCCGGTCCGTCGTGCTCCGCCCGGAATGCGGGAGGAGGGCGGGACGCGCCGGCTTGCACCGTCGGTGGAGCCCCTCTGCCTGACGGCGGAGCGGCTCGCTTTCCAGAGTTGCCTCACCGTGGCGGTACGGGGGCCTGAGAGATTCCCGGGGAGGAAATTGCTCCTTCGGCGCCGGTTCTCCGGAGGCGCCCCTGCCCGACGGCGGAGGCGCCCGCCCGGCCGGACTCTCCCGTCACGGTTCTGGCGGCACGGTCCTGGTGATCGAGCTCGTCGAGGCCCGGGACCGTTGAAGATCTTCAGTTATGGGCTCATCGTAGCGGCGGGGACGACTCGTCGGGACCTACCCCAGGTCGATCTCGCGGGCCGCCGCGACCATCTCGTCCACGACCGCCCCTACCGCGGGTCCGGGCTCGTGCCGGTTCTGGCGGTGCCGCACCACCATGCGCCGCGAGCCGAGACCGGGGAGCGCCACCACGGCGACGCTGTCGGGTATCTCCTGCTGCAGGGCCAGCGCGGGCAGCATGGCGACGCCCTGGCCCGCGGCGACGAGCGAGATCGCCGTGTCGAAGTCGTTGTAGGCGTGCCGGGTCTCGAAGGCCGTGCCGAGCTGGGCGGCGAGACGACCCAGCGCGCGGTCCGCGGCCGATCCGGCCTGCGGGCCCACCCACATGAGCCCGGCGAGATCGTCTATGCGTTCCGGCGCGGGCAGGCTGGTCGGCACGACTATGCGCCAAGGTTCGTCGAGCAGCGGGACGTCATGGGCGCCGCGCGGGGCCGGGGCGTCGACGTCGACGTCGCGCTCCAGGACTATCGCGTCCAGGTCGCCGGCACGCAGGCGACGGGTCGCGTCCGGGGGGTCGTACTCCTGCACGTCCACCTCGATGTGCGGGTGGCGTTCGGCGAGCGAGACGAGCATCGGCGCGACGACCGTGCGGATGGCGGTCTGGATGGACCCCACGGACACCCGGCCCGTGAGCTCTCCGCCCAGGGCGGCGATGGCCTGGCGCGCCTGGACCATCTCTGCCTCGATGCTCTCCGCGGCATCCGCGAGCACGCGGCCGGCCGGTGTGAGAGTTACGCCACGGGGCCCACGGTCCAGCACGTCGATACCCTCCTCGGCCTCCAGGCGGGAGATCTGCTGCGAGACGGCAGAAGGCGTGACATGCAGCAGATCAGCGGCCGCGAGCACTCCGCCCGCACGGTGCACGGCGAGGAGAAAAGCGAGTCTTCGCGGGTCCGTCGGCATGTAGCAATGCTACATCCCGGAGTCACGAACGTTCGATTGTGCTGAAGGCAAATCTGGCTCATGCTTGGTCATGGCGGCGGTCGTGCTCAGCTCTCCCGGGCCCCGCGCCACACCCCCTGACGGATTCCGGCACTCCGGATCCCTCATGTTGTCGAATCGTTTCGATCCGCACGGATCCAAAGCTCCAGGAGTTCTTGCCATGACCCTCATGATGGTTGCCACCGCTCTCGGCTGGGTTGGCGCAGTTGCCGGCCTCGTGGCCTACGCCATGGTCAGCCGCGGGCGTTGGGACGCCGACTCTCTCGCGTTCCAGGGCACCAACATGCTGGCCGGCGTGACCATGCTGACGGTCGCGGCGACGAACGGCGTCTGGCCGTCCGCCGCCGCGAACATCGCCGCCATCCTGATCGGCGTGCACGCGGTGACGACCGTGCTCCGCGCGAAGAAGCGGAAGGCGCAGAGCACACCGACCCTCGCGGTCGTCGAGGACATCGCGCAGGATGACCGGGAGTCCGCGGCGCAGCCCGCCGTCAGCCACCGGGCGTACGCCGAGGCCGCCTGACGGTCCTTGTCTCCTGGAACCCTCACCGAGGTCCGGCGCCCCGCGCGCCGGGCCTCGTGACGTCTTGCGGGTGGCGCCACATGTGATGCGCTGTCGAGATGAAGCCACGAATCCGACAGGTGGTGCTCGACACCACCGACGCCCGTGCCCTCGCCGAGTTCTACCGGCAGCTGTTCGGGCTCTCGTACCGCCCCGGCGACGAGGCCCCGGCGAGCGGCGAACCGGACCCGAACGGCAAGGACTGGCTCGTCCTGCGGAACGACGACGGCGTGTCCCTCGCGTTCCAGCAGGTGGACGAGCTGCCGAGGTCGACGTGGCCGGAGTCCGACATCCCGCAGCAGCTCCACCTGGACACCACTGTGCCCGACGTCGCCACGCTCACCACGGCGCGTGATCACGCCCTCGCGCTCGGGGCCACCCTGCTCCTCGACCGGACGGACGACCCGGACGAACCGCTCTACGTCTTCGCGGACCCGATGGGCCACCCGTTCTGCGTCTTTGTCGGGTGACCGGACCGACCGCTACCCGGCCGGCGGTGCGAACGACAGGTCCACCAGGAGCGCCCGGTGATCCGAGACCCCGGTGTCCACCGCCCGGCCGACGGCTGCGGGCGGGCCGGCGTCCGCACCGCCGTCCCACAAGACGTGGTCGATCTGGAACCGGGGATCGTGGCGGGGGAAGGTGTCGTCGGTCGCGAGCGGGCGCCAGCCCGTGCGATCGGCCGGCACCGACCCGCGGAGATTGAAGTCCCCCAGCAGCACCAGCGGCCGGGGCAGCCCGGCGAGCCGACGCCGGAGGTGGTCGACCTGCCGTTCCGCGTGCAGTTCGCCGGGCGTACCGCGGCGGTACCCCGCCGTCCGCCGGACGATCCCGCCCGCCCAGGTGACCGTGGGGAACCGGTACACGCTGAGGTGGGTGCACACGACGGTGACCGGCCCCGACGGGGCGTCGATCTCGGCGGCGAGCGCCACCCTGGGCTCGTCGGTGCCGAGCTGGACCCGGCCCCACACCCACGGGGTGGCGGGCGGCAGGAGCACCGTGTGCCAGCTCCGCACGGGGTACCTGGAGAGCAGCGCGATGCCGTAGCCAGGAACGTCGGGCCGTTCCGCGCGGCGGGCCCGGCGCCGTACGCCGGGGTAGCGGAACGGTCCCGCCAGCGCCGCCCGGAACCGGTGGTCGGCCGCACCCATCGCCTCCGCACAGAGCCGCGCCTGGTCCGCGCCCCCGGACCGGGCCTGCCGCAGGTCGACCTCCTGCAGGCCGACGACGTCGGCGTCGAGCGCCGCTACCGCGTCGGCCAGTCGGTGGTTGTCGACACGGCCGTCGGGGCCGAGGCCGTGCTGGACGTTGAACGTGGCTATGCGCACGTCCCGATCTTGGGCCCAACCAGCTGGCTGCCGCTACCGCACCGCGGTCATGACACACCGGCCGACGTGCGTCAGAGATCCTCCGGCAGAACCGGTTTCTCGAGGAACCCGTCGATCGCCTCGCGGGTCGGGAACACCGTGACCCCAGGCCCCGAGAACAGGTGCACCAGCGAGTAGGCGATGTCCCGCACCGGGATGTTCGCCAGGTTCGAGGCCTGCCGCAGCAGGTCGAACGCGGCCTCCTCGTCGATGCCGTAGACCACCATGAGCACGCCCTTGGCCTGCTCGATGACCGCCCGTCGCTCGGCAGAGGCCTGGATGGAGGCCGTCGCGTCACGTGCCGCCGCCTCGCGGTGCGACTCGGTGACGTCGATGAAGTACCCGAACAGCTCGGTCACCCGGCCTGTCGCGGGGTCGCGCCGCCCCTGGCCCGTGACGGCCAGCGTGCGGGTCTTGCCATGGGCGTCACGGATGCGGTGCACCGAGCTGAACGGCTGCCCGGTCTCTGCGGCCCGGCGCAGCAGGCCGTCGACCCGCGCCCGGTCGTCAGGGTGCTTGTGGGAGAGCATGAGCGGCGTCGTCGGCACGATCTGGCCAGGCTCGAAACCGTGCATCACGTACACCTCGTCGGACCACGCCCACTGGCCGGTCGCCAGCTCCAACCGGTACCGGCCGACGGGCGGGCGGGCGCCCCCTGCGAGTACTTGCTCCAGCGTCTCATCGAGCGGGGGCTCGCTGGGAGTCGTTGGGGAGGTCACGACACTCCTTCCAGAACACAGGTACGCAGAACCGGTGCTCCGAGGGTACGGGATCTGCGACCCCTCAGCGCACGGGCGAGCGCGTCCTGGTCGCCCGTGACCGCGTCCTACGTCTCGGGGACGGTGCTCGGCGTGACAGGCGGCGAGCCGGTGTTCTGACCGGGTTCCAGGACCTCGACGGTGCCGCGTTCGCCGTCCACCCGGAGCCGGTCACCGGTACGCAGCCGCATGGTCGCGTTGCCGCACCCGACCACGGCCGGGATGCCCAGCTCGCGCGCGACGATCGCGGCGTGCGAGAGGGGCGCTCCGACGTCGGTCACGACGGCCGCCGCACGCGGGAAGAGCGGCGTCCAGCCGACGTTGGTGACCGACGTGACCAGCACCTCACCGGGCCGCAGCGCGTCGCCGTCGTCCACCGTGCGCACCACCCGGGCGAGCCCTTCGACGACGCCCGCGGCGCCGGGAAAGCCCCGGACCTGGTCGTCGGGCGCGGCCTCCTGGCCGTGCTCGTCGAACACGTCGGTCCGTCGTGCCGGGTCGGCCGCCCACCGGACCGGGTCGAACCGGCCCCGGATCACCACCGGATACGCGGGCAGGCCGCGGTACTGCTCGTAGGTCGCCCGGCGGACCGTCACGCGTCCCCGGATTGCCGAGGCCCCCGGCGTCCCCTGCCCTGCCGCGGGGTCGAGCACGCCGAGCAGCTCGTCGATGGTCAGGAAGAAGACGTCGTCGCCGAGGCCGGTGAGCTCGCCGGCGCGCACCGCGAAGGTCCGCAGCGCCCAGAACGTGCGTACCACCTCGGACCTGGCACGCTCCCGGTCCCGCGCGGTGCGGGCCCAGCGGTCGAGCTTTCCGCGGATGGCACGCGCCGTGCGCGGCGAGCGGGCCTCCAGCCGTTCCCACGCCTCCGCGCGAGCGCGCTCCTGCCTGGCGAGCAGCGCGTCGACGTCGGTCCCGGCCGCGGCGCCGAGCTGACGGGCGAGCCAGTCCGGGTCCTCTGCGGGACGGGGGACCGAGACCTCGAACTCGTCGGCGCACCGGTGCCCGTAGCGAGCCACGTACGTCTCCTCGTCGAGCTCCCCGAGCGCCACCTTGCGCAGCCCGACGAGCGTCTCCATGCTGGCCAGCCCCTGTGGGCCGGCGGACAGGCCCGACGCGAGGAGCTCGGTGTCCGCGTCACCGACGAGCTGCCTCAGGTCGCGGCGCAGCGTGAGCAGGCCGGTGCCGCCTCGCCGGCCCGCGCCGCGCAGCACCCGCGACGACTCGACCAGGTGCGGGCAGAGCTCCGCGCGCCAGAACGCCGCCAGGCGGCCGGTGTCGTCCACCGCGGCAGTGCGGTTCCGCAGCTGGATTCCCCGCTGCTCGGCCGTGCGGAGGAACCCCTCGACCGCCCGGACGTCCCGCACCAGCGAGCCGGCGTTGCGCGCGACCATGGGTAGCAGCCGCCGCATCAGCTCCCTGCGGCCCAGGGGAACCACCGGGATCTCCACCTGGCCGGGCGGTCGCCCGAAGACCTCCTGGTGTGCGGCGTCGACGGTCTTCTGGATCCCGAGCGCGCGAGCGACGGTCTCGGTGGCGCTGAGGTTCATGTAGAACCGGCCACCGATGTTGCCGTGCCCGGGGAACCCGAGGCCGGTGTCCGCCATCGCGTTGTCCATGAAGATCTGCACGAGGGTCCAGGTCAGCGGTGTCATCACGCTCGGCAGCGCCTCGCCGAGGTTCGCGTTCGTCCACAGGTAGTCCCCGAGCAGGCTGTCGTTCCACACCTCTGTGAGCGGCTGTCTGCCCGCGGCGCCCGTGACGGGCCGCGCCTGGAGGACGAACGGCCGGCCGTGGCTCACCGCCCACTCGACGTCCACCGGGGCCTCGTACAGCTCCTCGATGCGGACGCCGGTCGCGGCGAGGTGGGCGGCCTGCGCGTCGGTGAGTGACGGGCGACGCCGCAGCTCGGCGGGAACCGGCTCGTTCCGGGTCCCGTCGTCGGTCCGCACCGTGCGCACCTCCTTGGTGCTCACCGTGGCCCGGACGGCGTCGCCCACGCGGGCCACCAGGAAGGTGTCAGGGTTGACCTGACCGCCGACGACCGCCTCCCCCAGCCCCCACGCCGCGTTGATCACCACCCAGTCGCGCGAGCCGGTCATCGGGTCGACGGTGAACAGGATCCCCGCGGCGTCGGCGAGGACCATCTGCTGCACCACTACCGCGAGGCTCACCTCGTCGGCGGGGATGCCGTGCCTGGCGCGGTAGCCGATGGCGCGCGCCGTCCACAGGGAGGCCCAGCAGTCCCGGACCGCGCGCAGCAGCGCCTCCTCGCCGCGGATGTTGAGGTACGTGTCCTGCTGGCCCGCGAACGACATGCCCGGCAGGTCCTCCGCGGTCGCCGAGGAGCGCACGGCGACGGCCGGGTCGCTCGCGCCCAGGCGGCTCAGGGCCGCGGTGCGCAGGCTCGAGTACCCGGCACGGACGGCGTCGGCCACCTCCGTCGGGATCGCAAGGTCCGCGAACACCTCGGCGACACGGGCCGCTGCGGCCCCGTGGGTCTCGGGCCGGTCAGGGTCCACCTGCGCCGCGGCCTCGACGATCGCCCGCTGCGGGGCGCCCGCCACCGCCGCACGGTAGGCGTGGGTGGTGATGTGGAAGCCTTCGGGAACCGGCAGGCCGGCCGCGGCCAGGCGTGCCAGGGACGAGCCCTTGCCACCGGTCGTCGCGAGGTCGGTGGCCGCGGGATCCGCCAGGTCGAGCGCGAACGGCTGCGGGACATCAGTGCGCACGAGGTCGCCCTTCGTCGGGAGCGAGATCGCCACCGAGCGACTCCCGCAGCTTGGCCCGCGCGATCTCGTGCACCCGGTCCACGTACTCGCGGGTAGCGGTGGCCCCCGCCGCGAGCGCCGCGTCCGACGGCGTCCGCCCTGTCGCGACGACGCGCGCGACGGTATCGCCGAGCAGCTCGCCCTCCCGGTCGTCGGACACTCGCAGGCCCGGGGGCAGGAGCCGCGCGGAGGCGAGCGAGCCGCACAGGATGGTGGAGAGCACGGTCAGGTGGTCCTCTGCCGAGAGGTCGTCGCGCACCATGCCGTGCTCACGGAGCGTGGCGAGGTAGGTCCGGAACGACTCGATCGCCTGGGGTGCGGCACGTCCGCTCTGCTTGCGCTGCAGGAGCTTGCCGAGCACCTCGGAGTCCTGCGCCAGAACCGCCCGGAGCAGGGGACGGCGGTGGATCTGACGCACGAGATGAGCGAACAACCCCGGCAGGGTCGCGCTCGCCGGGTCGGCGTGGAGCTCAGAACGTACGGCGTCGACCATCTCCGCCCGGTCCCACCGCAGGAGTGCGGCGAACAGGTCCTCGCGGCTGCTCCAGTGCAGGTAGATGGTCCCCTTGGCGACACCGGCGCGCCGGGCGACGTCGTCGATGGTGGTCTTGTCGTAGCCCCAGCGGAGGACGAGGTCCCTCGCGGCCTCCAGGATCCGTTGCGCACGCTCGGTACGGCGGTGCGTGCTCCCATGGCGTCGGGTGGCGGCTGCGGTGGTCACTCTCGCCTCCTCGGGCTGCCTCCGTGAATGTGTGACCAGATTCGTCTATCTGGTCATGATTGGAGGCTAGCCTCGCGTACCGGAGCCGGTCAACCGTGGAGCGACAGCAAAAGGTCCGCCTCCACCAGGCCCTTCGCATGCTCTCTCGCGAGAACGCATGCCGGACGGCTTGGTGGAGGCGGACCCTTTCGTTCGACGGGCTAGTTGACCGTGACGGCCACCGTCGCCTGCGACGACGCCTGCAGGGTGGTGCCCGCGTACTTCGCGATCCACGTGCCAGAGGTGCTCGTCAGGGCCGTCGTCGAGTACGTCCCGTTCGCGCCGGTGACGACGGTCTTCACGAGGGTCGCCCCCGCCGATCCTGCCGGGTCGAAGTACAGACCCACCGACGTGTTGGGCGCCGGCTTGTCCGCGGCGCCGCCGCCGCTCACGAGCTGCACCTTGCGCACCTCACCGCTGAGCGTGATGGTCTTCGGTCCGGTGAACGACGTGTCCGAGGCCGCGAGGGTGGTGGTGCTCGCCCGCTTCACCACGATGGTCGTGACGGTGTCGTCCTGGACCAGGACGTCGTGCGTGCAGTTGCTGATGCCGCTGGCCGCGTCGTTCGCGTCCCAGTCCGGTGCGGAACAGGCCTTCATCGCGTCCCGGATGCCGATGTCGTAGATGCCGGCAGGCAGGGTCGGGTTGAAGACGAACGTCACGGCGCTCGTGCCGACACCGGCGTGCGTCATCTCGCGCTCGACGCGGTACCCGTTGGGGAAGCTGCCCTCACCACGACGGCTGTCGGCGCTGACGAAGCCCGACTTGCCGCCGACGGTGAAGCCGAGGCTGCCGACGTCGACCCGCCGCTGCACAGGGGCCAGGCCGACGACGACGTCGTGCGTCATCAGGTGGTCACCCGCGGTGTGGCCGTTCTGGGTAGCGGTGACCTGACCCTGGCGCAGCGTCGTGGTGCGCTCCCGCTCCGAGTAGGTGATCGTCCACACCGTCTTCGCGCCCGCATCGGTCATCGGCATCTCGGCCCGCCACTTGCCGGACCCGACCGGCTTCTGGCGCGTCGTGAAGAAGCCCCGCGAGTCGGTGGTGAGGGTGGCCCGCAGGGTCTCCGGTGCGTCGCCGGTCGGGTCGAAGTACACCTTGACCTCCTGACCGGTCGCCGGGTGGTAGTCGCCGGTTCCCAGGCTCCGCATGTTCGCGGCGCCCGAGACCGAGATCGTGGAGCCGGCGGGCGCGCTCGACGGGGACGTCCAGATCGCTGGAATGTTCCGCTGGGCCCGGAACGGCACCAGAGCCGGGTTCTCGGTGCGGATCGGCACGTTGACCACGCCGCTGGACGTGGTGACAGCGATCTCCGCCGCCACGCTGACCTGATAGATGCCCGACTTCGCGTCCGCGGACAGCGGCACCCTGGAGGTCCAGGTGTTCGCCGCGCTGGTGGCGGCGAACTGCGCGCCCACGAGGCTCCGGCCGTCCGGGTCGACCATCGTCATGCGCCCCGACCTCATCGCCGCGGACGTCCCGTTGTGCGTGATGCTGAGGGTCCCGAGGATGGAGCCCTGCACCTCCGAACCCGGCGGCAAGGAGATCTTGGCGGTGACGACGACGTCGGCCACCCGCATGGTCATGGACTGGCTCTGCCCTGCGGAAGGTCCGGGGGAAGCCGCACCGTCAGGTGTCACGGCCCCGCTCGATGCCGCGACGCCGGTCATCATCAGTGCCGCGCCGAGCGCCATGCTCAGCGGCACACGCATCTTGGTTCTCATCAGTCCACGCCCCTCATCCCGGGGACGCGGACGCGTCCCGCCCCAGCCGCATGTTCTCCCGGGTGAAACTTGAGGGCCACGGGAGACGGTGATGTGAGCGGGTGAAATTTCTTCATCCCCTCAGACGTACCCGACAGTTGCGACAATGAGGTCGTGGAAGCCGACGGACGCAAGGAAACACCGAACGAACGAGCTGATCGGAACTGGAACGAGCTGCTCCAGGAACTACGCGTGATGCAGACCGGCGTGCAGATCCTCACGGGGTTCCTGCTCACCCTTCCGTTCCAGCCGACGTTCGCCGAGCTCGACGACTACCAGCGCACGGTCTACCTGGCGCTGGTCGTGACCTCGGTGATCGCCACGGCGCTCATCGTGGCCCCGGTCAGCGTGCACCGGTCGCTGTTCCGCCAGCAGATGAAGCGCCACATCGTCACGCTGGCCGACCGTCTCACCCGGGTGGCGCTCGCCGTGCTCGCCCTCGTGATGACCGGCGCGAGCCTGCTGGTGTTCGACGTCGTCGTCGGGCGGACCGAGGGCATCGTCGTCGGCGCGAGCGTGCTCGTGGTGCTGGCGATCGTGTGGGTGGTGCTGCCGGAGGTGCTGCGCCGGCGCCAGTGACGCCCGCGGCGGCGCCGGGGACCTGGTCAGAGCGTCTTGTGCCAGGCGACTATCCGGTCCACCGCCCGGGTCACGGTGTCGAGCGACGATGCGAACGACAGCCGCACCCACTCGTGCCCGTGCACGCCGTCGAAGTCGGTGCCGGGCGTGATCGCCACGTCGGCCTCGGCGAGGAGCCGCGCGCAGTAGGTGACCGAGTCGAGGCCGAACTCGGCGACGTTGCCGTACAGGTAGAACGCGCCGTCGGCCGGTGCGACGGGTCGCCAGCCGAGCTCGCCCAGCCGCTCCAGGAGCAAGGTGCGCGACGCCGCGTACCGGGCCACGTTCTCCGCCGCGGCCTTGTACCCCTCGGGCGTGAACGCGGCGATACCGGCCTGCTGCGCGAGCGCGGGCGGTGAGAGCGCGACGTTGCCCGCGAGCGCGTCGACCGGACCGACCAGCTCGTCGGGCAGCACCAGCCAGCCGAGCCGCCAGCCGGTCATGGCCCAGTACTTCGAGAACGAGTTCACGACGATCGCGCCCTGGCCGACGAACGTCGCCGCCGTCGCCTGCGCGACCTCGTCCGAGTAGGCGATGCCGTGGTAGATCTCGTCGCTGATCAGCCGCACGTCGTGGTCGGCGCACCACTCGGCGATCGCGGCCAGCTCGGCCGGCGTGATCATCGTGCCCGTCGGGTTCGCGGGCGATGCGACCATGACGCCGTCGAGGCCCCCGCCGTAGTAGGCCTCGTTGAGCTGCGACACCGTGGGCTGGTAGCGGGTCTCTGGGCCGCAGTCGAGCTCCACGACCTCGCAGCCCAGTGCCGAGAGGATGTTCTTGTAGGCCGGGTATCCGGGCCGGGCGAGGGCCACCCGGTCACCGACGTCGAACGACGCGAGGAACGCGAGCACGAACCCGCCGCTCGAACCCGTGGTGACGGCGATCCGCGCGGGGTCGAGGTCGACGTCGTACCAGCGCTTGTAGTGGCCGGCGATCTCAGCGCGCAGGGCCGGGACGCCCATCGCCTCGGTGTAGCCGAGTGTGCCGTCCTTGAGGATCGCGATGGCGCGGTCGCGTACGACGTCGGACGCGCCGGTCGACGGCTCCCCCGCGCAGAGGTTGAGCACGTCGGCCCCGGTGGCACGCCGCGCGTTCGCGGCGGCGAGCACCTCCATGACGGCGAACGGGGGCACGTGAGACCGGTGAGAGACCTTCATGCGGCCATCATCGCCCATCACCAGCGCACGCGGCCGTACGTCATGGTCGCGGCACCGTCGTCGAACGCGGTCCAGACGATGCGGTCACCGTGGACCCCCACCGTCCCCTGCTCGCGGGCGAGCTGGAACACGCTTGGCGCACCGCCCCGGCTGACGAGCGCGTAGGCGGCGCCGTCCACCGTGGACCACACGACGGTCTCGCCGGACAGGTCGACGGCGGTGACAGCTGAGGCGCCACGCAGCTGGACGGCGGTGCGTGTAGCGACGTCCACCACGGTGAGCAGGTCGCCTCGGGCGAACACCAGCCGGCCGTCGGCGTAACCGACCGCGGTCACCGGTTCGAACCCGAGCTGCGGGGTCCCCACCGACAGGAGCGTCGTCTCCGCGTCGTCCGGGCTCGAGACCAGTGCGAACACGGTCGAGCCGCCGTCGCCCGCCCCGATACCCGGCCCTCCTTCGCCCTCCCGGTAGGCAAGCACAACGCCGTCCGGTGACGAGCCCAGAACACACACACGTCTCCGGACGTCCGTCCGGGTCGTCAGGGATCCCGCGAGGCCCGCCACGTGCAGGGTCCGGGTGCACACGGGCGTCGCGACGTTCAGCGCGGTGGTCCACCCGATCACGTCGTCCGCGAGCGCCACCTGACCGGCCTCGGCAACGGTCAGCACCGTCGAGTCGCTGACGGTCTTCACGCTGCCGTCGGCGTCCAGCATCCTCAGCGCCCACGGCAACGTCCCGGAGATCTGGGTGTTCGTCGTCTCGAACCAGGCCGCTCGATCTCCCTGCCGCACGAGGCCGATCCCGTACGACCAGTGATCGTCGACCCGTGCCGTGCGAGCGACCGGCGTGACCTCCCACCACCCTTTGCTCGGGATCTGCGCAACCAGCACGGACGGTCCCGTGAAGCGGTCGCCGTCGAACAAGAGCCCCTGGTCGGACCAGTCCAGCACGCTCTCGTGGGGCCCCAGCGTGCCGGCGTCGGCGTCGACCTGGAGGGTGCCCAGGACCAGCCGGTGGTCGACGATCACGTCGACGCAGGACTCGACAGCGTGCGCGTCCGCGAGGTCGATCACCTCGACGACGGTGACGTCGCCCAGCGCCACAGAGGTCGCCTCGCCCGGCGTCGTGGGCGCGTCGTCGTCGGGACGGGTGCAGACAGCCGTGTCCGCGTGATCAGACGACAGGCCGGCCAGCCCCCGGTGATCCAGACCGAGCACCGTGCGCAGCCAGTCACTCCCCGGCAGCACCACCGGACCGACGCCGGGAACACGGACCGGGCCGGCCAGCATCAGGCCGAGCACCACCACGAGCACGCTCGCGACGGCGACCGCACCCTGGGCCGCCCTCCGGCGCCGGGCCGCCACCTGTGCCTGGCGAAGGACCTGCTGACCGTCCGCACGGAACTCCGGCACTGCCTCGATCGCGGATGCGGTCAGGAGGGACCGCATCCGCGCCAGGCCGCGCGCATTGGTGGACTTCACCGTTCCGAGCGAGATGCCGAGCTCGTCGGCGACCCGGACCTCGGGCAGGTCGAGCAGGTGCCGCATCACCACGACACGACGCTGGCGAGCGGGAAGCGTGCGCAAGGCCCGGCCCAGCTCGTCCCGCACCGCGACGTCGGACGCATGATCCGGTGCCGGCGAGAGCGGGACGACTCCGTCGCCGGTCACCGATGACCGTCGCTCCTTGCGCCAGCCGTCGATCCGCAGGTTCATCAGGATGCGGCGCGCGTACGCGCGAGGCTCTCCCGTGCGTGCCTTCGACCAGGCGCGGTAGGTCCGCTCGAAGGTGGCCTGGACCAGCTCCTCCGCCTGGAGGGCGTCGCCGCAGAGCAGGTGCGCCGTCCGGTACAGGTACGGGCCCGCCTCCCCCACGAAGGCCACGAACTCCGCGTCCCGGTCCTCGGTGACCTGGACCTGGGCACGCTCCGGGTCGACGACTGGCTGCTCGGCAGTTTCCGCTTTCATGCCACCCACCACGGGCGAGGGGATACGAAGGTTGCTCGGCTCGGCCGGTGGCTCACCTGTCGATCATGCCGCAGTCGCCGTGACGACCCTTCCAGGCCGCTTGTGAAAGTTGTAACATGCTGTCATGGCGCCGGGATCGCGCAATGACGCAGACAACGACCCGCTCCGCAGGGTCGCGCAGTACCGCGTGGACCGGGAGGCCGGTGGTGCCGAGGAACCGGCAGGCTCCCCCGGCACCACCGACCCGGACGAGCGTGATGAGGCCAAGAAGTCGCCCGGCAGCATGACCGTCGAGGAACGCTCGCGCTACGTCGACACGGTGGTCGACCAGGCGATGCGCCGCGGGGAGTTCGACAACCTGCCTCTGCAGGGCAAGCCGATCCCCGGCCTGACCGGGACGCACGACCCCGACTGGTGGATCAAGGGCCTGATCGAGCGGGAGAACATCACGGGGGTCCTGCCGTCTGCCCAGCTGCGCAAGGACGACGCCGAGCTGGACGGCAGGCTGGACCTCGAGGCGATGGAGGCCCGGGTCCGGGAGATCGTCACGGACTTCAACGCGCGTGTCATCGACGCCCGGCGTCAGCTCCAGGGCGGGCCGCCCGTCGTCACGCCCACCCGGGACGTGGACGAGGAGGTCGCGCGGTGGCGGGACCGGCGCATGGCGCGGCGGACGGCCGCGTCCGGTCCACCGCCGGCTTCGCGACGCGATCCGACGACGTCGGAGGGTCGCCCGTGGTGGAGGTTCTGGTGACCGACCCGCTACCGGTCAGAAGCCGTACGCGGTCACGATGACCACCGCGGTCACCAGCCAGTAGGGCACGGAACCGGCCACGAAGCCCAGCCCTGCCGCCACTGCCATGCGCCCCCGGCGAGCGCCGAACCTGCCGAACAGGGCTCCGGCGGCCATGGCGAGACAGCCCACGATCGTCACCCCCTCGGCAGCTCCCTGCGAGATGAGCATCCCGAGGACCAGCGCAGCGATCCCGACGGCGGTCTCGCTGCGAACGAGATACGGCCCGCCCCGGCGAGCCCGGGGGTGGGTCTCCTGGTGCGTTGTCATGGCGCATCGCCCCTCGTGCCCGACGGCGGTGTATGGGCACCTGTCCTCCAGGATCCCACCATGGCTCCTGGTTCGCCAGATGCGGCCGGAACCGAACGAACAGGCGGCCTCGGCGTCAGTGCGGGGTGGCCACGTAGCCGCGGAACCAGCGCCGCGTCTGGCGCCAGACCTGGTCACGTACGGGCGCCGCGGAGAGGGTCACGTCGTGCAGGCCGCCGGCGATGCGGACGAGGGTGGTGAGGGAGCCGACGTCGGGCACCCGGCGGGCGATCCCCACCACGTCCAGGACCGAGTCCGTGCTCTTCATGTCCTCGCTCCACCGCGTCGGGATGGTGCTGCGCGTGCTGAGCAGCACCAGGACCGGCACCTCGATGCCGAGCCCACGCGCCACCTGGTCCTGGCCGCGGAAGATCGCCGCGAGCCAGGCCGGGGTGGCGCGCCAGCCGGCGTCGGGACGCCAGGCGACGTCGTACTCCCACTCCCCGTCGAACCGTGCGGAGATGGAGCGGGCGTACAGGCCGCGGTCCAGGTTGACGAGCTGGCTGCGCGGTACGAGCGCGGACTGCACCCGGATGCCGGGCTCCATGATCTTGCGCACCGCCTCGCGGGGCTGGAACTCCAGCCAGGGCGAGTTCAGCACGAGCCCGGCCACGCGCTCCTGGTTGTGCGCCGTCCACAGGCTGACCGTGAGGCCCCCGGTGGAGTGGCCCATGAGTACCAGCTTGCGCTCGGGCGCCGCGTCCCGGCCGTGCCCCATGGCGGTGAGCGCGGCCTCGATGTCCTCGTCATAGGTGGTCAGGCTGCGCACGTAGCCGGGGGTCTGGCCCTCGCGCAGGCTCCGCCCATAACGTCGCAGGTCAAGGGCATGAAACCGGACCCCGAGCGACTCCCAGAAGTCCGCGAGATGGGTCTGGAAGAAGTAGTCGAGCCAGCCGTGCACGTACAGCACGTCCACGCCGGCGTCGGGCACGGCGGCCTGTCGCTCGTCGGCGGCCGCTGAGGGCGCTTCGGGGTGTGTGCGTCCCGCGCCGCCCAGGTGGAGCCTCCGCCCCAGCTCGGACAGCTCGTCCCAGAGGCGCGCCACCTGCGGGTTGTCGGCGCCCACCCGGCGGATGCCCCGACGGTGCTCGTCCCCGTGCCCGTCCCCCGATGACTCCGACGCCGCCGGCGGGATGCGACGCACCAGCGTCGCCACGACCTCGGGCTCGTCCTCGTCAGGCTGCAGGGGCAACGTCAGGCGTTCGAAGCCCGGCAGCACGTCCGGCTCCCACGCCTGCTCGGGCGTCGTTCCGTCTTCCACACCCAGGGAGAGGCTCGTCATCTGACCGACGGTAATCGCAGGTGCGCCCACTCCGTCGGATAGTCGTCGAGCCACGCCTCGAGCGACCGTGCCTCCCGCCCCGCCAGGTGCCTGACGTCAAGGCTCACCGTCGCGAGGACGCCCGCCTCGATCGCCTGGCACTGCGAGATCCAGTCCTCCACCTCGCCGGCCGTCGACCGGTAGAACAGGGCACGCGCCTGGTCCACGGTCTGCGGCGCGTACCGGATCGCCCGGCCCGCGGCGCCCGACAGCACCGCGGCCACCTCGTCGAGGCGCAGCGCCTCAGGGCCCGTCACGTGGTAGATCCGGCCCGCGTGGCGGTTCCGGTCCTCGTCGAGAAGGACCGCGGTGGCGACGTCGGCCACGTCGTCGTGCGACACGGAGGCGACCCGGCCCTCTCCCGCCGGCGCCCGGAGCACCGTGTCCCGCGTCGATCCGTACGACTCGTCGTAGACCGCGAGGGTGAGAGTGCGGTGGAACATGGCGATCCGCAGCATCGTCCACCTGAGGTCCGTGCCGCGCAGGTACTCCTCGGTGAGCCAGTCGTCACGGGCGGCCGACGAGATGGCGTCCGGCCCCGCGCCCACGGAAGACACGTAGACCACGTGCCGCACCCCGGCGAGCACCGCCGCGTCGATCGCCGCGCGGTGCTTGCCGACCCGCCACGGACGCTCCTTGCCAGGCACCAGGAAGACCGCGTAGGCGCCGGCGAACGCGCTGGTCAGCGCCCTGTAATCGACGTCGGGCGGCACGGCGACGACCTCGGCCTCCGGCAACGGGGCGCCGTCGGGCAGGTGGGGCGCCGTACCCTCGCCGCTGACCAGCAGGCGCTGCCGCCCACCCGCCGCTGCCACGCGGAAGGCAAGCCTGGAACCCAGGCGGCCGTC
The DNA here is from genome assembly GCF_040656015.1 of Promicromonospora sp. NPDC050249. NCBI lineage: Bacteria > Bacillati > Actinomycetota > Actinomycetes > Micrococcales > Promicromonosporaceae > Promicromonospora > Promicromonospora sp. NPDC050249. The sequence continues at coordinate 132,315 of NZ_JBFAKY010000006.1, read as the reverse complement.
GGCCCCGGTAAGGACCACCAGCCGGTCGGACGACGCGGAGGTCATCTCCTCACCGTAATCGGCAGACAGTCACCGGGCCGGGCGTGGTGGGGTGAAACGTCCGCCGGTCACGCGCCGGAGGACACACCGAGCTCCGCCCGGACGAAGTCGACGACGCCGTCCGCGGCCGCCTCGATCTGGGCGAGACAGACCTCGAAGTCGTGCGGACCGCCGTACCAGGGGTCGGCGATGTCGAGCTCGTTCTCGGGGAGCCCGTGGGCCGCCGGGTCGAACGAGCGGTACATCCGGATCACGGGGTCGCGCTGCCCGGCGAGATCCCGCAGGTCGCGCGCATGCCGGGTGGTCATGGCGAGCACCAGGTCCCGCGATGCGACGTCGGCGGCGGTCACCTGGCGCGCGTGGTGTCCGGCACCGGTGAGGTAGCCGTGCTCGGCCAGGACCGCGCGGGCCCGCCGGTCCACCGGGTTGCCGCGCTCCTCGTCGCTCACGCCGGAGGAGTCGACGACCACGGAGTCACCGAGGCCCGCGGCCTCGAAACGATCACGGAGCACGATCTCGGCCATCGGGGACCGGCAGATGTTTCCCGTGCAGACAGTCATCACGCGGTAGGCAGTCACGCGAGCATTCTCCCCGGCCGGAGGCGTGGGAAAGCCCGCGGGGTGACTTGCGTCAGCCGTGCTGGACGAGGGCACGGCACCCGCGGGCTCCGGTGGTCGCGAGAAATTCGCCACCTTGTCCCGTTGCGCCTGGCAGATCAGGAAGGCCCCGTGCTGAGCCACCCGACCGGCGTCGGCGCGAAACGCTTGCGCGTCACGCGACTAGCGCGCGACCACCTCATGGGTCCGATGTGAAATCACTGCTCGGATCACCTCCTTTTCTCATGTGCCCACGAACTTACGCCTCGGGGCGGCGGCCGCCCAGGTTTTTTCCTCGCGGCGAAATCCGGCGCGAGATCGATAGCCTCGAGCATCCGTCGGAGCGACGACTTTTGGGGCGCCGATCCGTCTGCCCTGTATGACGACCAGCACCGTCGACTCCTTCGCGACGTCGGCAGACGGCACCCGCATCGCGTACGACCTGACCGGACCCACCCCCGGTCTGGCGCCCGCGATAGTGGTGGTCGACGGTGTGCTCGCCCACCGCCTGCCCGTCACGCTCGCCGTGGCGTCCGCACTGGGCGACCGGGCGACGACGCTGCGCTATGACCGCCGCGGGCGCGGCGGGAGCGGGGACACACCCCCGTACAGCGTGGACCGGGAGATCGACGACATCGCCGCCCTGCTGGAGGTCACGGGCCCGGCCGCGCTGCTCGGCATCTCCACCGGCGCGTTCCTCGCACTGCGCGCGGCCGCCGACCTGGGGGCCGGCGTCACGAGCGTGCTCTGCTACGAGCCGACGTACGACATCGCGAGCGGCGAGCCGCCCACCGATCCCCGGATGATCGCCGGGGTCGAGATCTGCGTCGAGGTGGGTGACCCCGGCAGCGCCGTCGAGCTGTTCCTCGACGTGGTCGGCCTGCCGTGCGGACTCCTGCCGCGCATGCGGGAGTCACCCTCATGGGCCGGCCTCGAGGCGATCGCCCCGACCATCGCCTACGACGGCCGGATACTCGCGGGCGTCACCCTGGGCCACCGGGCCCTCATGGGCCGGTGGCACCAGATCACCCAGCGGGTCCTCGTGGCCGACGGCACCGCGAGCGCCGCGTCCGTCAAGCGCGCCGCGGAGTCGCTGGCGGCGGTGCTGCCGGCGGCACGTCGGGTCACCCTGCCCGGGCACGGGACGGACGTGCCACCGGAGGCGATGGCGGAGGCGGTGTCGAGCCTGCTCAGAACGGCCGGCGCGCCGTGACCAGGATGCGCGGGGCCTCGTCCACGAGCTGGTTGCCCGTCGCGAAGTGCATGTGCAGCGCGCGCAGTCCTGCCTCGTGCCGCGCGACGGCCGAAGGGCCGAGGCCCGCGAGGTCCGGGACCTGCCATGCCGCGCTCCGCAGGTACCAGAGCACGGAGGACAGGTCGGTGAACGTGCGGGTGCCGGGGTACTCCTTGGCCTCGACGATCTCCAGCCCGGAGGCGACGAGCCCGTCGGAGATCACGTCGACGGTGACGGCGTCCGGGTCCCAGCCGAGCGGCACGCCGAGTGCCCGGTTGAGGACGATGCCGTCGCGCGTGTCCACCTGCTCGGTGAGGAACGTACCGCCGGGCTCCAGCACGCGACCTACCTCGTCGGGGTCGATGGTGCTGAACCGGCTGAGCACCACGCTGTACTGGCCGTCGAAGAACGGCAGCAGCATGTCGCCGTTCCAGGACGGCTCCGCGCGGCGTACGTCGACGCCGAGCGGTTCCAGGCGGCGGCGGGCGGTGAGGAAGGCCGGGCCGGTCTCCGTGGCGGCCGAACCCCTCGGGAGCGGGCCGAGGCCCGCGAAGAAGTCGCCGTTGCCGGTGCCGATGTCGAGCGCGGCACCCCGGGACCTGAGCACGACCTCACGAGCGAGGGCGGGGTAGTCCCACTCCGGTGCGTCGATCGTGAGACGGTCGCCGACGGGGGTGTCTGCAAGCCCGTCGGTGAACAGCGCCGCGGGGGTCGAAGGAGTCGCAGGGGCGTTGCGCGCCCATTCGATGTGGTCCTCGAACGGCGCGTCCGGCGCCGGAGCTGGGGCGATCGAGACGTCAAGCATGGTGGAGATTGTGACGCAAAGTGGGACCAAGGGGCTAACACTGGCGTAAACCCGACCGGAGGAGTCGATCTGATGGTGGAGCCGTTGCCTGAAAACCAGTTTTCACCTGGGGATACATCGGCCGCGCTGCGCGTGGTCGGGCTCATGTCCGGCACGTCCCACGACGCGGTGGACGCCGCCGCGTGCGAGCTCCGGCTCGCCGGCGACACGCTGGTGGTCACGCCGCTCGGGCACCTCTCGGTGCCCTACCCGCCGGCCCTCCGGGCCGAGCTCGTGGCGGCGCTTCCGCCGGCCCGCACCACGCTGGAGACCGTGTGCAGGCTGGACACAGGGATCGGGCAGGCCTTCGCCGACGTCGCAGCGCGCGCCGTCGCCGACCTCTGCGCCGGTCGTGCCGACCTTGTCGTGTCGCACGGGCAGACCGTCTTCCATTGGACGCACGACGACGGTGGCGTGCTCGGCACCCTGCAGATCGGCGAGGCCGCCTGGATCGCCGAGGCGACCGGGCTGCCTGTGGTCTCGGGCCTCCGTACACGCGACGTCGCAGCGGGCGGGCAGGGCGCTCCCCTTGTCGGCTTGTTCGATGCGCTGTGGCTGGCGGGCCGCCCGGGTTCCCCGGTCGCGCTCAACCTGGGCGGCATAGCCAACGTGACGGTGGTGTCCCCGACTCCCCCGCCGGTCGAGCCAGTCGAGACCCACACCTTCGACACCGGCCCGGCCTGCGCCCTGCTCGATGCCGCAACACGACACGTCACGAACGGCCGCCTCTCCTTCGACGTCGACGGCGCGCTCGCCGCCCGCGGACAGGTGCTTCCCGATCTCCTCGCGCGGCTGCTCGACGAGCCCTACTACGCGCGCCCTGCGCCGAAGTCGACGGGCAAGGAGCTGTTCCACCTGGACTACCTGCTGGCTCGCCTCGGCCCCACACCGCCGACGCCGGAGGACCTGCTCGCCACCCTCGTCACGCTCACCGCCCGCACCGTGGCGGACGCCGTCCGGCACACCGCCACCGAGGTCGTCGCCTCGGGCGGAGGCACCCGCAACCCGGTTCTGATGGCCGCGCTCCGGGCGGAGCTGCCCGGCGTCGCCGTCCGGACGTCCGACGAGCTGGGCGTCCCGAGCCAGGCCAAGGAGGCGCTGGCGTTCGCGGTGCTGGGCTGGCACACCTGGCACGGCCTGCCCGGCGTGCTTCCCGGCGCTACGGGTGCGCGGCAGCCGAGCGTGCTGGGTTCGGTGACGCCGGGCGCGGACGGGCGCTTCCCGCCGGGCCGGGCCGTCGTCGGCGGGCCGCCCACGCGGCTGGAGATCTCCCGACCGGCCTGAGCCGCCCTCGAACCTGCCGACACCACCGGACATGACTGCGCGACGCCGGGTGAAAGAAGTGCGAGACGCCCGATTTGGGCGATATCGCAGCCGGGTGACCGAATAGAGTCACTCGACTTGTCGTTCCGCGCATGGTCCATGCGCCTCTTCTGCTGGAGCGCCCGATGCCGACCTCAGACTTTCGGCGGTTCCTTCCCTCGGCTCGACGGGCTTGTGCGTCGGTGGCGGCCTCCGGGCTGGTGCTCGGGCTCGCCACCACGACCGCCGGTGCCGCGCCCGCCCAGACCGCGCCGGCGAGCTCGGTAGCCGCTGCGGCCACCGAGTTCCTCGACCCGGCCTTTATCCAGGAGGGCACGGCGAGCGCACACGGTGGGCAGCTCGTCCTATGGGGTGATACCCGGCAGGCGTACAACGCAGCACCGGACTTCCCTGCCGCGCTGCCGGACGGGGTACTGGCCGTCGGGATGTCGACGAGCTACAGCACACTCCTCGTCCTTCGGAGCGACGGACTGGTCGACACCTACGGACAGGACCGGGTGGATGGTCCGAATCTCCCAGCGCCACCTGCAGGAACTGAGTACACCGCGGTGTCCGCTGAGGCTGGAAGGCTTCTCAGATCCGACGGCGTCGTCGTGACCACGTCTGGCCAGGCAGCGATGACGCCGCCGGCGGGCATGACGTACACGGCCATCTCCGGCTCCTACGCCGTACGTTCCGACGGGATGCTCGCCCCCACCGAAGGGCCGGCTGCTACGTGCCCGGAACTGCACGACCCGGGCTCCGGCCTGCGCTACACGGCGGTGTCTGCGGAGACGAGCGTCTACACCTGGGCTGCGCTGCGGAGCGACGGCGCGCTCGTGTACTGCGAGGAACTGATTGAGGGTTCCAGGTCCACGGTCGTCGAGCCGCCCGCCGGAACGACGTTCATCGGCGTGGACCTGGGCCGTGGCGAGGCCCTCGGTGCTACAGCCGACGGGCAAGTGGTCTCGTCGACGGGTGAACACCGAGCTGCCGCACCTGCCGGCCGGTCGATCGTGTCGCTTTCCGCCATGCATGACGAGCAGGGAGCCGCCGTGCTCGATGACGGCTCGATCCTTAGCTGGGGCCTCGACGGGCAGGCGGCCGATGCGCCGCAGGTGCCGGCCGACCGGGCAGTGTTTTCGGCGGTCAGCGATGACGACGGGTACCACTCCCACTGGGCGATCATGGTCGGCGATCCGGTCCCGATCGAGGTGACCGTGGAGCCAACGCTCCCAGCCGATCGCCCGTTACGGGTGACGGATGTCGTCCGGCTCGACGTGACTGCCACGCTCTCGGACGGAACCGCTGCCCCTGGCCAGGTGAGCACGAATGTGCAGGCCCCCGACGGACAGATACAGGTGCTCGCGCCCGAGCCCGCTTCGACCGGTACTGCCGAGCTGAGGCTGTGGAACCGGCATCACGAGCAGGTCGGCACCCACACGGCCGATGTCACGTTTTCCGGCTCGCCCTACGTGACGACAGTCGTCGAGACCCCGCTCGACTTCATCGGACCCAGCCCGGTCGCGCTTGTCACCTCAGGCCCGACGACCTGGCACCAGGGCGCTCCAAACACGCTCTGCTTCACGCTTGCCACTGACGACGGATCCCCTCTCTGGTGGACGAGAGACGGGCAGGCCATCGTCCGCGTGGATGGCGATCCCGACCAGGTCTACGAGGTGATCGAGCCCTCCTCGCCGGGTTCGTCGTCCACATGTGCGCGGTCCCTCGGGCTCCGACCGGGGACTTACACGGCCCACTTCGAATACGAGGGCTGGGGCGAGGCCGACTCGGCGTCGTGGACCGGTCAGGTTGTCGTATTGGCACCCGCGGTGACCCGGGTCGAGAGTGACCTACCGACGTCATGGCGCTACGGAGAGATGCCTGACGTCGTCTGGGCCGACGTGACATCCAACGGTGCCGTTCCGATCGGGAGCGCCTACCTCGAGGTTGACAACCTGCGTTTCGGCTCTGGTGCCCAGCTCGACGCGGCCGGGCGCGGCCGGCTCTGGATCGGGAGTTCGGCAGAACTTATTCCGGGCACCTACCTGATGGCCGTGGCGTACCAGGGCGGCTCAGGCTTCCGAGCGTCGCGCCTGGAACGGACGGTCACCGTCGAGCCCGGCGTCTTCACGACGACGACGCCGACGATCACCGGAACCGCGAAGGTCGGCTCGACGCTGACCGCGGTACCAGGCACCTGGTCGCCCACACCCACCAACTACCGCTACGTGTGGAAGATCGACGGCGTGGCCGTCACGGGCGCGACGTCGAGCACGTTCACCGTCCCGGCGTCAGCAGCGGGCAAGAGGATCACGGCGACGGTCACCGGCCTCAAGCAGTACTACGAGTCGTCAGCTACCAGCGGCCCCACGGCCACCATCGCACCCGGGACCTTCACGGCTCCGCAGCCGACCATCGGCGGTGTGCGGCAGGTCGGCAAGACGTTGACGGTGAACCGCGGGACGTGGGCCCCCACGCCGTCGTCGGTGACGTACGTGTGGAAGGCGAACGGGGCGACGATCTCGACCCGGACGACAAGCACGTTCGTCGTCCCGGCGTCCGCACTGGGCAAGCGGCTGACGGTCACGGTCACCGGGTCGCGAGCCGGCTACACGACGAAGTCGGTGGCGAGCGGTCAGACGGCGGCCATCGCTCCGGGGACGTTCACCGCCCCGCGCCCGACGATCTCCGGGACGACGCGGGTCGGTTCGACGCTGACGGTCACCCGTGGCACGTGGTCGCCCGCACCGTCGTCGGTCAACTACGTGTGGAAAGCGGACGGCGCGTACCTCGAGACGCGGAGGGACAACCGCTTCGTCATCCCGTCGCGGGCACGGGGCAAGCACCTGACGGTCACGGTCGTCGGTTCCCGGGCCGGTTACACGACGAAGTCGGTGGCGAGCTACCGGACGGCCGCGATCCGCTGATCGGCGGGCGTCACCGCCACGAATCTCCCGTCCGGATCGCCCCGGGCGGGAGATTCGGTCGTTCATGACGAACCGGCCCGGGGAGAAGTGCCCATGTCGGACGCCCGAAACAGCCCGGTCCGGACATGACGAAGGCCCCGACTCGATGAGCCGGGGCCTTTCGTAACAACGTGCGCGAGGGGGGAGTTGAACCCCCACGCCCTTTCGGGCACACGGACCTGAACCGTGCGCGTCTGCCTATTCCGCCACTCGCGCGCTGATGGATGAGAGGCTAGCACGGCACGGACGTCGTCTCCGAATCCAATAACCGTGAAGTGGTTCACGTCCTGCCGCAGGTCCGGTAGCGTGCGGATCCGCCCACGCCTCTCTTCACCGCGCCGCCTAAGGGAAGATCGGAGAAGATCCGCAGGACATCCACAGTAATGGAGTCTGCGGGGACCTACCGGTCTATACGATCTAGGTAGTCTGCCCGGCGCAGACCCGGAAGGAGGTGGCATGGGCGCCCTGGACCGCTTCGAGAAGAGCGTGGAGCGCATGATGAACAACGCGTTCGCCAAGGTGGGACGTGGCGAGGTGAAGCCCGTCGAACTGGCGAGCAGGCTTCGTCGCGAGCTGGACGACCGTGCCGCGGTCGTCGGACGTGACCGTACCGTTGCCCCGAACGAGTTCACCATCGAGCTCGCACCCGACGACTTCGCCCAGATCGAGGCGTGGGGCGCACAGACCCTCGCCGACGAGCTCGCGTCGAACATCACGGCGTACGCCGCGACGCAGCACTATGCGTTCGTCGGCCCCGTCAGCGTGACGTTCGACGAGCAGTACGAGCTGGTACCCGGCCGCTTCACCGTGCGGTCGCGCAGCGTGCAGGGAAGCGTCGCCCCGGCGACGTCCGGCGCACCTACCGGCCGGCACCCGCTGATCGACATCGATGGTCAGCGGTACCTGCTCACCGGACCGGTGACCGTCATCGGGCGTGACGCCGAGGCGGACATCGTCGTGGACGACCCGGGAGTCTCCCGCCGTCACCTCGAGATCCGCGTGACGCCGGACGGCGTCGTCGCGACCGACATGGGCTCGACGAACGGCCTGTACGTCGAGGGCCACCAGGTCCCGGCGGCGACCCTGCTCGATGGCAACACCATGACCATCGGCCGTACCCGCATCATGTTCTGGACCGGCAGTGCTTCCGGTGCAGACAACGAGGACTGGTGAAGAACCCGACATGAGCGAGCTGACGTTCACCCTGCTCCGGCTGGGCTACCTCGTGCTGCTGTGGGTGTTCGTGCTCTCCGCCGTCGCCGTGCTCCGGCGCGACCTGGCCGGACCACGTACGCCGAGCGGCCGACGGCGCCGGCCGGAGCTCGCGGGGCCGGCCCCGACGCCGACCCCGGCCGGTGGCGCGCCCCGCGCTCCTCAGCGCGGCGGTCCTTCGCGGCTCGTCGTGGTGGCAGGCCCGCTCACGGGGACCACCATCCCGCTCACCTCGTCCGGCGTGCTGATCGGACGCGCGCCGAGCTGCACGCTCGTGCTCGACGACGACTACTCGTCGTCCCGTCACGCACGGATCTTCCCCCAGGGCGGCCAGTGGTTCGTGGAGGACCTCGGCTCCACGAACGGCACGTACATCGGCGAGGAGCGGGTGCAGGGTGTCCTGCCGCTCGCCCCCGGTGTGGGTGTGCAGATCGGACAGTCCGTCGTCGAGCTCCAGGGATGACCATCACGTGACCGTGACCTTGCGGTATGCCGCGCGCTCCGACGTCGGCCTCGTCCGCTCCAACAACCAGGACTCCGCCTACGCGGGCCCCAACCTCCTCGTCGTGGCCGACGGGATGGGCGGGCACGCGGGCGGCGACGTCGCGTCCGCGCTGACCATCGCGGCCCTGGTGGCCCTCGACCGGCCCGACCACAGCTCCGACCAGTCGATGTCCGAGCTGGAACGCTCGATCGACCGCGCCAGGCAGGACCTCGTCGACGCGACGACTGCCGACCCGGACCTGGCCGGCATGGGCACCACCGTCACGGCGCTGCTGAAGTCCGGCAACACGCTGGCCATGGCACACCTCGGTGACTCGCGCGCGTACCTCCTGCGCGACGGCACCCTCGCCCAGGTCACGGTGGACCACACCTTCGTGCAGCACCTGGTCGACACCGGCCGCATCACGCCCGACGAGGCAGAGACCCACCCGCAGCGCAACGTGGTGATGCGGGTGCTGGGCGACTTCGACCTCGACCTCACGCCCGACCTCTCGATCCGCGAGGCGGTACCCGGCGACCGCTGGATGCTCTGCTCGGACGGCCTGTCCGGGTTCGTGCCCGACAGCGAGATCGCCGAGGTCCTCATCTCGGTCACCACCCCGCAGGACGCCGTCGAGCGGCTCATCTCGATGTCCATGCGCGCGGGCAGCACCGACAACATCACCGTCGTCGTGGCCGACGTCGTGGACGAGGGCGCTGCGGCCACCACCGCCGCCACCGTCACGCCGGAGATCGTCGGCTCGGCGGCACTCGCCGGCGTGACCGCGGCAGGCGACCCGGGTTCCCCCACTGCCCTGCCCGGACCGGGCTCCGGCATCGACGGCGACACCGTGACCAGCTTCACCCGCTCCACGGTCCCGTCGGGCGGCCAGCCCGCACCCTCACCGGTCTCCGTCGGCGTCCTGCCCGACGACGCGGCGCGCGACGGCCTCGCCGACACCCTCGAGCAGGCCATGATCGCCGGCGCCCCTGACGAGGAGCAGTACCAGCCGGACATCCAGCCCGACGAGGACGTCGAGGAAGCGGCCCGCGAGGACGAGATCCCGCCGAGGAAGCGGGTCTGGCTGACCGTGCTCGGCGCGCTGCTCCTGATCGTGGGCCTCGCCCTGGCGGGCTGGGGCGGCTACCGCTGGACCCAGACCCAGTACTACGTGGGAGAGGCGGACGGCCAGGTCGCCGTCTTCCGGGGCATTCCAGCGACGGCAGGCCCCCTGACCTTCTCGACCCCGGTCGAGCTCACCGGCACCCGCGTCGACGAGCTGCCCGGGTTCGTCGCCGACCGCGTGCAGGAGACCATCCGCGCCACCTCGCTCGAGGATGCCCGCGGACGCGCCGACCGCCTCATCGCGGACGCCGCAGAGGAGACCGAGCCGTCGCCGTCACCCAGCCCCTCGCCGAGCGACGAGCCGGGCGGGAGCTCCTCGTCGACGTCCCGGTCGACCACCACGAACGACTCCGACCAGGGGGCGAACGGATGAGCGGCCTCCAGCTCGAGGAGAAGGCACCCACCCGCATCGCGGAGGCGATGCTGCTCATCGTCGCGCTTGCCCTGGGCATGGGCGGCATGTGGATGGTCGGCTACGCGCTCGATGACGCTCTGCCCGAGGGTTTCTGGACGTACTCGATAGTCCTGGCCGCCCTGGCGTTCACCACGCACATCGTGCTGCGGCTGCGCGCACCGTACGCGGACCAGGTGATCCTGCCGGCCGTGGTGCTGCTGAACAGCGTCAGCATGGCCATGGTCCTGCGGCTGGACCTGGTGGACATGCGGGGCGCGAACGCCTCTCGCCACCTCATGTGGACCGCGCTGGGCGTCGTCGTCGCCTGCGCCGTCATCTTCCTGCTGCGGGACCACCGTGGCCTGCGGCGGCTGACCTACACGGCGATGGTCGTGGGTATCGTCCTCGTGATCCTGCCGCTGATCCCCGGACTGGGCGCGGAGATCAACGGTGCCCAGATCTGGATCTTCATCGGCCCGTTCTCGCTGCAGCCGGCCGAGTTCGCCAAGATCGCGTTCGCCGTGTTCTTCGCGGGCTACCTCGTCGCCAACCGCGACACCCTGGCGCTGGCCGGCAAGAAGTTCCTCGGCCTGCAGCTTCCCCGGCTGCGTGACCTCGGCCCCATCCTGATCGTCTGGGCGGTCTCACTGGCGGTCCTCATCGGCGAGAAGGACCTGGGGACGTCGCTCCTCTTCTTCGGCCTGTTCGTCGGCATGCTCTACCTGGCCACCGACCGGGTGGGCTGGATCGTCATCGGCCTCACCATGTTCGCCGGGGGCGCCGTCGCAGCCTGGACGATCTTCAGCCACGTGCAGGCCCGGGTCGACATCTGGCTCAATCCCCTCGACGCCGATCTGTACGAGCGCGAGTTCGGCGGTTCCTACCAGATCGTCCAGGGCCTGTTCGGCATGGCGTACGGCGGCATGTTCGGTGCCGGCTGGGGCGAGGGCTATCCGGACCGGGTGCCGTTCGCGTTCTCCGACTTCGTCTACGCCTCGCTCGGCGAGGAGCTCGGGCTCACCGGCCTGCTGGCGATCCTGCTGGTCTACCTGGTCATCGTCCAGCGGGGCCTGCGCCACGCGGTCGGTGTGCGCGACGGATTCGGCAAGCTGCTCGCGGGCGGCCTCGCGTTCGTCATGGCGCTGCAGCTCTTCGTGGTGGTGGGCGGCATCACCCGCATCATCCCGCTCACCGGCCTGACCCTGCCGTTCATGGCGCAGGGCGGATCCTCCCTGCTCGCGAACTGGATAGTCATCGCCCTCATGCTGCGCATCTCCGACGCCGCTCGACGCCCCTCGGCCCTGCCCACCCGCGGTGCGCTGGCCGACCCGGCGCCCGCACTGGTGGGCGCCGACGCCATCGAGGTGGGCGGCCCCGGCATGGGCCCGGTGCAGGCGGGTACCGAGGCAGGCGCCGGCCGGGGCGCTACGCCCGACGACGCGACCCAGATCGTCCGGGGGGTGGAGCGGTGAACACGACCCTGCGACGCCTCTCGACCGTCGTGATGGCCATGTTCCTGGCCCTCATGGTCTCGACGACCTGGATCCAGTTCGTCACGGCGAGCGACCTGAACGAGGATCCGCGCAACTTCCGGAACATCTACAGCGAGCTCGGCCGGGACCGCGGGCCGATCGTCGTCAAGGGTGGCGAGCCGATCGTGACGTCCGAACCGGTCGACGACGACTACAAGTACCAGCGCACCTACTCGGGCGGAGACGCGGGCGCCGCCAGCGTGTACGCGCCGCTGACCGGCTTCTTCGCGGTCACCGGTACCTACACGGGGCTCGAACGCTTCGCGAACGGGTACCTCGGCGGCGAGGACGACTCGCTCTGGCTCGACCGGCTGCAGAACCTCATCACCGGTGAGGAGGCGCAGGGCTCTTCCGTCGAGCTCACCATCGACCCCAAGGTCCAACAGGCTGCCTGGGATGCCCTCGGGGACTACACCGGCGCGGCCGTGGCCATGGACCCGAAGACCGGCGCCATCCTCGCGATGGTCTCCAAGCCGTCGTTCGACCCGAACTCCATCGCGGTGCACAACGCCGGGGACGCGACCGCGGCCTACAACACGCTCCTGAACCAGAAGCCGCGGGTCAACTCGGAGGACGGCGAGGTGCGGCTGAGCCCGTACGGGCCGACGATCAACCGCACCATCAACGCCACGTATCCGCCCGGCTCCGCGTTCAAGCTGCTCACCTCGGCCGCCGCCATCGAGTACGAAGGCGTGAACCCCGACACCGAGGTCCCCGCGCCCGACGTCTACCAGCTCCCCGGCACGACGGGCCCCACCGGTCAGGTGCAGAACTTCGACGGTGAGACCTGCGACCCCTCGGGCAAGATGACGCTCAAGAGGGCACTCGCCATCTCCTGCAACACCGCGTTCCTCGACCTGGCCAACGAGGTCGGCAAGGACGGGATGCAGCGGATGTTCCAGGACTTCGGGTTCAACGAGTCGCTGGACATCCCGATGTCGACCACGATCGGTGCCTACCCGGGCCTCATCGGCGGCGACGATGACGACGACTCGGCCGCCCGCATCGCGCTCTCCGGCATGGGCCAGGGCGACCTCCGGCTGACGCCGCTCCAGGTCGCCATGCTCTCGGCCGCCGTCGCGAACGACGGCGACCTCATGGAGCCGTACCTCATCCAGAGCGTGCGGGACAGCGACCTGGAGCTGGTCAGCCAGACCAAGCCGAGCCGCTACAAGAGCCCGTTCTCGTCGTCCACGGCGCAGGCGCTCACCGAGATGATGATCGAGGTCGTCAACGACGGCTCCGGCGAGGGTGCGCAGATCCAGGGCGTCCAGGTGGCGGGCAAGACCGGCACCGCCGAGGACAACCCGCGGTCGCCCACCCTGTGGTTCACGTCGTTCGCCCCGGCCGACGACCCGCAGGTCGCGGTAGCCGTCGTGCTGGAGAACGGAGGCCAGTCCACCAACGAGACCACCGGTGGCGCGCTGGCCGCACCCATCGCCCGACAGATCATGCAGGCGGCGATCTCGAGATGAGACCGGTCGAGGGTCTGACGCTCGGTGAGCGCTACACGCTCGTCCGGCGCATCGCCATGGGCGGCATGGGCGAGGTCTGGGTGGCGCGCGACGAGAAGCTCGCGCGCGAGATCGCCGTGAAGGTGCTCCGCGAGGAGTACACGGGCAACGAGGACTTTCTTCGTCGCCTGCGCACGGAGGCCCGGAACTCGTCGACCCTCGTTCACCCCAACATCGCGCAGATGTTCGACTACGGCGAGGAGAACGGCGCAGGCTACCTCGTCATGGAGCTTGTCCTGGGCGAGCCGCTCGCCGACCTGCTCGAACGCGAGCCGGTGCTCCCGCCGGCCCGGCTCCTGCCGATCCTGGCCCAGACGGCCCGCGGCCTGCACGCCGCCCACCTCGCGGGTGTGGTCCATCGCGACGTGAAACCGGGCAACATCCTGCTGGAGCATTCCGGCACCGTGAAGATCACCGACTTCGGTGTCTCCGTGGCGCAGAACCAGGTGCCCATGACCGCCACCGGCATGGTCATGGGCACCGCGCAGTATCTGTCGCCCGAGCAGGCGGTGGGGCAGTCGGCCACCGGAGCGTCCGACATCTACGCGCTCGGCGTGGTCGCCTACGAGGCCACGGCGGGCCGTCGCCCGTTCACCGGCAGGACCCCCGTCGACATCGCTATCGCGCACGTCAACGCGCCGGTTCCGCTCCTGCCGACGTCGGTCCACCCCGGGCTCTCCGAGACCATCACGCAGATGCTCGAGAAGGATCCGGCGCAGCGCATCTCGTCCGCCGACCAGCTCGCGCGGCACCTCGACGTGCTCGCCGCCGAGATCGCGGAGGACCCGTTCGGCAGCTCACGCTACGCGCGCCGGGCCCGCCGCGACGGGCAGCCTGCGGGCCCGCAGCGGTCGGGCAACGGCCGCAGCGGCGCAGGGGCGCAGCCCGGTCCGTCCCACGCGCGCAGGCAGACGCCGTTCGGCCAGACCAGCGGCGGTCGGCACACCACCGTCACGAATGCGCATTCCGCGCCGCCCAGCCCGGACCGTGGCACCCCGGCCGGCGGATACGGATCGGGCACGCCAGCGGGCGGGTACGGCTCAGGACCCTTCGGTTCGGGGGCCCACGGTTCCGACTCCGCCGGATACGGCACGACGTCGGGCACGCACGGGACCGACGCCTACGGCCGCCCTTACTCGCCCGCGCCGGGCACCCCTGCCGGCGCCCCGGGCTCGGGGCAGTACGGCACGGACTCGGCCGGCTACGGCGCGGACTCCGCGGGCTACGGCACGACGTCGGGCACCTATGGGACCGACGCCTACGGCAGGCCGCACGGTTCGGGCTACGTCCCGCCGCCGTCGATCGGCAACGGCCTGGGGAACGGGGGGCGGTCCTACCCGTCGCGCCGCGATCTGCACTCGACACGCCAGGACGGGCGGAGGGTCCCCCAGCAGGGACGGTCCGGGGGCCACCCTGGGAAGCGACGAAGTCTGTCGTCGGACATCCAGCGGTGGCTCGGCGGGATCGAGGATCGCATAGGGGTCCGCGTATCCTGGCCGCTCGTCGCGCTGGTCGCCCTGCTGCTGGTGGTCCTCATCATCACGCTGGTCTCCGGAGGCGGCGACAACAGCGCTCTGCAGGAGCCGTTGGGTTCCTCCGAAATCCACGGTGAAACGCTGAATCGCCCCGCAGCCGCGGCAGTCGCCGCTTCTGGGATGATGTTTTTCAACGAGTCGTACGCCCTGAGGCAGACGGCCATGACATCTAAGGACGTATGAGTGGTCGAGAACACGCCCCGCGTACTCGCCGGCCGTTACGAGGTCGGCGAGCTTGTCGGCCGTGGCGGCATGGCCGAGGTCCACATCGGCCACGACACCCGTCTCGGTCGTACCGTCGCGATCAAGGTGCTGCGTTCCGACCTCGCTCGTGACCCGTCCTTCCTGGTGCGCTTCCGGCGCGAGGCGCAGTCCGCCGCCGCGCTGAACCACCCCGCTGTCGTGGCCGTGTACGACACGGGCGAGGACATCCACCAGAACGCCGCCGGCGAGGACGTGCACGTCCCGTTCATCGTCATGGAGTACGTGGAGGGCCACACGGTCCGCGACATCCTCACCGACGGCGCCGCGGTGCCCATCGAGGAGGCCGTCGAGATCACCGTCGGCGTGCTGAGCGCGCTGGAGTACTCGCACCACGCGGGCATCGTGCACCGCGACATCAAGCCCGCCAACGTCATGATCACGCCCACGGGTGCGGTCAAGGTGATGGACTTCGGCATCGCGCGGGCCATGGCCGACTCCGCCGCGACCATGACGCAGACGAACGCCGTCATCGGCACCGCGCAGTACCTCTCCCCCGAGCAGGCCCGCGGTGAGCAGGTCGACACCCGCTCCGACCTGTACTCGACCGGCTGCATGCTGTTCGAGCTCCTCACCGGTCGTCCGCCGTTCCAGGGCGACTCGCCCGTGGCCGTCGCGTACCAGCACGTGGGCCAGGAGCCGCAGCGCCCGTCGGAGGTCGCGACGGACGTCCCCGACGTGCTGGACCGCATCACGCTCAAGGCACTGACGAAGGACCGCGAGCAGCGGTACAGCACCGCCGCCGAGTTCCGGCGCGACCTGGAGGCCGCCATGCGCGGCGGCCAGATCAGCGCGCCGATGGTGGGCGCCATGATGGGTGCGACGCAGGTCGCGGGCCAGCCCGCGTACGGCGCCACACAGGTCATGTCGCCGACCCCGAGCTGGGGACCGGCGACGGCGCAGCAGAGCCCGGTCACGCCCGGCGGGGGATACCCCGGCCAGCCGAACCGCGCCGACCAGGAGCCCGAGAAGAAGAGCAAGGCCCTCATGTGGTGGCTGCTCGGGATCGCCCTGGCGGCGGTAGCGGCCATCGGCATCGCGATGGCGGTGGAGAACGCGAACAACAACCGGGCGCCGACGGCGCTCTCCGTACCGAGGATCGCGGAGGGCCTCACCGCGGAAGCGGCCAGGGCTCAGATCGAGGCGGCCGGCCTGACGTTCGAGCAGGCCATCGACCAGGACTCCGAGCTCGACGAGGGGCTGACCACCGGCACGACCGACCCGGCAGCGGGCGAGGAGGTCGACCCGAACTCCACGGTCATCGTCTTCGTCGCCGGCGCGCCCGGCCAGGTCACGGTCCCCGACCTGAAGAACCTGTCCGAGGCCGACGCCCGGGCCGAGCTCGAGAAGCTCAACCTCACCGTCGGCACTTCCCAGACGGAGAACAGCCCGGACATCGCCGAGGGCATGGTGACGAAGAGCGAGCCCGGCGCCGGCCAGCCCGCGCAGGAAGGCGACGAGGTCACCCTCTACCTCTCGACGGGTAACACGACGCTCCCGAACGTCGTCGGCCAGTCCAAGGAAGGTGCCAGCGCGCAGCTGGCGAACCTCGGCCTCGGCACCATCGTGTACGACAACGAGGAGAGCGAAGAGGTGCCGCCGGGCACTGTGGTCCGCACCGACCCGGAGGCCGGTGACGTCCCGCAGGGCCAGTCCGTCACCGTCTATCTCGCGGTGGCGCCGGCTCCCACGGAGACGCAGGTACCCCACGATCTCGTCGGCAAGACGCTCGAGGAGGCCCAGGTCGCCTGTACCGGCGTGCGTATCACCTGCGACCAGACGGCCGAGGAGGCCTCGGACATCGTCGCGGCCGGGCAGGTCATCAGGTCGGACCCGCAGCCAGGTACCACCGTCGAGGAGGGCGCCTACATCGGCCTCGTGATCTCGACCGGCCCTGCTGACGGCGGCGGCGAGGGCGAAGGCGGCGAGGGCGAAGGCGGGGGCGGCGAGGGCGAGGGCGTCTTCCCGTAGCACGACTGCGCTGACCGGGCGGTACCGGTCAGCGCAGGGCAGGGTCAGCGCAGGACAGGCATGGCGTCGTCGGTCACGTGGTGACCAGCGGCGCCATTCCCTGTGCCCGCTCCACCGCGCCCTCGAGCCCGCAGGTCTCCAGCCAGTTCGCGAGCAGCCGGTGTCCGCCCTCGGTGAGGACCGACTCCGGGTGGAACTGCACGCCGTGCAGCGGCAGCTCCCGGTGCTGCAGTCCCATGACGATGCCCGACGCCGTCGTGCACGTCACCTCGAGCTCCGTCGGCACACTGTCGGGCGTCACGGCGAGCGAGTGGTACCGCGTTGCGGTGAACGGCATGGGCAGTCCGGCGAGGACGCCGTGGCCCGTGTGCTCGACGAGACTCGTCTTGCCGTGCATGAGCTCCGGGGCATGGGTCACCTTGCCGCCGTACACCTCCGCGAGGGCCTGGTGCCCGAGGCAGACCCCGAGCATCGGGGTGCGGGACCGGGCGCAGGCACGGATGACGTCCTCGGAGGCACCGGCCTCCGCGGGGGTGCCGGGTCCGGGGGACACGAGCACGCCGTCATAGGGCTCGCGGGAGCCGTCGCCGTCGTCGTACCAGTAGCGGCCGTCGGCGTCGGGGGAGGGTACGGCGTCGTTCCGGACCACCACGGTCCGGGCGCCGATCTGGTCGAGGTAGCCGACGATCGTGTAGACGAACGAGTCGTAGTTGTCGACGACGAGGATGCGCGTCATGGTCAAATGCTACGGCGAGGACCGCTACGCGCCGACCGTCGTGTCGTTGAACGGCATGTACTCGCTGAGCCACGGGAAGAACTCGGTGAAGCACACGGCGACCACGCCGAAGATGAGCACGAGGCACACCAGGAACTTGAACCAGCCGGGTCCGGGGATGGCTCGCCACAACAGCCCGTACATCAGCTCATCAGCTCCTTCGGCTTGCCTTCGCCCACAGGGGACCAGTAGTCGAGCTCGCCGTGCACGATGTACCGCTCGGTGGCGGAGAACATCGGGTGGCAGGACGTCAGCGTGATGAACCGCTTGGTCAGCTCCGGCATGGGCTGGTCCTTGGTCACCCCGGGCACCGGCGCGATCACCTCGACGTTCTGCGGGAGGACGATCTTCGACTCGGTCACCTTGTAGACGTACCAGGTCTCCTTGGTGCGGACCACGACGGCGTCACCCTTCTTGAGCTCCGCGATCTGGTTGAACGGCTTGCCGTAGGTGGTGCGGTGCGCGGCGACGGCGAAGTTCCCGAGGTCACCCGGCATCGCCGTGCCGTCGTAGTGCCCGATGCCGATGGTGTCGAGCACCGTCGCCTTGTCCGTGCCCTCGGCGACGGGCTTGATGTAGTCGTTCCCGAACCGGGGGATGAACATCTGCGCGAAGAGGGTCCCAGCCTCTGGCGGTTCCTTCATGACCGGCGGCGGGTCGCGATATTCGGTGGAGGTCGCCGGGCCGGTCTGGGTGCCCTCCCAGTCCATCTCGGCGATGATCTCGCTCTGTGCCCGCTCGCCCTCGACGTCGGTCCACCAGAGCTGCCACACGACGAAGAGACCGAGCACGACGCCGGCGGTCACCAGGAGCTCGCCCAGGACGCCGATCAGCCAGGCGACCGGCCGCATGGGCGCCGCCGGCCCGCTCGGGCGCCGCGCGTTGCGCGGACCCATGCCGGAGGGGCCGCGCTCATACGCGATGGGGAAGACCTCCTGTGGCAGCGGCACGTTGTGGCCGGCCTGCGCGTGGGTCATCCAAAGACCTCCGTACCGTCGGGAACCGTCGCATACTGCAGACCTCCGCCGTCGTACGCGGGGAGGTCGAGGTTGTCGCTGCGTCGCACGTCCCAGCCCAGGTGCACCCAGTCGACGTACTCGAGATACGTCTGCACACCCTCGGAACTCATCAGCGACGACTCCATCTTCGCCGGGTTGCCGACCGCCGTCACCTTGTAGGGGGGTGAGAACACCTTCCCGTGCAGCAACAGGATGTTTCCGGAGCAACGGAACGCTGAGGTCGAGGTCACACGCTCACCCTGCAGCGTCATGGCCTCCGCGCCACCGGCCCACAGCGCGTTGATCACGTGCTGCAGGTCCTGCTGGTGCACCACGAGGTCGTCGGGCTGCGGCTCCACCCCGCCGGGCCCCGCACCGACCGACGTCGAGGGCGCGTCGTCGAGCGTCACCGTGAGCCCGGCACCGCCGACGGGCTCGGAGCCGGACACCACGCCCTCCCGCTGGACCAGGTCGCCGTCCAGCCTGGGGACGGTGGCGCCGGCGCGGGCACTCAGCGTCTCGATCTCCCGGTCCAGCTCGCCTGCACGCTCGGTGAGGTCGGAGACCCTGCTCGTCTCGGCGCCCACCAGCTGGGCGAGGTCCTGCGGGTCACGGGTGTCGGCACCGCCGCCGTCAGCCAGCCGAGCGCTGGCACTGAACATGAGTCCGGCCAGCACGGCCACGGCGCCCACGCTCAACCAGGACCGCCATCCCGCATGCATCGAGGCGCGGAAAAAGCCCGTCGCACTGTCCTTCGCGGACGGCGCGGGGGTCGGTTCGGCTCCGGTCACCGCGTCCCTCCTGCAACAATCGACAAACCCACTGACGCGTCTGGTCACGCCTGCGGCCTGTGGAGCACTACGCTAGTCCAAGAGAAAGCAGACGTCGGCTCGGCACACCCGTCGGGCAGACCACCCCAGGACAGGAGCCCGCCTCGTGCCCGAGTCGAAGTCCCGCAACAAGAAGAAGGTCACGCCCAAGGCTGAGAAGTCCGAGGCGAAGGTCGCGCTGCCCGGAGAGGCGACCAACCCGCGCTGGCTCGCTCCGGTGATGCTGACCCTGATGATCCTCGGCCTCGTCTGGATCGTGACGTTCTACCTCACGAGCTCCGGCCTCGGCCTGCCGATCCCGCAGATCGGTCAGTGGAACCTCGCGGTCGGCTTCGGCCTGATCATCGTGGGTTTCGGCCTGACCACGCGCTGGAAGTGAGCGTTCCGCGGCCGCGCTGAGGCGGCCGCGGAACTGTATCCCTATTTATCCACAGCTGTGGGTAAAGCTGGGGAAAAGAGAGTGGTGACACACCGCCAGGTGCCGGGAACGGCCCAGTTGCTCGGTTCGGACGGGTGTCGAACCAGAGCCGGAGGCGTCGTCGCTCCGGTCACAGGAGACCCACCGAGCTGTACCGCATCACCGCCAGGCCGGTCAGGAGTGCGATGCCGGCAAGTGGCACCGCCCAGGCGACGACGGCGCGGCGTTCCTTCGGTGCGTAGGCGTACGCGGCGGCCACCAGCGCCCCCGTGACGAGCCCGCCCAGGTGCGCCTGCCAGGAGATGCCCGGCACGACAAAGCCGATGGCACCATTGATCACGAGCAGGACGATCACCTGGCCCATGCTCCGGCCCAGCCGCCGCATGACGGGAAGCATCGCGCCGAACAGCCCGAACACCATGCCGGATGCGCCGACCACCGGCGTCCCCCAGGCGTTCGACGTGAACGGGTCGCCCGCGAGGAGCAGCACGCCGACCGACCCGCCCACCGCGGAGAGCAGGCACAGGATCCCGAAGCGCAACCGCCCGAGCAACGGCTCGAGGAACTGCCCGGTTATCCACAGGGCATACATGTTGAACAGGATGTGCAGCGGTGACGTGGAGTGCAGGAACGAGGCCGTGAGGAAGCGCCACGGCTCAGCCGCACCACCTGCGGGCCAGAACCACAGCAGCCGCGTCCATTCGCCCGCCGTCACCAGCTGCAGCAGCCAGCTCGCGACGCAGATCCCGATGATCGTGAACGTCACGACCGGCCGGCCGTTAACCGCGGCACTGTCGGCGGAGCCGCCGAAGACGGTCCGGACGCGCGGCGCGGCGCGCTTCGCCTCCCGGACGCAGTCGACGCACTGCACGCCGACGGCCGCCGGCCGCTGACACTCGGGGCACGCGGGCCGACCGCACCGCTGGCAACGTACGTAGGCCACCCGGTCCGGGTGGCGCGGGCACACGGGAGCCTCGGCCTCGGTCGGCTCCTCGGCGGCCGGGTCGTTCATCGCGATACGTCCTCAGTCCCCTCGGTCCTCAAGTACTCGCTGGTCGTGCCTGGTCCCGCCGGAGCGGAGCGGTCGCCGCCGTCGCTCAGGGCTCGATGGTGACCGACGTGATCGTGATGTCGTCGACCGGGCGGTCGCCAGGACGCGTGCGGGTCTTGCCGACCTCGTCGACGACCGTGCGCGACGCGTCGTCCGCCACCTTGCCGAAGATGGTGTGCTTGCCGTTGAGCCACGGGGTCTCCGCGGTGGTGAGGAAGAACTGCGAACCGTTGGTGCCCTCGATCTCGCCCGTCACCGGGTTGCGACGCTTGCCGGCGTTGGCCATCGCGAGGATGTACTTCTCGTTGAACTGAAGCTCGGGGTGGATCTCGTCGTTGAACGTGTACCCGGGGCCGCCGGTTCCCGTCCCGAGCGGGCAGCCGCCCTGGATCATGAAGTCTTCGATGACGCGGTGGAAGATCAGGCCGTCGTAGAACGGGTCCTTGCGCTCCTCGCCCGTCCGCGGGTCCGTCCATGCCTTCTCGCCGGTCGCGAGGCCGACGAAGTTCTCGACAGTCTTGGGCGCGTGGTTCGGGAAGAGCTCGATACGGATGTCACCGGAGGTGGTGTGCAGGATTGCGAACATGTATCAATCCTCCCACGGAGCAGCCCGCTGGTGCTGCACCGACTCCGCCCGCTCTCGCCAGTGGGCCCGTGCGGTGGCAGAGTGTCATCTTGAGGACTATATGAACAGTTCGAGGGGAGCTTCATGACCCGCAAGAAGGTGACCGACTACGTGGACACGAGCAAGATCGACACCGAGAAGGTCAAGGAGAGGGCCGCGGAGGCGGCAGCTCTGCTTTCCGACGTCAGCTCCAAGGCCGCAACGCAGGCTGGGGCCGTCGCGGCCCAGGCCAAGGACCGGGCTTCGAACGCCAAGGACTGGGCTCAGCCTCGCGTGAACGACTTCATCGCGTGGCTGACGCCGCGTGCGGAGAAGGCGTGGCAGGACAGCCTCCAGGCTGCCGCCCCCCAGGTCGAGAAGGCCGCAGGCAAGGCAGCGCCACTCATCGACTCCGCGCACGACAAGCTCGTGGACGACCTGCTGCCGAAGATGGTCTCCGCGTTCAACGGCGCGGCTGCCAACGCGGCGACGGCACAGAACAAGGCCGCGCTCGCCGAATCCGTCGCCAAGGCGGCGGACGAGGCCAACAAGAAGGGCTCCAAGAAGGGTTGGTTCGTGGCACTGGCGGCCGGTGGCGCGGCCGTGGCCGGCTACGTGTTCTGGAAGCGTGCGCAGCCCCAGACCGACCCGTGGGCCGAACCCTGGGAGCAGGGCACGGGTGCCGACTACTCGAACGGCGCCGCGCGCCACTCGTCCGGCGTCGGTGCGGCGGCCGGTTCCGCCGTCGCCAAGGGCAAGGAGGCGGGGGCCAAGGCCGCACAGACGGCCAAGGACCTCGGCGCTCGGGCCTACTCGGCGGCGAGCCCCGCGTTCGAGGCGGCGAAGGAGAAGGCCGCACCGGTGCTGGAGAAGGCGGCACCTGTGCTGGACGCCGCCAAGGAGAAGGCCGCTCCGGTCCTGGACGCGGCCTGGGCGACGGCGCAGAAGGCGAGCACCGCCGCACAGAAGCGCGGCGGTAGCGACCCCGCAGCGGCGACGGCGGGGGAGTCGGACCTCGGTTCCAGCGACACGGCTGCACCCATCGAGAGCCCGATCTTCGACGAGGCCGTTCCGGCCGACTCCGCAGAGGACCTGCCCGTAGTGGACGAGGTTCCGCCCGCGAAGCCGAAGACCGCGGGGGAGGGCAAGCAGGAGGGCTGACCTCCGCTTCCCCGTGAGCATGACAGGAGGGCCTGGCCAGAGCGGCCAGGCCCTCCTGTCATGCCAGAGCCGATCCGGTCATCGGCCCACGTCCTCGGTCCAGGACCAGGGCATAAAAAATGACCTGCGGCGAGAGTATCGCCACAGGTCATCGGGGGTGGAGCCAGGGGGACTCGAACCCCCAACCCCCTGCTTGCAAAGCAGGTGCGCTACCAATTGCGCCATGGCCCCCTCTGCCGGCTGCTCAGTCGAGCGAGTCGGTGACCTCGGACCACAGGTCACGTCCCGCGGCGTCCTCGCTCAGCTTGCGCCAGAGAACGTAGCCGGCTCCAGCAGCGAGCAGCACTATCAGCAGCTTCTTCACGAGTTCCTCCTGGGGAGCCTCTGCAGGTCCGGGAGTGGGGCTAGGAGGACTTGAACCTCCGACCTCTTCCTTATCAGGGAAGCGCTCTAACCGTCTGAGCTATAGCCCCGGGCGAGCGTTCCGCACGCTGCCGCGACACTGGAGATTACCCCAGGTCGGGACGATGTCCCAAACCGAAAACGCGGTTCGCGGTGTGACGTGCATCGAGTCGTGCGCGGCAGCGCACGAGAACGCTCTGGGTGACGTCGGGGAGACGTCAGTCGTCGGTCAGCGTCATGTGCACGCCACCGACGAGTGCTGCAGTGATGTTGTAGAGGAAAGCCATGATCGTGGCGATCGCCGTCAACAGGACAATGTTACAGATGCTGATCAGGGTCGCCAGCGAGATGACACGGGGGAACTCCACGAACTGCGTAAGGTTCACGTCACTCTGCGGCCCGACGGCTTCCTTCACGAAGTCCTGGATGGTGGTGAACACGCCGAGGCTGTTCAGCACGGACCAGAACACCGCTGTGGCGACCACCGTCATGATCGCGATCGCCACGGCCAGCAGGAACGCCAGCTTCATGACGGACCACGGGTCCACACGAGAGATGGCGAGGCGTACCCGGCGCGGCCCGGCCGGAGCAGAGCGAGGTGCCTCCGGGGTCGGGGCCGAAGTCGGCTCCGACGGCGCCTGAGGCGTCGTACCCGCAGCCTGCGCAGCCGCCGGAGTGGCAGTTCCGCGCACTCCGCCCGCCGTGTAGTGCATCTCCGGCCGAGCCGGGGCGTCGTTCGCGGGTGTTGCCGACCGCGTATCGTCGTCGGGCATTATCGACGTCACTTTCTTGGCTGCACTGCGTGCCGCGTCGAGAGCGGCCTGGGCTGCCTTCATCGCGCCGGCTCGAACACCGTCCGTACCCTCCGACGTCGCGGTGGGAGGTGCCGGCGGGGTGTTCGGTGCCGGGACGCGGTTCCACGACTTCGCGGTGGCGTCGGACGCCGGAGCCGGGACGTCGGACCTGGCCGAGACGAGACCAGGCCCGGATACGGGCTGGCTGCTCGTCGGCGTGGCCGGCGTGGGTGGCGCCGGCGGGGTGGCCGGCTTGGGCGACGTGGCCGGCTTGGCCGAGCCCGAGACGGCCGGCTTGACCGGTGCCGCCGGAGTGGCAGGCGCGTCGGCCGCCGCGGGCGCGGCCGACTTGGAGTCCCTGCCTGGGCGGCCCGCCTCGTACGCGGAACGCCAGACCCCGCCCGTCGTAGGAATGCTCGACTCCCCCGGTGCCGGCGGCACGGGTGCCTCCGCGCCAGGCCTGGGGCGGGCCTGCGTCGTCGGCGGAGCGGGAACCGCGACCGGCCCGGACAGCAGGTCGGCGTTTCCGCTCGCCCCGCCGGAACCGCTCGTAGCGGCGCCTGACCCGTCGTCGGTCTTCGCCGACGCCGAGCTCTTGCTCGAGCTCGCCCCCGCCTGCTTCGAGTCAGGGGCGTCGGCCGCGGCCTGCTCCCCGTTTACCTCCTTGCGATCCCGGGTGATCTCCAGGTCCTCATCGAGCTCGGGCGACGCCGTGCGCACGGGCCCGCTCTTGTCACTCGTCATCAGCTGTCCTCGCGTCCGGTGCTGTCCTGCTCAGGGGTGCTCGGAACTTCATCAGGGGTCGGAATCTCTTCCACGGTAACCCGCTCCGCGGAGTCGCCGTCGGAGATCTCGTCCACAGCACCTGTCGCATCGCCCGCGTCCTCACGCTCCGCGTTGCGCGCGACGGCGATAATCCTGTCGCCCTTGTCCGGCTTTGCGAAGGTTACCCCCTGCGTGTTCCGGCCAGTGAGGTTAACTTCGGCAACCGCGGAACGCACGATCTTGCCGCGCTCCATGATGACGAGCACCTCGTCGTCGGCATACGTCACCAGCGCGCCCACGAGATCGCCGCGCGCCTCCACGAGGTTGGCGACCTTGATTCCGAGACCACCACGGCCCTGGACCCGGTACTCCGAGATGCGGGTGCGCTTCGCGAAACCGCCCTCGGTGACCACGAAGAGGTCCGCCCCGTCGATGACCACGGCCGCGGAGAGCAGCTCGTCGTCCTCCCGGAACTTCATCCCGGTGACGCCCGAGGTGGCGCGGCCCAGGGGGCGGATCGACTCGTCGTCCGCGTGGAAGCGGATCGACTGGCCCTTGCGCGAGACGAGGATGAGGTCGTCGTCGGCGTTCACGAGCCTGGCCGAGACCAGCTCGTCCGCGGCGCCGTCCTCGTCCTCGCGCAAGTTGATCGCGATGAGGCCGCCCGACCGCGGCGAGTTGTACTCGCTCAGCCGGGTCTTCTTGACGAGCCCGCGCCGTGTGGCCAGGACCAGGTACTCCGCCGCCTCGTAGTCGGGGATGTCGAGCACCTGGGCGATCTTCTCGCCGGGCTGGAAGGCCAGGAGGTTCGCGACGTGCTGACCCTTGGAGTCGCGGCCGCCCTCGGGTAGCTCGTACCCCTTGGCCCGGTAGACCCGGCCCAGGTTGGTGAAGAACAACATCCAGTGGTGGGTCGTCGTCGTGAAGAAGTGGTCCACGATGTCGTCCTCGCGCAGCTGCGCGCCGCGCACACCCTTGCCGCCGCGCTTCTGCGAGCGGTAGTTGTCCGTCCGGGTCCGCTTGGCGTAACCGCCACGCGTGATGGTGACGACCACGTCCTCCTCGGGGATGAGGTCCTCCATCGACATGTCGCCGTCGTACGGAAGGATCGTGGTGCGACGCTCGTCGCCCCAGCGCTCGGTCACCTCGGTGAGCTCGTCGCCCACGATGGCCCGCTGGCGGTCCGGCTTGGCGAGGATGTCCAGGTAGTCGTCGATCGCGATCCGCAGCTTGGCGTGCTCGTCGAGGATCTTCTGTCGCTCGAGCGCCGCCAGCCGACGCAGCTGAAGCGCCAGGATCGCGTTCGCCTGCAGCTCGTCGATCGTGAGCAGCTCCATCAGGCCCGTCCGCGCTTCGTCCGCGTCGGGGGAGCGGCGGATCAGCGCGATGACCTCGTCGAGCGCGTCGAGGGCCTTGAGGTAGCCCTCGTAGATGTGGATCTGGTCCTGCGCCTCCTTGAGGAGGTACTCGGTGCGCCGGCGCACGACCTCGATCTGGTGCGTGGTCCAGTGGCGCACGAACGCGTCGATGCTGAGCGTGCGGGGCACCTCGTCGACCAGCGCGAGCATGTTCGCGCTGAAGTTCTCCTGCAGCGGCGTGTGCTTGTAGAGGTTGTTCAGCACCACCTTCGCCACGGCGTCGCGCTTGAGGACGATCACGAGGCGCTGACCCGTGCGGCCGGACGTCTCGTCGCGGATGTCCGCGATGCCGTTGATCCGACCGTCGTTGACGAGGTCGGCGATCTTCGACGCCAGGTTGTCCGGGTTCACCATGTACGGCAGCTCGGTCACGACCAGGCAGATCCGGTTCTGGATCTCCTCGACGCTGACGACCGCACGCATCGTGATGGAGCCACGACCCGTGCGGTAGGCGTCCTCGATGCCCTTGTGTCCGAGGATCTGCGCGCCGGACGGGAAGTCCGGGCCCTTGATGCGCTCCAGGAGCGCCTCGAGCAGCTCCTCGCGGGTCGCGTCGGGGTTTGCGAGGTGCCACCGCACGCCCTCGACGACCTCGCGCAGGTTGTGCGGCGGGATGTTCGTCGCCATCCCGACGGCGATGCCGGCCGACCCGTTGACCAGGAGGTTCGGGATGCGTGACGGCAGGACCACGGGCTCCTGGGTCCGTCCGTCGTAGTTCGGCCGGAAGTCGACGGTGCCCTTCTCGATGTCCCGCACCATCTCCAGCGCGAGCGGCGCCATCTTGCACTCGGTGTACCGCGGGGCGGCCGCCGGGTCGTTGCCCGGCGAGCCGAAGTTGCCCTGGCCCGCGACCAGCGGGTAGCGCAGCACCCAGTCCTGGACCAGGCGCACCAGGGTGTCGTAGATGGAGGTGTCGCCGTGGGGGTGGTACTTGCCCATGACGTCGCCCACGACACGCGAGCACTTGGAGTACGCGCGGTCCGGCCGGTAGCCGCCGTCGTACATCGCATAGATGACGCGGCGGTGCACCGGCTTGAGGCCGTCCCGCACGTCGGGCAGGGCGCGGCCCACGATCACGCTCATCGCGTAGTCGAGGTACGACCGCTGCATCTCGAGCTGAAGGTCAACCTGCTCGACGCGGCCGTGGTGCACCGCTACTCGGGCGTCCTCCATCGGAATGCCGTCGTCGGAGTTCTCTACGCCGGGGGTCTCGTCCGTCACCGTCTGTACTTCCTTTCCACGCCGGTGGGCGTGTCACTTCGTCTCCTGGGCCGCCATGTCCGTGTCCGACGTCGCACGCCCTGGTGGGGCGGTCGCGCGGGGCGCGCGAGCCACCTGATGGGGCTCGCGCGCTCATTCCTCAGATGTCGAGGAAGCGCACATCCTTGGCATTGCGCTGGATGAACGTGCGGCGGGACTCGACGTCCTCGCCCATGAGCACCGAGAAGATCTCGTCGGCCGCAGCCGCGTCGTCCATGGTCACCTGCAGCAGCGTCCGGTGGTCCGGGTCCATCGTGGTGTCCCAGAGCTCGGAATAGTCCATCTCACCCAGGCCCTTGTAGCGCTGGATGCCGTTGTCCTTGGGGATCCGCTTGCCCTGCGCGGCGCCCGCCTCGAGGAACGCGTCGCGCTCCCGGTCCGAGTACACGTAGTCGTGCGGGGCGTTGCTCCACTTGATCCGGTACAACGGCGGCTGCGCGAGGTACACGTGGCCGTGCTCGATGAGCGGGCGCATGTAGCGGAACAGCAGGGTGAGCAGCAGGGTGCAGATGTGCTGGCCGTCGACGTCGGCGTCGGCCATGAGCACGATCTTGTGGTACTTGAGCTTCGAGATGTCGAAGTCCTCACCGATGCCCGTGCCGAACGAGGTGATGAGCGCCTGCACCTCGGCGTTGGACAGCGCCTTGTCGAGCCGCGCGCGCTCCACGTTCAGGATCTTGCCGCGCAGAGGGAGGATCGCCTGGTTGTGCGGGTTGCGCCCGCGCACCGCGGAACCGCCGGCCGAGTCACCCTCGACGACGTAGATCTCGCACTCGTCGGGGAAGCGCGACTGGCAGTCCCTGAGCTTGCCCGGCATGCCGCCGCCGTTCAGGACACCCTTGCGGCGGGTCGCCTCGCGCGCCTTGCGCGCCGCGATGCGGGCCTGCGAGGCAGAGATCGCCTTGCGGATGACGTCACGTGCCTCGTTCGGGTGAGCGTCGAACCAGTCGACGAGCTGCTCGCGCACCACGCGCTGCACGAAGGTCTTGGCCTCCGTGTTGCCGAGCTTCGTCTTGGTCTGCCCCTCGAACTGCGGCTCACCGAGCTTCACGGAGATGACGGCGGTGAGGCCCTCGCGGATGTCGTCACCCGTGAGGTTCTCGTCCTTCTCCTTGATGATGTTCTTGTCCCGCGCGTAGCTGTTGACCAGCGTGGTCATGGCTGCGCGGAAACCTTCCTCGTGCGTCCCGCCCTCGGTGGTCGAGATCGTGTTCGCGAACGTGTGCACCGACTCGCTGTAGGCGCTGGTCCACTGCAGTGCGATCTCGACGGCGATCTTGCGCTCCGTGTCCTCGCTCTCGAACCAGATCACGTCCGGGTGCACGAGCTCCACCCGCTTCGCGGAGTTGAGGTGGTGCACGTAGTCCATCAGGCCGTTCTCGTACTTGTACGTGACAGTGCGCCAGTCGTCCGACTCCGAGCCGGACTCCTGTCCGTCGGCCGACGGCCTGCTCTCGGCGGTGACCACGTCGTCCGCAGCGGCCTCGCGCTCGGCACCCGTCACCTCGTCGGTGGCGGAGGAGTGGCCAGCACGCTCGTCGGTGAGCGTGATCTTCAGGCCCTTGTTGAGGAACGCGTACTGCTGGAACCGGGCACGGAGCGTCTCGAAGTCGTACTCGGTGGTCTCGAAGATCGTCCCGTCGGCCCAGAAGGTCTGGGTGGTGCCGGTGCCCTCGTCGGGGCCGAGCGGCTCCAGCCGGTCGACGCCGGTGACCGGGTTGCCGCCGTCGGCGTACTCCTGACGCCAGTTGTACCCGTCGCGGCGTACCTCGGAGACGAAGCGGTAGCTCAGTGCGTTGACCACGGACATGCCGACACCGTGCAGCCCGCCGGAGACGGCGTAGCCGCCGCCACCGAACTTGCCGCCGGCGTGCAGGATCGTCATGACCACCTCGAGCGTGGGCTTGCCCTCGGTCGGGTGCATCGCGACCGGGATGCCTCGGCCGTCGTCGGTGACACGGACGCCGCCGTCGGCCAGGAGCCGCACGTCGATCTCTGTGGCATGGCCCGCAAGGGCTTCGTCCACAGCGTTATCCACAATCTCGTACACAAGGTGGTGGAGCCCACGCTCACCGGTCGATCCGATATACATGCCCGGTCGCTTACGAACGGCCTCGAGACCTTCCAGGACTGTGATGTTCCCGGCGTCGTAGCCGCCGTCGATTCGCTCTGTCACGGGCGGGGTTGCTCCTCGTCTTTCAGGCACACGATGTGCACGACGACGGACGTACCAGCGGCTGCACGAGCGGCTCGGACCCACAAGGGTTCATGCCGTGCTCGGGTGCTGACGTACGATCCGACGGCTCGTCGGTGCTCAGCGTTCCGGGCCTCAGGACGATCCTGGGACCCGGCGCGGTTGACCCCCTCATACTACCTTCTGAGCGGCGAAAACCCGGGATCCGAGGCCGTTTGTAGCCACTCCTCCACAACCTTTCTCCACAGGGTGATTTTTGCGCTCCTGGAAGGGTCCTGAGAGGGTCGCCGGACCCTTCGACGAGGCCTTGACCGACCCCTGGGCCGACGTCGACGGACTCGTCTCGACGGCGATTCGTACAGGTGTTCGCCATCGGCTGCCGTCGCCCTCCAGATCGTCCGCGAAGCGTCATGCCCGGGGCTGCCGAAGGTTAGACGATTTACCGACAGAGGGTGACATTTCGTTGATTTGCCGTTTTCTGCTCTAATAGCGCCGACCGGTCATTTGCGCAACTTGCGCCCAGTCTCTCTCGAAGGACTTCACAGTGAAGAAACTTCTCGCGGGCGGCGCCCTCGCCGCACTCACCCTCGGCGGCATCGTCGTCGGCGCGGCATCCGCGTCCGCTCACATTCCCGAAGCCGTAGCGGGCTGCGACGCCGCAGCCGGCGTCTCGTTCGTCTCTGCCACCGCCAAGATGTACCCCGCCGGTGCCTCCGTCGTCGTCACCATCGACGACGCCGAGGTCGAGTCCGGTACGTTCGAAGAGGTCGGCTTCAAGTCCGGCCAGAACCAGCCGCAGTACGAGTACAGCTACGAGAACAAGTGGGACACCCTCGACGCGACGGTGGCGCACACCTGGACCGTCTCGTACGACTCTCCTGACGGCCAGGGCGTCAAGGACTTCGGCGGGACCATCGAGCCGTGCGTCACGGCGGAGCCGACCCCGGAGCCCTCGCCGAGCGAGCCCCCCGTCACCGAGCCCGAGCCCTCGGAGGAGCCCTCCGTGGTCCCCACCGACGAGGCATCCGTCCCGCCGGCTCCCGTGCCGTCCGACGAGCCGTCGGCTTCGCCCAGCCCTGCCGCTGAGGAGCCCCCGGTGCTCGCCGCGACCGGTGCGACCGTCGGTGGCGCCATCGCGTTCGCCGCGCTGCTCGCTGCTGGTGGCGTCGCCCTGGTCTGGGCCCGCAAGCGTATGCAGAGCGCCTGATCTGGTAGCACCTGGCTGACGCCTCGGCGCAGCTGAGCAAAGAGGGCCCCCGGCTTCTGCCGGGGGCCCTTCCTGCATCCCCGAACGATCAGTTCCCGGACGAGCCATCCGGGCACCGCACGGGTCCGGACACGTACCGGCAGGGTCTGAAGTCAGCCCCAGGTGTCCCGCGGACCCGGGCCGCGTACGGAGCGCGGGCCCTTGCGGAACCCGGGGCCGGCCGGGCCGAGCACGGTGACCTCCTCGACCACACCCTCGCCGATCTCCTCGGCCATGCGCCTGCGCAGCGTGGGTACGAGCAGCCGGAGCTGAGTCGCCCACGCCGTTGAGTCCGCGCGAACCACGAGCACCTTGTCCTCGAAGGTCTCCGGTGTGCAGTGGTCGGCGATCTCGGGACCCACCACCTCGCGCCACCGGCCCATCACCCCGCCCACCGAGACGTCCTCGGTCCAGCCCTTCTCGCGCAGCAGCCGGCCGACGAGCGCGCCGAGCAGCTGGGGGTCGCGGGCACCCGGGCCCGATCCACTCGACCGCGGTTCGGCCAGGGGGGACCGGCGTGACGGCGACCCAGGCCGGAGACCGCGCGCTCGCGCCGCGGCCTTGGCTCGGTTCAGAGCGGCGCGCGCCACCTCGGAGGGGGGCGTCAAAGGGGGCTCAGAGTTATCCACAGGCCCCTGTGGAGAGTTGTCAGTCACGAGTCACCGTCCCGGGTTCCACGTGAAACCGTACGCCGTTGAGGGCAGGGGGAATGTCTTCGGCCACGGCTGCCGTCACCAGCACCTGGCGAGCCGGTAGCACCAGGTCGGCGAGCCGTTGCCTGCGCCTGACGTCGAGTTCGGCGAACACGTCGTCGAGGATCAGTACGGGATCAGCATCAGTGCCACGTTCCGGGTCCCAGAAAGCGGGTGAATCCGCCGAATTCTGCGGATCTCCGCCGAGGAGCCGGAATGATGCAAGGCGCAGCGCGAGCGCGAACGACCAGGACTCGCCGTGGCTCGCGTAGCCCTTGGCCGGCAACCCGCCGAGCGTCAGGACGAGGTCGTCACGGTGCGGGCCGACGAGGCTCACTCCTCGTTCCAGCTCCTGCGGTCGCGCCGTGACGAGAGCCTCCAGCAGCAGGTCCCGCAGCCGTCCCACGTCGGCGAAGTTATCCCCAGGACCTGTGGACAACTCCTGTGGATCGCCTGCCGAGAGGGCGGGGAGCGATGACCGATACGCGATCTCCGCATCCCCGTCGGCGTCGCTCACCTGCTCGTACGCGGCAGCGACCGCAGGACGCAGCACCTCGACCAGCTGGATCCGCAGCGACAGGATCTCCGCGCCGAGCTCGGCCAGCCGCGCATCCCAGACGTCGAGTGTCGCGAGCTCCGCCGCAGCGCTCTCCGCCCGCGACGAGCCACCAGACCTCCGTGATGACCGGGCCGACTTGAGCAGTGCGGAACGCTGCCTGAGCACCCGCTCATAGTCCGAGAGGACCGAGGACACCCTCGGCATCATCAGGACCAGCAGCTGGTCCATGAACCGCCGTCGGCCGTCGGGCTCACCCTTGACCAACGAGAGGTCCTCGGGTGCGAAGAGCACCGTCCGCAACACCCCCAGCACGTCCCGCGCACGCACCGCCTGACCACGGTTGATGCGTGCGCGGTTCGCCTTGCCCTGGGTGATCTCCAGCTCGACGGTGCTTGCCCGGTCCCCGCGGACGATCCGCGTCCGCACGACGGCGCGGTCGGCGCCCGACCGGATCAGCGGCGCGTCGGTGGCGACGCGGTGCGAGCCGAGCGTCGCGACATAACCGATCGCCTCGACGAGGTTGGTCTTGCCCCGGCCGTTGCGCCCTACGAACGCGTTGACCCCGGGTTCGAGCTCCACGTCGGCCGAGGCATACGACCGGAAGTCCAGCAGGGAGAGGTGGGAGACGTACATCGGTAGGAGATCGTACGTCCCGTGCGCTACTCGGCCGACTTCACCGCGTGCCCACCGAACTGCTGACGCAGCGCGGCCACCGCCTTCATGGCAGGCGACTGCTCCTGGCGGGAGGCGAAGCGGGCGAACAGCGCAGCGGAGATGACGGGCAGCGGAACTGCCATGTCGATTCCCTCGTCCACGGTCCACCGACCCTCGCCGGAGTCGTCGACCCAGTCGTCCAGCAGGGCGAGCTTCGGGTCCTGCTCCAGCGCCTTGACCATGAGGTCGAGAAGCCAGGAGCGCACGACGGTACCGCGGCTCCAGGCCTTCATCGTGCCGTGCACGTCGGTGATGACGTCGGACTTGGCCGCGAGCAGCTCATAACCCTCGGCGTACGCCTGCATGAGGCCGTACTCGATGCCGTTGTGGACCATCTTGGCGTAGTGGCCGGCGCCGACGCCGCCCGCGTGGACGAAGCCCTCCTCACGGGGCCCCTCCGGGCGCAGCGCGTCGAAGACCGGCATGACCGACTCGACGTCGGCGGCAGCGCCACCGACCATCAGGCCGTAGCCGTTCTCCAGCCCCCAGACACCACCGCTCACACCCACGTCGAGGTAGCCGATGCCGTTCTTGGCGAGCTCGGCGGCACGCTCCTGGTCCTCGACGTAGTGGGAGTTGCCGCCCTCGATCACGATGTCGCCCTCGTTGAGGATCTCGGCGAGCTGGTCGAGCACGCCGCGCGTCGGCTCGCCCGCGGGAACCATCACCCAGACAACCCGCTTCTCCTGCGGAAGGGCGGCCGCCAGGTCTGCGAGCGTCGGGACGTCCGAGACCTCCGGCCGCGGGTCGAACCCGGTGACCTCGATGCCGCCCTTGCGCAGGCGGGACCGCATGTTGTTGCCCATCTTGCCCAGGCCGACCAGGCCGATGTGGGTGACCATGTGCGTGCTTCCTCCAGGGTCGATCGACGGGCTCGCTCGTGGCGGCCGTCCTTGGTGCAGGCTGGCTGTCCAGACTGACGGTTGTGGGCTGTGGATACCGGGGCCCGTCCACTGGAGAGCCCCGAGCCGTCAGCCCGTGAAGCGGATCGGGACCAGCAGGTACCGGTAGGCGGAGTCGTCCTCGCCGTCCAGGCTGCCCTGACCGGTGAACTCGACCGGCTTGTTGGGGTGAGTGAACGAGAGCCGGACGAAGTCGGTGCCCAGCGCGCCGAGCCCGTCGAGCAGGAACTGCGGGTTGAACGCCACGGCGATGTCCTCGCCCACCAGCACTGCCTCCAGTGCCTCGGATGCTTGAGCATCGTCACCGTGACCGGCGTCGAGCACGACCTGGCCGTCACTGAACGAGAGACGGATCGGCGTGTTGCGCTCCGCGACCAGGCTCACGCGCTTGGCGGCCTCGATCAGGGGCGCCGTCGCGACCACCGCGTGGATGGGCGTGCTGTCCGGGAAGAGCCGGCGAACGGCCGGGTAGTCGCCCTCGACGAGCTGCGACGTCGTCTGGCGGCCGCCGGCCTCGAAACCCACAAGGTCGAGGCCCTGGCCTGTGGACAACCCGACGTTCACGAGCCCACCCGAGCCGAGCGACTTCGCGACGTCGTTCAGCGTGCGAGCGCGGATGAGGGCCACCGCGGAGAAGCCCGGGGTGGCCGGGGTCCAGGTGAGCTCACGAAGCGCGAGGCGGTAGCGGTCCGTGGAGAGCAGCGTGATGCGTTCGCCCTCGATCTCAACGCGCACGCCGGTCAGCAGCGGCAGGGTGTCGTCGCGGCTCGCCGCGACGGTCACCTGGGCGACGGCGTGGGTGAACGCGTCGCCTGAGACCGTCCCGCTGACCTCTGGGAGGCCGGGCAGCGCGGGGTACTCGTCCACAGGCATGGTGAGGAGCGTGAACCGGCTCGCGCCGCAGGTGACGACAACCTTGTTGCCCTCGAGTGCGACATCCACAGGCTTGTTGGGCAGTGCCCGGGAGATCTCTGCCAGGAGCCGGCCGGAGACCAGGACCGTGCCCGGTTCTGCGACCTCGGCGGGAATCTCGGACCGCGCGGACGTCTCGTAGTCAAAGCTCGCCAGGTTGATGACGCCCTGAGCGTCTGCCTCGATGCGGACGCCGGCAAGTACGGGAGCCGGCGGACGCGTGGGGAGCGTGCGAGCGGTCCACGTCACGGCATCGGCGAGGACGTCGCGCTCGACCCTGAACTTCATGCCGTTGCATCTCCTCTTGTTCCTGGACTGTCGAGGGAAACCCTACGCGAGTTGCCGACCACGTGGCACTCGAGCGGCACAGGTTGTGGATGGACTTCTTCCTCGGCTTAGTACTAATGTTCGAAGTGGTGTGCCGAACGCTCGAACCGCCTGATGAAGGCGTGTGGATTCCCTCTTAGAGATAGATGTCGTAGTAGTAGTAGGGGTTGTGGATACTGGGGATATCGGGTCTTCGTGCAGGTCAGGGCCACTTTTCTCCTGTGGAGGAGCTGTGGGCCCAACTGTGCATGAACTGGGGACACCTGTGGACGGCCAGTTTGTACACACAGGCTGTCCACCGATCCGGGTGTCCCCGCCCACAGAAAATGGCCCGTCGTCCACAGCCGTCCACAGGCTTGTCCCCAGGTGTGTATCGGCAGGTCAGCGTTGTAGGCCGGGTTCTGCACAGCTTGCGTGCACAGGGCTGGGGACGAGCCGAGGGAAACCGCAGCACCCCGCCGTTCTCCATGTGGATAGACCTGTGGAGGTGCGGATATGCAACACCCCCGTGCACCGGTTCGGCTGTGCACAGGGGTGGGGATAGGCGCGAAAAGTGGCGCGCCGTCCGTTTTCGGAACTCCGCGCGAGATTTCTTCGGATCAGCCGCGCTGCTGCTGCTTGATCCGGCTCGTGAGCTCGGTGACCTGGTTGTAGGTCGAGCGGCGCTCCGCCATCTGGCCCGCGATCTTCTTGTTCGCATGCATGACGGTGGTGTGGTCACGCCCGCCGAACTGCTGGCCGATCTTGGGCAGCGACAGGTCAGTGAGCTCTCGGCACAGGTACATGGCTATCTGCCGGGCGGTCACCAGCACACGGGACCGGGACGAGCCGCACAGGTCGTCGATGGTGAGACCGAAGTACGCGGCGGTCTGCGCGATGACGACGGCCGGCGTGATCTCCGTGGTGTCGTCATCGTCGGTGATCAGGTCCTTGAGGACTATCTCCGCGAGAGCCAGGTCGACCTGCTGCCGGTTGAGGTTCGCGAACGCGGTGACGCGGATCAGGGCGCCCTCGAGCTCACGGATGTTCGTCGAGATGCGCGATCCGATGTAGGAGAGGACGTCCGCCGGCACGTCCAGGTGCTCGCTCGCTGCCTTCTTCCGCATGATCGCGATGCGGGTCTCGAGGTCAGGGGGCTGGACATCGGTGATGAGGCCCCACTCGAAGCGGGAGCGCAGGCGGTCCTCGAAGCCGTTGAGCTGCTTCGGCGGGACGTCGGACGTGATCACTACCTGCTTGTTGGCGTTGTGCAGCGCGTTGAAGGTGTGGAAGAACTCCTCCATCGTCTGTTCCTTGCCCTGCAGGAACTGGATGTCGTCGATGAGGAGCACGTCGACGTCGCGGTACCGGCGCTGGAACGCGCCCGCCTTGCCCTCACCGATGCTGTTGATGAAGTCGTTGGTGAACTCCTCGGAGTTCACGTACCGCACCCGGATGTGCGGGTACAGGTTGTGGACGTAGTGCCCGATGGCGTGCATCAGGTGGGTCTTGCCCAGTCCCGAGTCGCCGTAGATGAAGAGCGGGTTGTACGCCTTGGCGGGTGCCTCGGCCACGGCGACGGCGGCCGCGTGGGCGAATCGGTTGGATGAACCGATGACGAACGTCTCGAAGATGTACTTCGGGTTCAGCCGGGTGGGCTCGGCCGAGGGCTTCGGCGCCGGCTGCGGAGCGATAGGCATCTGCGCCTGCTCGGGCTCCGGCGGCTCGTGCTCGAGCGAGAGGGCGGCCGGCCCTGAGATCTGCGAGGGTCCGGCGAGCGTACGGCTGCTCAGCTCGGGATCCACGGTGATGCCGAAGCGCACGTCCCTGCCGAGCACGGAAGACATCGCGGACACCAGGTCGTCGCGGACCGCGGTCTCCAGATAGGTACGCGTCTGCTCGTGGGGGACAGCGATGAACACCATGTCGTCCAGCACTGCCATCGGCTTGGCCAGGCGGATGAAGGCGAGCTGCCGGGGGCTCATATCGGGCCGGGCCTCGAGTGCCGTCAGGGTCTGTGCCCAGACGTCACCGATGTTCTCGTCCGGGTTGGCCACTGGCTTTCCTTCGTCTCGTGCGCGGGGTCCTGCGAGTGCTGGGGGTGTCTTGGAGTCTGCCATGATGGAGCACCGCCCACACAGTTGTCCACAGGTTGTGGATTGTCAGGATCGCCGCAGGACAGGTGGTACACGGGCAGGTCACAGAGCCACCCACGCGGCCCGCAGAGACGCCCGATGTGGCGCGTCCGACACGCATGATCTCGCCGTTCTGGTTTGACCCGGAGGGCATGGGCGGCGTAACGTCATATAGCCGTTCCTGGTACTTCTGCGCGCCCACATACGGATTCGGGTCACGTCCTTCGACGTCGACCACGACCAGTGGAGCAGGCCCCCGGGTCGGCGAGGCCGATCGCTGTATTGATCGGCCAACTTTCACTGCATCGTCGAGGACAGACGGTGTGCCTACCCCGACGTTCTTGGAGTACCTCGTGAGCAAGCGGACCTTCCAGCCGAACACCCGCCGGCGTGCAAAGACCCACGGTTTCCGGCTGCGCATGCGCACCCGCGCCGGCCGCGCCATCCTGGCGGACCGTCGCCGCAAGGGTCGCGCCGAGCTCTCAGCCTGAGCCGTGTTGCCCGCGGCGCACCGACTGCGCCGTTCCGTCGACTTTGAGCGGACGGTGCGCCGCGGCACGCGTGCAGGTCGATCGACCGTGGTGGTTCACCTCCTGGTACCGGACGAAAATGTCTCGGACCCAGGATCGGGAACTCCACAGGTCGGTTTTGTCGTTTCCAAGGCTGTGGGCAACTCTGTGCAGCGCAATCTGGTGAAGCGTCGGCTCCGCGCTGCCGCGGCCGAACAGCTCTCGGCCCTGCCGAGTACTGCCCGGGCCGTCGTGCGTGCTCTTCCGCCGTCGTCGGCCGCAACGTATGCGGATCTTGAACGGGACCTCGACTCCTGCTTGCGTCGTGCGGTTGCACGCGCCACGGGAGACGGGAAGAGATGACCACCGCCCCCGCACCCGAGGGTGAGGCACCGCTGCGCGAGCCCTCGTTGATCGGCAGGCTCCCGGTGACCCTCCTCGTGGGGATGGTGCGCTTCTACCAGGCGTTCATCAGCCCGATGAGCCCCCCGAGCTGTAAGTACTACCCGTCCTGCTCGCAGTACACCCTGATCGCCCTGCGGCGTCACGGTGTCGTGCGCGGGCTGGGTCTCGCGCTGTGGCGCCTGCTGCGGTGCAACCCGTGGAGTCTCGGTGGCGTCGACGACGTGCCGCCCGTGCGCGGCGCGCACACCCACGCCGAGGGCTGACTGCCCCGGCCTGTGTCGCCGGCACGACACCCGCAGCCACTGCAGACTTTGCGTCACCGACTCTGGAGCTTCTTGACCGATGGACTTCTTCGCTTTCCTCTACCCGATCGAATGGGTCGTGGCCTGGATCATCTACGGGTCGCACTGGCTCTTCACGACGCTCGGCATGTCGGCAGGTCCCGGTACGGCGTGGGTCCTGTCGATCGTCGCTCTGGTGATCGTCATCCGCATCGTGCTGATCCCGCTCTTCTTCAAGCAGATCAAGGCCTCGCGCGGGATGCAGATGATCCAGCCCGAGCTGCAGGCCGTGCAGAAGAAGTACAAGGGCAAGACCGACCCGGCGTCTCGCGAGAACATGACGCGAGAGACCATGGAGCTGTACCGGAAGCACGGGACCAACCCGTTCGCGTCCTGCATGCCGATCCTGCTGCAGTCGCCGATCTTCTTCGCGCTGTTCCGCGTGCTGAACGGTCTGAAGGCGATCTCAGAGGGCAACGCCGATCCCATCGGACCGATCACCCGGGACGTCGCTGGTGACATCGAGTCGTCGACGCTGTTCGGTGCACAGCTGAGCGACGTCTTCCTGCAGACCGACTCGATGGTCTCCCGCATCGTCGTCATCGCGCTGATCGTCGCGATGAGCGTCACGACCTTCACGACGCAGCGCCAGCTCAC
This sequence comes from Promicromonospora sp. NPDC050249, assembly GCF_040656015.1. Taxonomy (NCBI): domain Bacteria; kingdom Bacillati; phylum Actinomycetota; class Actinomycetes; order Micrococcales; family Promicromonosporaceae; genus Promicromonospora; species Promicromonospora sp. NPDC050249. Next base: position 93,315 of record NZ_JBFAKY010000006.1, on the reverse strand, counting down.
GATGAAGAACATGCCCCCGTCGGCCCTCGAGGGTCCGATGGCGCAGACGCAGAAGCTCATGCTCTACATGCTGCCGATCGTCTTCGCGATCTCGGGCGTGAACTTCCCGGTGGGTGTCCTCATCTACTGGACGGTGACGAACCTCTGGTCGATGGGGCAGCAGTACTACACGATCAAGCGCATGCCGACGCCCGGCTCCATCGCAGAGAAGCAGATGAAGGAGCGTCAGGCCGCGAAGGCCGCCAAGCGTGCCGCCAAGTCCGGCGCCGTCATCGAGGACGCCACCCCGGTGGTGGAGCAGCCCAAGAGCGGTCAGCGCGTGCAGCCCAAGCGCAAGGACCGGCAGAAGGGCGCGGTGCCCCCGCGTCCCGCCGTCGCGCAGTCGGCACCGCAGGACGCCACCCCCGAGACGGCGCCGGAGACGGCACCTGAGCCGGCCTCGGGGAAGCAGTCCAGCTCCAAGCCCAAGCCGACCGGCACGACGTCGGTGAAGCAGCCGGGCTCGAAGCCGAAGCCGTCCGGCACGGCGCCCGGGTCGACCCCGGCCGCGTCGAGCAAGCGCAAGCAGAAGAAGTAGGAGGAAGGCACGATGAACGCGAGCACAGGTACGGCTACACCCGATCCCGAGGCTCCGGTCGTGGATCCCGAGGACCGGACCAAGCGCCTCGAAGAAGAGGGCGAGATCGCAGCCGACTACCTCGAGGAGTTCCTCGACATCGCCGACCTCGACGGCGACATCGACCTCGACATCAAGCACGACCGTGCCGCGGTCGAGGTGGTGGCTGACGATCCCAAGTCGCTGGCGCACCTCATCGGTAGCGAGGGCGAGGTGCTCGACGCGATGCAGGAGCTCACGCGCCTGGCGGTGCAGACCCGCACGGGGGAGCGCAGCCGGCTGATGCTCGACATAGGTGGCTACCGGGCGGCTCGCCGCGTCGACCTCACGCGCATTGCGGAGGTTGCCGTGGAGCAGGTGCGGAGCTCTGGCGAGGAGGTCGAGCTCGAGCCGCTCAACGCGTTCGAGCGCAAGGTGGTGCACGATGCGGTAGCGGCGGCCGGGCTGGTCAGCGACTCGCGTGGAGTCGAGCCCGAGCGGTACGTGGTGGTCCAGCCGGCGGGGACGCCGGCAGCGGTCACCGACTGAGCTATCGGCCTCGACCGAGGGCCGGTGCGCGTCCCGAGGACGTGCACCGGCCCTCGGTGTGTTTGGCTACTTTCGACAGGGACTGGAGGACGAGACGTGGAGGGTTCGGACGTGGCGGCACAGGAGAGGCCTGGCGGGGACACCGCGGTGCCCGACGGCGACACGCTCGGCACGAGCGACAGCGTCAAGGCTTACCTGGGCGATGCGTACGACGGCGTCGCGCACTACGCCGAGATGCTGCGTGACCAGGGCGAGCTTCGTGGTCTGATCGGGCCGCGCGAGGTGCCGCGGATCTGGGAGCGGCACATCCTGAACTCCGCTGCGGTCGTTCCGTACCTTCCCGCGTCGGGATCGGTGGCCGACATCGGATCGGGTGCAGGCCTGCCCGGCGTGGTGCTGGCAGTGATGCGCCCGCAGCTCGAGGTGATCCTCGTCGAACCGATGGAGCGACGGACGACGTGGCTTTCCGAGGTGGTGGCCGAGCTCGAGTTGAAGAACGTCCAGGTGAAGCGCGGGCGGGCGGAGGAGTACCACGGCGCGTTCGAGGTCGACGCCGTGACGTCCCGGGCGGTGGCCGCCCTGTCCAAGCTGGTCCGGTTGAGCATGCCGCTCGTGCGGGTAGGCGGGGAGATGGTGATCCTCAAGGGCCGCAGCGTCGCGGAGGAGGTCGACCCGGCACGGAAGATCCTGCGGAAGTATGCGGCGGGCGACCCGGACATTATTGAGGGCTCTACCGTCGAGGGCGTTGAGTCCACGACGATCGTGCGGGTGCGTCGGGGGAAGTAGTCCTCGCGAGGAAGATGTTTCACGTGGAACGGGAGCGGCTGCCTCAGGGCGGACGCTCCCGTTCTGGTTAGGAGCGTGGGCGGATCCCTTCCATCCCGTTCGAGGACTGTCACGTGTGGGAGTCCATGCCCCCTCGGACAGTCGGTGGGACCACGCATGGAAAGCGCTGATCGAGGAAGGGCCGCGATGACGGTTCTGCCGAGTCGCGACCCCATCGAGCGGGCCTGCCCGTTTCACGTGAAACCGCCACGCAGCGGAGAGAGTGTGTTCCACGTGAAACGAGAGCCGCGCCGGATGTCGTATCGGCGGGGACTCTCGACAACTGGCTGATGCGGATCGTCAGGGCAGCTACAGGGAGAGACTCGAAGACCATTCTTCGGATGCAAGAAATCTGCGGCCGCGTGCCAGCGGCATCCACGACAGGGGAGACGGCGGCGCCTGGTCGGCGACGATGGCGGACCGTTCAGGGGACCGCCTCGGCGGGCTGTTTCACGTGAAACAAGACCGGGGGACTGTGTGCAGCGCTGGATCGGACTTGGGGCACCTTTCGGTCTTGAGGCGGCCGAAACGCATCGCCTAGCGCTGGGCGAGCCTGAACGTCGACAAAGAGTGGATCCGATCACCCTGAGGTCGGCGTTTCGACGGAGCTGAACAGGCTGCCGACCTTAGCGTTACTCGCGTGTGCTTCTTCAGACGAAAGTCCAAGCGAGTAGCGGCAGCCAAGTCCGTTGCGGCGTCGGCTGCCTTCACAACGGCGCCCGACTCGTCCGCTTCCGAACCGGCCTCCGTTCTGGAGGAGCCTGCGACAGAGGGCGCCCGGTCGGCAGCAAGGGCGTCATCGCCGGCGGTGAGCTCCACTGCGCTGACAGACCACCCGGAGTCGGATGACAGCGGCGGGCAGCACGAAGCCGTTCCAGTGAGCGACGGTTACCTGACCGATGTTCCGATGGAGGATGCGGCTCCCTCGAGATCTCCCGGATTCCCGGATGGCCTCCCGGCCCACGCCGACGGTGAATCAAAGATCGGCGCCGTAGACGTCGATGACGCCGTCGGCATTGCCGCTACCGAACCTGTCGCCACCGCTGAGCCCGTCGCCACCACCCGGCCTGAAGCCGGTACCGCAGACGTCAGCGCCGAGAGCCTCGGAGCGCCGGAGCCCGGTGCGGCCCGAACCGAACACGGCGAGCCGGAGGTGGACGAATCTCCGGTAGCGGCGACGGCGACCGCGGATGCCGAGATCCACGAGGTGAGGCCCATCTCGTCCGAGGACATGGCGCCACCTCAGCCCGAGATCGCAGTCGGCGTGCCGCGGGATCAGGTCTGGGGCCAGGACCGTCCTGGTGATGAGGGTAAGAGCGTCGCTGCGCTGAGCGAGCTGATCGAGTCCGTGACGATGCCCGCTTCCGGGACCGAAGATCAGGAACCAGACATGACCGCTGTGACGGAGTCCGCCGAACCGACCGAAGCGATGGAGCGTGCTGCGGACCCAGGTACGACCGAGTGGGGGCCTGAAGCGGCATCCAACGACGTCGATCCCGACCAGATGGAAGAGCTGCCGTCAGACCGGCCTGTCCCGGCAGACGCGATCCGCCGAGCGAGTGAAGCTCTCGACGCAGCGGTGAACGCCGCCCCTGCGGTCCTCGGACCGGTCACGCCGGTCGACGATGATGAGTCGGTGGTTCTCGTGGACGCGGAATTCACACATTTCGCCAGAGAAACAGAGCCGGAGTCCGAGCCAGAAGACGCAGCCAGCGATTACAGTGGCCGCGTGACGGATCCGATTCCTGTGCAGAGCCTCTCCGCTCCCGGTGTTTCACGTGAAACACCCGGGTCGGCGCAGACGCCCCATGGCACGCAGCAGCCCACGGGCGGCCCGCACGGTGGCGATGACGAGCGTCGGTCAGCCCTCATCGCAACCGTTCCGGCCGTTGACGATACGACGCCAGTCGCCGCCGAGCTCGCGATGGACGCTCGCCGACGTATTGAACTGCAAGGGCGCAAGTTCCCGCGCCCACCGAAGACGCGGATCATCACGGTGGCCAACCAGAAGGGCGGCGTCGGCAAGACGACGACCACGGTGAACGTCGCCGCAGGCCTGGCCCAGTCCGGTCTGAACGTGCTGGTCATCGACAACGACCCGCAGGGCAACGCCTCCACGGCGCTCGGCATCGAGCACCGCGCCGGGACGCCGTCGGTGTACGAGATCCTCGTGGAGGGAGAGTCGCTGGCCAGCACGATCCAGCAGTGCCCCGACGTCCCGAACCTCTGGGGCGTTCCGGCGACGATCGACCTCTCGGGTTCGGAGATCGAGCTCGTCTCGCTTGTTTCACGTGAAACGCGGCTCCGGAAGGCGATCGACAAGTACCTTGCCGATCGCATCGCTGCCGGCGAGGAGCGGATCGACTACGTCCTCATCGACTGCCCGCCGAGCCTGGGACTCCTCACGGTCAACGCGTTCGTGGCCGGCCGCGAGGTCTTCATCCCGATCCAGTGCGAGTACTACGCCCTGGAGGGCCTGAGCCAGTTGCTCAAGACCATCGACCTGATCCGCTCCCACCTCAACCCAGAGCTGCGCGTCTCGTCGATACTGCTGACCATGTACGACGGTCGCACCAACCTGGCGCAGCAGGTTGCGGGCGAGGTTCGTTCGCACTTCCCGGCGGAGACGTTCAAGACGACGATCCCGCGGTCGGTGCGTATCTCCGAGGCCCCGAGCTACGGCCAGACGGTGATGACCTACGACGCGACATCCACGGGTGCGCTGGCGTACCTTCAGGCATCCCGTGAACTGGCCGAGCGAGGTCAGGGCGGTTCGAGCCCGCGTCGTGCGATGCAGGCTGAGCCGGTCGGAGCGCAGGACTGATGGTGCGCAGTGAAGCACGGGACGCGACGCGGACCGTGGCGATGGAGAAGACGCCTGTCCGCGCTGGGCGCGAGACCGGAACCGACGAGGAGACACGATGAGTGCGAAGCGACGCGGGCTCGGGCGGGGCCTGGGCGCCCTGATCCCGACGGGTCCCGAGCCGGATGAGCTGGGTGCCGGAACTGGGCCGGGCGAGTCCGACGGCGCCGACTACGCACTGGGCGGTTCGGTCGCGACTGTCGTAGAAGAGCGCCCGTCACCGGCGCTGAGCGCGACGGACGAGGTGCCGGTGAGCACTATCTCCGTGGAGGCTTCCTCTGCGGACACCGTCTCAGCGGAGCCGTCGGCGGAGAAGAAGGCCGCCAAGAACAACGGCCCTCGTCCGAGCACCGTGAAGTGGGATTCCGCGATCGCCAGCGGCCGGCTCTCGGTCGCGAACGAAGCCGTGGAGGGCGGTAGTGCGTCCGCGCTCGACGACACGTTCTTCAGCCGCGAGGAGAGCGAGACGTCCTCTGTTTCACGTGAAACGGGGGACCTTCTCCCCGTGCCGGGCGCGCGTTTCGCCGAGCTGCCCGTCACGGCGATCCGACCGAACACCTGGCAGCCCCGCACTGTCTTCGACGAAGGCGACCTCGACGAGCTGGTCGAGTCGATCAGGGAGATCGGTGTCCTCCAGCCGATCGTTGTCCGTCCCGACAAGGAACACCCTGGTGAATACGAGCTCATCATGGGTGAGCGACGCTGGCGCGCGACGCAGGCGGCTCAGCTCGAGACGATCCCGGCGATCGTCCGGGAGACCGACGACGGCGACATGCTCCGCGACGCGCTCCTGGAGAACCTGCACCGCTCGGACCTGAACCCGCTCGAGGAGGCCGCGGCCTACCGGCAGCTGCTCGACGACTTCGGCTGCACGCACGAGGAGCTTGCGAACCGGATCGCGCGCAGCCGTCCCCAGATCTCGAACACGCTGCGTCTGCTCAGACTGCCTCCGCTGGTGCAGCGACGGGTCGCCGCAGGCGTGCTCTCGGCCGGACACGCTCGTGCACTGCTCGGCCTGAGCGACGGTGCGGAGATCGAACGACTCGCTCAGCGCATCGTGTCGGAAGGGCTCTCGGTACGTGCGACCGAGGAGATCGTCATGCTGACGGAGTCCGACGGCAGCGGCGGCAAGACCCGCAAGGCGCCGCGAGCCGGTACCCGCAGCGAAGCAGTGGACGAGCTGGCGACCCGACTGTCCGACCGGTTCGAGACCAGGGTCAAGGTGGCACTCGGCAAGACCAAGGGCCGTATGACCGTCGAGTTCGCCTCGGTCGAAGACCTCAACCGGATCCTCAATGTGATGGCTCCGGAGGAGCGCGGTCTTCTGAAGCCGCCCTCTGGCGCCTGACCCGCCGCAGCGGGACCCTGGAAGCGGTAGCAGCACACAAAGAAGCTGGGCCGGCATCTCCCTGTGGGAGATGCCGGCCCAGCGTCGTCTCAGCGGTCGGCGATGTTTGTCAGAGCGCCGGAGCCAGCGTCGTGTCGACGATCTTGCGGTACAGCGCCGCGACGTCACGACCGCTCGCTGCGATCGCCTGAGGCAGGACGGACATCTCTGTCATGCCCGGCGCGACGCTGACCTCGAGGATCTGGGCGGTGCCCGAGGCGTCGAGGATCAGGTCGGTGCGGGACAGGTGACGCAGGTGCAGGGCCTGGTGGGCACGCACCGCGACGTCGGACACCAGGGTGGTCTGGTCCGGCGTGAGGCGAGCGGGTGCGAAGAACTCGGCCTCGCCGGCGACGTAGCGAGCGGCGTAGTCGTAGCCGCCGTCGGCGACTATCTCCACGGCTGGCAGCGCCTCCGGCCCGCCGGGCCCGTCGATCACGGTGACGGCCAGCTCGATGCCGACGACGGCCTGCTCGATGAGCGCTGTCTCGCCGTAGGCGAAGCACTCCACCATCGCTCGCGGCAGGTCCTCCACCCGGGTCACGACGGTGACGCCGAGCGCGGAGCCGCCCTCTGTCGGCTTGACCACGAGGGGGAGCCCCAGGCGCTGCACCACCGTGTCGAGCACCGGCTGCGCCCCGAGGTCCCGGAAGAGACTCTGGGGGAGCGTCACGTAGTCGGGCGTCGAGAGGCCCGCGTCGAGCAGTGCTGCCTTCGAGATCGGCTTGTTCCAGGCCGCGCGGCTGGCGCGCGGGCCGGTGCCCACGTACGGCAGGCCGAGCATGTCGAGCACGTCGCGCACCGAGCCGTCCTCACCGGACGTGCCGTGCAGCAGCGGCCAGACGACGTCGGGTCGGGTGTCGCGGAGGAACGCCAGGAGGTCGGCGTCGACGTCGTGCAGCACGACCTCCAGGCCGGTGGAGCGCAGTGCCTCCGCGACCCGACGTCCTGACCGGAGCGAGACGTCCCGCTCGTGCGACAGTCCGCCGGCGAGGATGACCACCAGCGGAGCACTGTCCGTGGCATCGGGCACGCCACGGCGCTCGGGTAGGCCCACGGCGGCGCCGGCGGACGCCGGAGCGGACGGAGCAGGGGCGGAACTGGTCATCGAGAGACTCACTCGGTTGTGATCGACGGGTCAGCTGCCATCGTGCCAGACAGCCCGACCTTCGGGGCGGCCGGCACCTCCGACGTCGGGCGTGACGTCATGCCAGGTCCGGAGCGGGGGCTTCGACGTCGTCCGTGTCGGGGTCGGGACGCCCTGCGGTGCCGAAGATCTGCACCAGCTCGGCCTCACCGTTGACGACGCCCGCCAGCCGGCGCACACCCTCGCGGATACGCTCCGGCGTGGGGAAGCAGAACGACAGCCGCATGTGGTCGGAACCGCTCCCGTCGTAGTAGAACGCCGTGCCCGGGACGTACGCGACGCGCGCGGTGACGGCCCGAGGAAGCATGGCGCGGGAGTCGAGGCCCTCCGGCAGCCGCACCCACACGAAGAACCCGCCCTTCGGCACGTTCCACGACGCACTCGGGAGGTGTTCGCCGAGCGCGCCCACGAGAGCATCGCGCCGTTCGCGATACAGCTCGCGGTAGGCCTTGATCTGCGCCTTCCAGTCGCACGTCTCGAGGTAGGTCGCCACGGCGAGCTGCGAGGCATTGGAGGGAGACAGCACCGCCGACTCGCTCGCAAGGACCAGCTTGTCGCGCACGGCATGCGGTGCGATCACGAAACCGACCCGGTATCCCGGGGCGAACGTCTTGGAGAACGAACCGAGGTACAGCACGCCGTCGCTGTCGTAGGAGCGCAGCGCGGGCAGGGGCTCCTCGTCGAAGCCGAGCAGACCGTACGGGTTGTCCTCGACGACGAGGACGCCGTGCCGACGGCAGATCTCCAGCAGCTGCGGGCGACGCTCGGCGGAGAGTGAGACACCCGCAGGGTTCTGGAACGTCGGGACCGTGTAGAGGAACTTCACGCGGCGGCCCTCGGCCGCGAGGCGGGTCAGCGTCGCGTCCAGCTCCGCGGGGACGAGTCCGTCAGCATCGAGCGGCACTTGGACGACGTCCGCCTGGTAGGACCGGAACACGCCGAGCGCTCCGACGTAGGACGGCGCCTCGGCGATGACGACGTCACCCGGGTCGATGAAGATGCGGGTCACCAGGTCCAGCGCGGACTGCGAGCCAGTGGTGACGACCACGTCGTCAGGGTGGGCGGAGACGCCTTCGAGTGCGACGACCTGCGTGATGTGCTCACGCAGGCTCTCTTCGCCCTGACCGGAACCGTACTGCAGGGCAGTGGTTCCCTTCGTGGCTATGAGCCGCTGCATGGTGTCCGCGATGACGTCGAGGGGGAGACCCTCGAGGTAAGGCATGCCACCCGCGAGCGACACCACCTCGGGACGGTTCGCGACCGAGAAGAGTGCCCGGATCTCCGAGGCACGCATGCCGTGCGCCCGCGCCGCGTATGCGCCGAACCACGGGTCGAGGCGGTTACCGGCGGTCTCGGGAAGCTCGTTCACGCGGCCCAGTCTCGCACGGGGGTGGTGTGTGGCCGAGTGTCCGTTCGTGGCGAAACGGTGAGACTACGCGGACGGTGACGACAAAGAGCGCGTGTCCCGAGCCGCCCGATGACGTCGTCGGGCGAGACGGACACGCGCTCTTCGTCGCGGTGTGGTGCGAGGTCAGCCCGCGAGGACCTCGTCGATCTCCTCGGTCAGCGCGCGCTTCGGGCGTGCACCGATGATCGACTTGACGACCTCACCGCCCTTGTAGACGTTGAGCGTCGGGATCGACACGATGCCGTAGTCCATGGCGGTCTGGCGGTTCTCGTCGGTGTCGATCTTGACGATCTTGATCTTGCCCTCGTACTCCTCCGACAGCTCCTCGAGGATCGGCGCCACCATGCGACACGGGCCGCACCAGGTTGCCCAGAAGTCGACGAAGACAGGAATGTCAGAGTCGAGGACCTCGGTCTTGAAGGTGTCGTCGGTGACCTTGATGGTGCTCATCCAGCATCTCCTTGTTCATGGCCCCTGGGGGGCCGAGAGGGGCGGGGTCGGTGGGAACCGGCCGGGAGATCAGTCGTTCAGCGAGTCGAGGAAGGCCTGGGCGTCGAGCGCCGCGGAGCAGCCCGACCCGGCGGCCGTGATCGCCTGGCGGTAGGTGTGGTCGACGGCGTCGCCGCACGCGAAGACACCGGGAAGGTTGGTCCGTGTGCTCCGGCCCTCGACGAGGATGTAGCCGTTCTCGTCCAGGTCGACCTGACCCTTGACCAGGTCGGTGCGGGGCTCGTGGCCGATCGCGACGAACAGCCCGGTCGCGTCCAGGTCCCGGATCTCGCCGGTGACCGTGTCGCGCAGGCTGATGCCCGAGACCTTGCTGTCGCCGGAGATACCGGCGACCTCGCTGTTCCACGCGAACTCGATCTTCGGGTCCGCGAGGGCGCGCTCGGCCATGATCTTCGAGGCGCGCAGGTCGTCGCGACGGTGCACGACGGTGACCTTGGACGCGAACCGGGTGAGGAACGTGGCCTCCTCCATCGCGGAGTCACCACCGCCCACCACAGCGATGTCCTGGTCACGGAAGAAGAAGCCGTCGCAGGTCGCGCACCACGAGACGCCGCGTCCGGAGAGGCGCTTCTCGTCGGAGATGCCCAGCTCGCGGTACGCGGATCCGGTAGCGAGGATGACCGCGCGGGCGCGGTAGGTGTCGCCGCCGCCGGTCACGACGGTCTTGACGTCACCGGTCAGCTCGACCTGCTCGGCGTCGTCCCAGATGACCTTGGCGCCGAACTTCTCGGCCTGCTCGCGCATGGCCTCCATCATGTCGGGCCCCTGGATCCCGGCGGGAAAGCCCGGGAAGTTCTCGACCTCGGTGGTGTTCATGAGCGCGCCACCGGCAGTGACCGAGCCCGCGATGACGACGGGCGCAAAACCCGCGCGCGCCGCGTAGATGGCTGCGGTATATCCCGCGGGGCCGGACCCCACGATGACGACGTCGAGCACGGGGGCGTCGGTGGTCCCGGCAGCCGGAGCGGTGGTCTGTTCGGTCAAGGTGTTCTCCTCGAGTTCCATGGGCACACGCCATAACACGCGACCGTGCCCTAGTGTTCCAGGCCAGGTCACCTGTGGCGCCATCGCGAGCGTGAACCTCGCCACATAACATCGACATTCTTCGATGGACTATCGGATCCAGGTGCTCAGACGCCCAGAACGCCGGGGAAACGAACCATCGACATCATGTGTTCGTTCCCACCGGCGTTCTGGATTGCTCCTGCTGGCTGACGACAGGTCAGCTCAGCACCACCTCGTTGAGCTCCAGCCGGAAACCGTTCGACGCCTGCGGTAGCTCGGTCACCCAGATGGTGAACGAATCACTGACGACGGGTTCGGTCAGCTCGAACGTCGTGGTGTTGGAGAAGGTGCCCTCGGCGAGCACCTCACCACCCGCACCGCCCTTGAGGATCTGCACCTTGCCGCCCGGAGTGTTGGTCAGCAGCTCGACCTTGCTGACGGAGGCCGGCTCGCGCAGCTTGAGCTCCATGCCGAGCGAGTCCTTGTAACCACCGAACGCGGCCTGCTGGTACGTGGTCGTGTAGTAGAACGTGGCCGGGTCGGTGTCGTACGCGAGCTCGACCTTCTCGGGGTGGTCGATGGTCTCGCCGTTCCAGTCGAGCGTGCCGAGCAGTGCGGCCGAATCGATCACCGGTCGCGCCTCCGTCTGCGCCGGGGGAGTGGGCGGCGAGCTGCCCTCGCCCTCACCCTCACCGCCGGCGCCGCCGGCCGGGGAGCTTGCCACAGGCGACTGTGGAGCATCGGCGATCAGCTCCGGAGTCGGCGAGAGCACCGAGTTGATGGCCCAGATCAGCCCGGCCACCACGGCGACGCCGACCAGCCCGAGCACGATCGGCGTCGGGTTGACCCCGCCGCGCTTGGGGGCGGGCTGGGTGGCGAACCCGCCGTCCTGCCCGTAATAGCCGCCCTGGTCGTAACCGCCAGGCGCGTACTGCGGCGGGTACTGCTGAGGCGCACCCTCCTGCGCGTACTGCCCCTGGTCGTAACCAGGCGGGACCTGGCCGGCCGGCTGGCCGAACTGGTCGTAGCCCACCGGTACACCACCATCCGGAGGAGGCGGCGGTACAGGGGCGTGCCCCCCGAACGCCTGCGGCTCGTACGTGTAGTCGTTCTGCGGCTCGGGATAACCGGCGGGCACGTTGCCCGCTCCCGTCGCCATCGTCTCGTCGTTGCGTGCGATCCGGCCGGTGACTGGGCGTCGAACGGGCGGCGTGCCCTCGCCGCCGAAAGCGTCGGCGATTGACTGCCGTCGCGGCCCCTCCGGCTCGGGCTGCACAAATCCAGGCAGCGATGCCACTACGGAAACCTCTCCCCACGGCTGAAGAGCCGTGGTCACGTCGTCGGGGTTCATCGGTCCGTCGGTGCTGCCGGCCGCACCGAACGTGCGGCCCACCAGAGCATCGATGTCGGGGTCCACGTGGGGAACCAGCGTGGACAACGGCGCCACAGCGCCGGAAGCGTCGAGCAGCGCGGGCAGCGGGATCAGGGTGTCCTTGGCGATCCAGTCGGCCTCGAGATCCTGGCCCGGCCAGCGTGCCGTCATCGCGTAGTAGAGCAGGGCCACGAGCCCCTGAGCGTCGAGCTGCGCGGGCTGGACGTTGAGCGTCTCACCGGAAGCGAGACCGCCGTCGAGCCCCAGGCCGGTGATCCGGACCTGGTGGCCATCCACCCGCACGGCCTCGGGGCGCAGCGCGGTGTGGTGCACACCGCGTGCGTGCGCCACGCCGAGGGCGGCGGCGGCCTCACCTGCGATCGCCCGGGCCTGCTGCTCGTCCACCAGACCGCTCGAGACGATCTCGGTCAGCGTCGACCCGGTGTGCGGCTCCGTGACGACGTACTTGCGGCCGTCGGCATCGGACCCGGCGTCGAGGACCCGGACCAGCCGAGGGTCCGTGACGAGCGCGGCGCGTCGGGCGGAGTCCAGGGCATCACCGGCATAGGGCCCGGTCACGAGGGTCAAGCGGACCTCGCGGTCCAGGATCAGGTCGTGTGCCTCCCAGGCGGTCGCCGCGGCAAGGTCGGTCGACGCCTGCTGGCCAAGCCTGTATCTCTCGACCAGCACAATGCCTGGCTCGACGGTGCTCACGCGGACCTCCTCGCTCGCTCGGGGGACAGTAGCAGGTGCGCGACCGCAGGGGTCGGGCACCGTCGCCATGCTACGCGGAACCGCCGACAGCCCGTCGAAATGTCGCAGAGACGCAACGAAAGCGCAGATCAACGATCTGCGCTTCCGGTACGACGACGGAGCGGGTCAGCGCTTGAGCCGCGCGAGCAGCGGGCCGAGCAGGCGGTCGAGCTCCTTGACCCGGAGCAGCCGGAGCAGCACCACGTAGATGACGACCATGACCAGGCCGCACAGTGCCGACACCCACAGGCCGCTGAGCATCGTCAGCACCCAGCCGTTGCCGAACGAGAGCGCCTCGAACCCGCCGACCAGCCGGTACACCCCCCATCCGGCCAGTCCGGAGACAACGGCCGCGAGGAGCGTCTTGGCGTGGAGCGCGAGCACGCGGCCGCCGTCGAGCCGCCCGCCGAGCTTGGTCTTGAGCCCCCGGGTGCGCAGGAGCACGGTGATCCAGTTCGACAGGTCGTAGGCGCCGGCGGCGGCGATCACCCAGGTCTCGATCGGCAGCCAGATCTGTGCGGCGATCAGCCCGGCCACCAGCACGAGCGTGGACGGCACGGTGATCCAGAAGACGGAGCGCCCGTCCTCGTAGGCGTAGAAGACCCACTTCATGAGGGCCATCGCGCCGAGTGGCACCAGGCCGAACGAGAGCGCGACCAGCACCGGCGCGATGAGTGCGGTGCCCTCCTCGCCCGCCGTGGGGACGATGAACGCCGTGGCAGGGGCGGCCAGCACGGTCAGGGCGGCGGTGGCGAACACCGTGAAGACGCCGATCGTGCGCAGACCCATGGAGAGGTCGTCACGGACGCGGTCCGTGTCGCCCTCCTGTGCGGCCTTGCTGATGCCCGTGAACAGGGCGGTCGCGATGGAGACGGTGACGAGGGAGTGCGGCAGCAGGTAGATCAGGAGTGCCTGCGCATAGGAGCCGTTACCGGCGACCGCCACCAGAGGAGTGCTCGCCGCGCCCGCCTCGGACGAGACCCGGGTCAGGTACAGGACACCGGCCTGCTCCAGCACCACCGCGGCGAAGGTCCACAGGGCCACCGACCCGGCCGAGCGCAGCCCGATACCGCGCAGCCCCAGGCGGAAGTGCCAGCGGAAGCCCGAGCGGAGCAGGGGGACCAGCAGCACCAGCGCCTGCGTGGCGATACCGAGCGTGGCGGTACCCGCGAGCAGGATCGTGCGCGGGGTGTCCCATTCCGACAGGTCGTTGATGCCGAGCTCCGGCGCGGTGCCGAACACCACCAGGAAGATGCCGAACCCGATGACCGAGACGACGTTGTTGGCCACCGGCGCCCACATGAACGGACCGAACTGCTCGCGCGCGTTCAGCACCTGGCCCAGCAGGGTGTACAGGCCGTAGAAGAAGAGCTGCGGGATGCACCAGAAGGCGAACACGGTGCCCAGCGCGAGCCGCTCCGCCGTCCAGCCGTCCGTGTAGAGCATCACCACCCACGCCGATGCACCGGTGAGGATCGCAGTGATGGCGAGAATGCCCACCGCCGAGATGGTGAGCAGCTTGTCGATCCGTTCCTGCGGGTTGTGCGCACGGAACGCCTTGACGATCTGCGGCACCAGCACGGCGTTCAGCATGCCGCCCGCGAGGATCGCGAACATCACGTTGGGCAGCTTGTTCGCGACGTCGAACGCGTTGGCGACCGTGCCGACCGAGCCGACCGCGGCCACCAGCATCAGGTTCCGCACCAGCCCGCCGAGGCGGGAGGCAGCGGTGCCCGCTGCCATCACCATCGAGTTGCGGCCCAGGCCGCGGGCCGCCGGCGGTGGCGCGGTGGGCGCGCCCGGACCGCTCGCGGCCTCCGCGCTGGGGTCCGACGCGGGGTCGGTCGGTACGGTCACGGCTTTCTCCTGGGTCAAGCGACTACTCCCGTGGTCTGGGGCCTTGCCCGGTGCTGCGCGGCCGACGTGTGCGGCGGCCGAAACACTACTCTGCCCGGACGGCCACGGAGTCCGCCGCCGCCCCGGACATCGGCTCGGGCGCCTCGGCCGCCGTCGCCTCCTCGACATCCTCGCGGGTGGCGCGGTACGGCGAGCGTCCGCGGCGCACCGTACGCCAGATCCCGGCGAGGAACAGCAGCGCGACGAGGCCCGCCGCGATCCAGGTGCCGACCTCCTCCCAGCCCGCGCGGACACGGACCTGGAACGACGAGTCGTCGGTGATCTTCGCGCCGGTCGGCGTGAGGACCTGTGCGGTGACCTCGACGTCGCCGGAGCCGATGGCGCGCACGGGAACCTGTACGTCGATCTCCTGTCCGGCCGGCACCGTCTCGGCGGTACGGGCGCCGACCGTGAGGCGCGGGTGGTCCGGGCGGAGCACCACGGTCACCGTCGCGTCCATATCGAGTGAGTTGCGCACGCGCACCGGGATGTTTCCCACGTCGGTGATGAAGTTGATGTCCTGGCGGGGCACCACCGATATGGACTGCCGCGTGAGCTGGTTGCTCGCGTCCAGCGTCCGCCGGACGAGCAGCTCGCGGAGGCCTGGGTCCGCCCGCTGCGCGACGGCCAGCGGTGCGGTCAGGCGGGTCACGCCCGGCCGCCAGATCGTGCCAGGGTTCTCGACGGCGACCGAGGAGAACGTCACCACCGCGTCGCGTGTCTTCTCCAGCGCAGCGACGCTGGTGGTGGAGAGCTCGGCCTCCGCCACGCGGCGGTTCGGGAGAGGCGTGCGGACGACGTCCGGCGCATCGTGCGCGAACACCTTGTCCAGCGTGGTCGTCTCGATCCACTCGGCCTCGTCGAGCGCCTTCAGGATCGCGGTCGCGGCAGCGGCGTCAGGCGTCCAGGTGCGCGGCGCGACTATCGACATGGTCGGCGGTTCGGCCGGCGCCTGGCTGACGACAGCTGCCGTCTCCGCGAGGAGGCGTTGCGTCCCTTCCGCGGCCGTTGTGGTCGTACCCGCCGACTTCGTGTCAGCCGCGTTCTCGGTGCTCGTGGCCTCTGCCTGCGACAGGTCGGTCGCGGAGAGGAAGGCATGCGTGAGGGTGGAGTCCGTGACGGCGGCGTGCGCGGTACCCGACGAGGTGCGGACCTCGGCCCGGCCGGTCGCCGTGCCACCCTCCTTGACGCCCAGCCCACCGCTGACCACGACGTTCGGCCGGCCGGCGGAGACGGCGAGCCCGAGCGTCTGCACGTCCGGCACGAACCCGTCGGCGGGCCAGGCGAAGTTCGACCGCCAGCTCTCGGGAACGGGCCAGCTGCCCATCCGGGGTGCGCGGAGGAAGCTTCGCGGGCCGGTCGTACGGATGTTGGCGTGCGCCAGTGCGGCGAGGTCGGGGTCCCGGTCGGGGAGCGCGTAGGTGGTGGTGTTGCCCGCGACCTCGAGCAGGCGGTCCGACCAGGCGGCGAGCGCGGAGTCGTTGGACTTCACCGCCACGGCCACCACCGCTGGGTCCACCGCGAGCGACAGCATGCCGCCCTCCGCGACCTCCACCACGCCGTCCAGGCGCTGACCGGCAGCCGCCAGCTGCGCCAGCTCGATCTCCACCATGCTCCGGTCGGCGGGATCGGTCGCAGGCCCTGTCACACCGGCGAGCACACTGAGCCGCACGGGTGCGCGCTCAGCGCCGTCGGCGTCGTAGAGCAGGAACGAGCGCGCGATGCCGAGCCGGCCCGTGGCGTCGTCGACGCTGACCGCGAGCCGTCGAGGGCCGAAACCCAGGAACGTCTGGGCGCCCGGGTCGTAGGTGAAGGACACGTCCTTGGACGCACCCGGGCTCAGCCGCCCGAGCGGCTTCGTGGTGGGCTGTCCCTTGACCGGGTCCAGCAGGCCGGCGGACGCCCACTCGGAGACCTGGCTGCGGGACGTCAGCGCCGCGTAGTCGACGTACAGGCTCGCGTCCGCGCCCGAGACCGCGGCACCGGTGTGGTTGGTGACCTTGGCCCGGATGGTCACCTTGTCGCCCGGCTTCGCCGTCGGGTGCGAGACGGCGGTGATCGAGACGTCCAGCGTGCCCTGGGCCGACGGCGCGGCGTGGACACCCTCGGAGAGATCTGCGGCGACCGTGTCGGAGACAGGAGCCGGGGCCGTACCGGTGGGGGCACCTCCCGACGTCGGAAGGGTGGCGTTCGCCGGAACCATGGTGGACCCGGCAAGCAGCATGGCCGCCAGGAGCACGGCGCCTGTCTTGCCGGTGTGGCGGGCCGCCCGGCGGAGGGCGGAACTGTGTGCGAGGTCGGGGTGCTGCGTCATGGCAGGTCGGGGCGCTCCGTGGGGAAGGCGTCAGCACGCAGCGCGTCCCGGAGACTGCTCGACGACTCGAGAAGGTCCAGGGCGGCGACGGCCAGTCGCTGCTCGTTCGGGTACGACAGGCGCGCAGCGAGCTCGTCGACCCTGACCCAGAGAGCGTCCTCGGCTTCGCCGTCCGGATCGTCCTCCACGGTCAGGCGACCGCCCTCCGCGCGCAAGAGGTAATGGTGCACCACCTTGTGGACTCTCCGGTCCTCACCGGTGAACCAGTAGTCGATCACGCCGAGCTCCGCCTGGATCGAGCCGCGGATCCCGGTCTCCTCGCGGATCTCGCGGATCGCCGCCTCCTGGGGCGTCTCGCGGCCCTCGAGATGTCCCTTCGGCAGACACCACTCCAGGCGACCCGTTCGGTTCCGGCGCAGCAGCACTGCGGCGCTGAAGTCCTCGGGCCGTTCGGAGCCGCCTCTCAGCACCAGGCCGCCCGCGGAGGTCTCGTCGACGATCGGCAGGTGTGTCGGGCTGTTCGCCGCTGCGCGCCGGGCAGGATTCACCCGCAAGGGCGCTCCGCCGGGCGGCGGGGGCACCTCCGGGCGACCGTCAGGACGGTCGCTCGCCGGAACTGGGGTGGACATGCCCCAACACTACCGACTGAGCACCGTTGGTCTGGTCAGGAGCAGGGGCGCGGGCGGTTTCGGGCACTGGTTCGGACGTCAGGACCGCGTTTGCCGGTGCGGGTGATCTTGCGGTGAGTGTTGCCCGGCCGCGTCTGGGAGAATCTTGGGCTGTGTCTACCCCTGAGCAGGATCTGTTGCGGCGCGCGCTCGGCGTGCTGACCGAGATGGCGCCCGCCGCGCTCGAACTGGGCGACCAGTTCCGCGCCGCTGGGCACGAGCTCTCGCTGGTCGGTGGTCCGGTCCGGGACGCGTTCCTGGGTCGGGCGAGCAACGACCTGGACTTCGCGACGTCGGCCTCGCCGAACCAGACGCAGAAGATCCTCGCGCGCTGGGGCGACTCGAACTGGGACATCGGCCGGGAGTTCGGCACCATCGGCGCACGGCGCGGGGACGTCGTGGTCGAGGTGACGACGTACCGGACCGACAAGTACGACCCGGCGTCGCGCAAGCCGCTGGTCGAGTTCGGGGACTCGCTCGACGGCGACCTGTCGCGCCGCGACTTCACCGTGAACGCGATGGCCGTACGCGTGCCCGACCTGGCGTTCGTGGATCCGTTCAACGGCCTGAGCGACCTCGCGGCGGGGGTGCTGCGCACGCCCATCGCCCCCGAGCGCTCGTTCGACGACGACCCGCTGCGCATGATGCGCGCCGCCCGGTTCGCGGCCCAGCTCTCGTTTCACGTGGAACCAGGGACGCTCGCCGCGCTGGTCGCGATGGCTGAGCGGATCGAGATCGTGTCGTCAGAGCGCGTGCAGGCGGAGATCACCAAGCTGCTCCTGAGCGACAACCCGCGCGCGGGTCTCGAGGTCCTCGTCGACACCGGCCTTGCGGAGCAGGTGCTGCCCGAGCTGCCCGCGCTCCAGCTCGAGATCGACGAGCACCACCGGCACAAGGACGTCTACCAGCACTCGCTCACCGTGCTGGAGCAGGCGATCGCCCAGGAGACCGGCCCGGACGGCGCTGTGCCGGCACCGGATCTGGTGCTGCGCCTGGCCTCACTGCTGCACGACATCGGCAAGCCCGCCACACGCCGGTTCGAGCCCGGCGGTGGAGTCAGCTTTCACCACCACGAGGTGGTCGGGGCCAAGCTCACCGCCAAGCGGCTCAAGGCCCTCAAGTTCGAGAAGCAGGTGGTCAAGGACGTGTCGCGGCTCGTAGAACTGCACCTGAGGTTCCACGGGTACGGGGAGGGCGCATGGACGGACTCCGCCGTCCGCCGCTATGTGACCGACGCAGGCCCGCTCCTCGAGCGGCTGCACCGCCTCACCCGTGCCGACTCGACGACACGCAACAAGCGGAAGGCCAAGCGGCTGTCCGACGCGTACACGGACCTGGAGGACCGGATCTCCGCACTGCGCGAGCAGGAGGAGATCGACGCGATCCGCCCGGACCTGGACGGGACGCAGATCATGGCGATCCTCGGGATCTCGCCGTCGCGCGAGGTGGGCGAGGCGTACAAGTACCTGCTGAGCCTCCGTATGGAGCGCGGCCCGCTGGGCGAGGAAGCGGCGACGGAAGAACTGAAGAAGTGGTGGGCTGAGCGGTAGCTCCCCGAAGACCCCGGTGTCAGACGTGGGTCGGGTCGAAGAGGGCGCTGACCGACTCGCCGCTGTGGATGCGGCGTACCGCTTCGGCGAACGCCGGCGCGACGCTGATCACCGTCAGCTTGTCGTGCGCCAGCAGCCCGGTCGACGGCACCGTGTTGGTGGTGACGATCTCGACCACGTCGGGGTCGGCGGCGATGCGGTGGACCGCGTCGTTGGCGAAGATCCCGTGCGTGCAGGCGATCCGCACGCTGCGCGCGCCGTGCTCGCGCAGCAGGTCGAGGATGGCGATGATCGTGGACCCGTTGGCTATCTCGTCGTCGAGCACGATGATGTCGCGGCCGGTGACGTCGCCGATCAGGGACGTGATCTCGACCCGGTCGCCGTCGAACCGCTCCTTCGCGGCCGCCGCGACGGGAACACCGAGCATCTTGGCGAACGCCGACGCGCTCTTCGCGTTCCCGAGGTCGGGGGAGACCACGGTGGCCTTGGACAGGTCGCTCGGCAGAAAGTGCGCCGCGAGCTCGCGGAGCGCGTTGAGCTGATCGGTCGGAACCCGGAAGAACGCCTGCACCTGTGGTGCGTGCAGCGTCATCGTGAGGATGCGGTCCACGCCCGCCGTCTCCAGCAGGTCCGCGACGAGGCGGCCGCCGACCGAGATGCGCGGCGCATCCTTCTTGTCGGAGCGGGCATACGCGAAGTGCGGCATGACGGCGGTGATCCGAGCCGCCGACGCGCCCTTGGCGGCGTCGATCATCAGCAGGAGCTCCATCAGGTTCTCCTGGGTGGGGCGTGCCACGGGCTGCACCAGGTACACGTCGCGCTCGCGACAGTTCTCCAGGAGCTGGACCTGCAGGCAGTCGTTGGCGAAGCGCTGGATGTTGATCGGGCTCAGCGCGACGTCGAGATCAGCGCACATCTCGTGAGCGAAGCGCTGACCCCCGGTACCCGCGAAGACCCGTACCTCGGCCATGGCTGGAAGTCTACGGAACGTCGAGCCGACGTGCCCAGCAACGAGACGGCATCATGTGGTGGGTGAGCCTCACCGACTGGCAGACCTGGGAACCGTTCGTCGACGCGCTGCGTCGCTCCGCACCGCCCGGGGCGGACGTGAGCGAGTTCGTCGGCACCATCGGCCGCGGCGCGTGGCAGGGCACCTATCTGGACGACGGCGACGCCGACCTCCGCCGCGACCACTACCGCAAGCTCGCGCGCGAGGCCGCCCGGACCGGCGAACGTGGTCCGAAGGCAGATCTCGACGACGCACTGCGCGCGCTCGCCGAGCTCACGCCGGACGCCGAGCAACTCGTGCGGGTGGTTGCCGCCGGTCGCCCCGACGGAGATGCGGTAGAGCTCGTCGCGCTGCCGTCGGCCGTCGTCTCCGGACCGGGCACGCCGATCCTCGAGGTCGTGCTGGAGCCGGGAGCCCTCCCGGCGCAGTACCTCGCCACGATAGTGCCGCCGTCGGACACCGCCGTAGCGCCGTCCGCCGATCCGGATGCCGTGGCGCGCGTGATCACCGAGCGGATGCCCGACGCCGTCGGCGCGACACCCGACGAGATGGCCGCCGCCGAGGCGAACCTGCCCGCCGGCTCGCACCTGCCTGACGAGGTGCGTGCGCTGTATGCGTCGGCAGGATCGGGCAACCTGAAGCTCGCGCCCGAGGAGGACCGGTTCGGCGGGTTCGAGATAGTGCCGCTGAGCGGCAGCTTTCTCCGGGAGGCGTTCCTGCCTGCCGCACGCTTCAGCACCTGGACCGCCGACGTCGGTACGTTCGCCCCGGAGGATCCGTCGGGCAGGGTGCAGTCGGTGATCGGCTCGCCGCTCTGGTTCCCCGTGGGGACCGACGGCGCCGGGAACGTCTACGCCGCCGATCTCGCGCCGGGTGCGAACGGGCATGTAGGACAGATCCTGCTGCTCGACCACGAGATGCGCGCCGGTGCGGTATATCGGGCGGAGAGCCTGGCGGCGCTGCTCGTCGGGCGGACGGCGAGCCCGGCGGAACCGGGTCTCGACAAGCTCGACCAGCGGGGGCCCGAGCAGCCGGGGGTCGACGAGCCAGGGCCGGAGTTCCTGAACCTCGACCCGGCAGGCTGGGCCGAGCGCCTCGACGCCGGGACGGTGCCGGAAACGCTCAAGGCGGCAGGCCTCGTCCCCGACCCGGCCCGCCCGCCGGCCCTGACAGAGTCCGTCTCGACCGCGAACCGCCTGCTCGACCTGCGCGATCTGGAGCCCATCGAGGTCACTCGTGTGAACCGCCCCGAGCGGAAGGGCCTGCTCGACCGGCTCTTCGATCGGTAGGGCGCGGACCTGACCAGGACGCGAAGAGGGCGGGAACCCGGTACCGGATTCCCGCCCTCCGCAAGCCCGCGGCCCTTACCCTGCCGGGTCAGTGACCGCCGCTGAACTCGCCGTCCGACTCCGGGCGCTTGATCATCGTCGCCAGCCCGATGGTCACCGCCATCACGCCGGCGCCGATCCCGAAGGCCAGGCCTGCACCGCCGGCCATGCCCTCCGCTGCAGACGCGCCTGCCTCGGTCAGGGACGTGGAGTGGATGGTCATGATCGCGATGAACAGCGCGGTACCGGCGGCACCGGCCACCTGCTGCACCGTGTTGATCGTGGCCGAACCGTGTGAGTACTGGTGCGGCTTGAGCACCCCGAGCGCGGCGCTGAACAGCGGCGTGAACACGGAGGCCAGGCCGACCATCAGCAGGATGTGCGCGCCGAGGATGTAGAAGATCGACGTCGTGGGCGAGATGAACGCGAACGCGCCGATCGCGACGGTGACCAGGGCGGTGGCCGGGATCAGGATCGGCCGCGGGCCGAACTTGTCGTACCAGCGGCCGACGATCGGGCCGAGCACACCCATCGCGACGCCACCCGGCAGCATGATCAGGCCCACGGTCAGCGGCGCCAGGCTCAGGGCCTCCTGCAGCACGAGCGGCAGCACGATCAGTGTGCCGAACATCGCCATCATCGAGACCGCCATGATGGCGACCGCGACGCGGAAGTTCGACTCGAGGAACGTCCGCAGGTCGAGCAGCGCGGAGTCGGTGCGCTGCCTGGCGATCTGCCGCCAGATGAACAGGCCGAGCACAGCGAGGCCCACCCCGAGCGGGATCCACGGGTTGATCGGGGTGGCGTGCTGTGCCGCCTCGCCAAGGCCCGACAGGCCCCACACCATTCCGCCGAACGCGACCAGCGCGAGCAGCAGGGACAGCGGGTCGAGGTGATGCTCGTCCTTGTCGGACACGTCGCGGATCCAGAGGATGCCCGCCACGAGGGCGAGCGCCGAGATCGGCAGCACGACGCCGAAGACGCCGCGCCAGCCCAGTGGCTCCAGGACCGCACCCGACAGCGCCGGGCCGAGCGCCGGTGCCAGCGCGATGACCAGCGTGACGTTACCCATGATGCGTCCCCGCATGTGCGGCGGCACGATCGTCATGATCGTCGTCATGAGCAGCGGCATCATGATCGCGGTACCCGTCGCCTGGACGACGCGGCCGGTCACGAGGATCGCGAAGCCCGGCGCGATCATCGCCAGAGCGGTGCCCGCCGTGAACAGGGCCATCGCCAGCAGGTAGGCACCGCGCGTGCCGAGCCGGTTGATGAGGAACCCCGTCGCCGGGATGACCACTGCCATCGTCAGCATGAACGCGGTGGTGAGCCACTGGCCGGTCGTGGCCGTGATCCCGAGGTCCGCCATGATCGGCGGGAGCGCGACCGACATGGTGGTCTCGTTGAGGATCACCGTGAAGGCGCTCGCCATGAGCAGCGCGATGGCGCGGAAGTGGCCGGGAGCCAGCTTGTCGGCGCGGGCTGGTGCGACCTCGTCGACCGCGGCGGGCGACGTGGCAGGTGGTTCGTGCAGGTGGTCGGATGTGTCGAGGATGTCGGTACTCATAGGCTTGCCCTCTCGGTACGGTGCGCGCGGGCCGAGATCGAGAGCGACATTGCACGCGACCTACGTCTAAACGACGCCGGAACATCGTCGGGTATTCCCTCCGATGATCGCGACCTCTTTTTTACCGACGTCCGGGGTCAGCAGAACTCATCGGTTCTGCCGGCAGCTGTACTGGCTCGATCGCCGAGACGTCAGCTTCCCGCCGCGTCCGCGGGCTCCCCGGAGTCCGTCGCGTCTCCGGGAGATACCGACTCCGTGACCGGTGCGGCCACGCCGAGCGTCACGCCCTGTGCGGCCATGAACGGCTCGGGGTCCACCGCCTGGCCGTTGACCCGCACCTCGTAGTGCAGGTGGCAGCCCGACGACGTGCCCGCACCCGCCGGGTCGATGCGCGAGTCGCCGCCCATCGACGCGATCTGCTGCCCGGCCTGCACCGTCTCGCCGACCCGCACCAGGTTGGTGCCGGTGAGCAGGTGTCCGTACGTCGAGTCGAGGCCCAGGCCGTGCTCGATGCGGATCGTGTTGCCGGTGCCCCAACCGGTCGCTCCGGAGATCACCACACGACCCGCCGCGGCCGCGTACACCTGCGTACCGCAGGACGCCGCGATGTCCTGGCCCAGGTGGTAGGTCGACGCGCCGGCGATGCCCGTGCTGCGCGGCCCGAACCCCGACGCCTTGGAGCCGACTGCCGGGTTGGCCCAGCCGCCGGCGCCGACGACGGCGTGCCCGACCGAGCCGGACATGCACGGCGCGCCGGCCGCCGCGCCCTGGATGGACCGGGAGAGCGCCGCGAGATCCTGCTCGTCCGCCCCGCTGACGAGCTGGATCACCTGGAGCGCCTGGTCCCAGTACTTCTGGTAGTGGTACGGGTCGGCATTGCGCTGCGCCTTGTGCGCGGCAAGCGTCGGCTCCAGCGTCTCCCAGCCGGTGACGGCGAGCAGACGGTCGTAGAACCTGCCCGACGACTGCACGGGGTCGAGGCGCTCCTCGACGGTCCCGTACCACTTCTGCTCCTGGAACATGCCTATCGACGACGTGAGCGTCCCGTCGGGGTTGCGCACCCCGAACCGGTCGTCGCCGTAGGACAGGTTGCGCATGCCGGACTCGCCGAGCGCCGTCATCACCGCGATGGCCTGGGCGCGGGCAGGCACCCCGCGTTCCTGGCCCACCTGCAGGATCACCGTCGCGTTCTGCAGCTGCTCGCCCGTGAAGCCGCCGGCCGACGTCGCCTGACCGTCCGCCGGCACCACGGAGGCCGACATGCTGCAGCCGTTCTGGGACTGGTTCTCGCTCACCGCGCCGCCCACGAGCACGACCATCGCGATCACCGCGGCAGGCACCGCCATGACGGCGGCGACCAGCACGGCCAGCACCAGCACCGCACGCCTGGTCGGATCGTCCTTCTTCCTGCCTCTGCCAGGCCGTCCGCCGCCGGACCGGACCGCCTGTGACACCGCACGCGTCGCGATCCCCGCGGCGGCCTGCCCGTTCACGATCCCTCCGGCGGCCTGATCTGCTCGGCGAGCCAGGGGGCCGCGCCGTCGGCCCGGGTCAGGAGCACCGTGTAGGGGCCGATGTCCGTCGGTACCGCGACCTCTGCGAGCAGCGTCGACGTCTCGTCGGTGACCTCCGGGTCACCGGTCACCTCGGTGACGGGCACGAGCCGCGGGTCCACGTCCTGGTAGACGGGCCGGGCCTGCGGGGTGAGCAGCGGCTTCAGGTCTGCCCACCAGTCGTCCGCGCTCTGGTCGGTCGCCGCGAACGCGGTGATCGTCGCGAGCGCCGCTTCGCGTGCCGCCGTCCGGACGGTGTCGTCCCAGACCGCCTCGACCGGCTCGCTGGGCGCCGTCTCGTCGAACTCCGGTTCGGCGGTCACCTCGACAGCGGGGTCGCCGGCTGCCGGCTCGCCCTCGACCTCCTCGGTGGCGGCCACCTCGCCCGTGTCGTCCTCGGGGGAGCCCTCGGGATTCGCGAAGTCGTCCTGCCCCCTGGGCGTGACGACACCGTCACTCTCCTGCGCGGTCGGGTCGACGCCGCCCTCGCGCGGCCAGCCGATCCAGGTCCCGATCGCGAGAGCGACCACGGTGATCACCACGATGACTGCACGTTTCATCAGCGGCCCAGCCCTCGCATCTGACGGCGGCCGGGGTTGTGGACGATCGCCGACGGCTGCGGCCCGCCGGCCTGCGGCGCCCCACCCTGACGTGCCGCGTTGAGCGACTGGGCCAGCCGGGCGGCGCTCTTCGACCGCTCACCCCGCTTGCCGAGTCCGCGCGCTGCGCCGAGCGCCTGCTTGGCCTGACGGGCCCTCTGCACCACGCTGAGCGCCTTGGAGGCGCCGACGGCCGCGCTGGACGTGCCACCGCTCGCGACCATCGCCCCCGCCTGCAGCGCCACCGACGTCCCCGTGCGGCGCGCGCTGCCCAGCCGGTCGCTGAGGCGCTCGCCGGCCGTAGGCGGCAGGTGCGGGCTGGGCTCGTTCGACGGCTTCTCACCGGCGTTCGTCCCGTCCGGCAACGGCTCGGTGCCCGCACGCCCGCCGTCGGGCGAACCGTCCTGGACGGTACGTGCGGCACTGGTCCAGGCGTTGCCGCTGCCGTCCCCGTCGGCCGGGGTGCCGTCGGGCCCTACCGGTTGTCCAGCGGCGCCAACGGGGATGGGAACCGTGCGGTTGTCGTCGCCCGGCGCGCCGTTCGACACGCCCCCGCTGCCGCCCGCCGAGCTGCCGACCGGCCCACTGCCAGGAGTCCCGTCCATGGCGGACGGGCCGGCGGCCTGTATGTCGTTGCCGTCGATCTGGACGCCGTCACCGTTCGGTTTCACCGGGGCGGGCCCGATGCCGACGCCCGCCCACTCCTTCGCCTTGTTGTAGCGGTCGCGCCACTTCGCCGTGCCGTCCCACGGCATGGCAGCCGGCTCGCCCACCTGTGAGGGGACGCCTGCGGCCGCGAGCTTGTCCGCGAGGCCGCGCAGGGCCTGGCGAACGCTGGCACCCATGAGCACGTAGAAGACGGCGCCCGCGATGACCAGCGTGTTGAACAGGTACAGCCGGACCAGGAACGGCAGGCCGCTCGTGGCGTCGTAGAAGCCGAGCAGCATCCTCATCCACGCGACCAGGAACATCGTGGCCATGGCCACGAGGACCGCGCCGAACGCCACGCTCGCGAACGTGCGGAAGAGCTGGGCCCGCGTACCGCTGGAGACGACGCCGACAGGGAGCTGCCACAGCAGCTTGATCGCCGACCAGCCCAGCAGCAGCACCGCGAAGATGGTGCCGCCGACGATCACCACGGACAGCAGCAGGAACACGAAGCCGGTGGTGAGCAGGCTGAGCGTCGAGACGACGGTGCCTGCGTCGACGGTGGACGCCGCCTCCTGGTAGGCCTCGTCGCAGCCACCGATCGCCTCGACCGCGTTCTCCCGGCCGACGTTCTCGGTGTAGGTGTCCTCGCAGCCCGTGTTGTCGATGACCGTGCCGTAGTTGATGATCTGGTGCGGCGCGCGGAGCAGGGTGTCCACGAGCTGGCCCTTGAGGCCCTCGCGGATCACCACCGAGTCGCGCTCGAACGAGGCACCCTCCGTCGCGAAACCGGTGGCGATGTCCATGCCGGCGTTCCGCGACTGCATGATGACGCCCTGCTCACCGCCGATGGTCGCCATCGGGTTGGCGAGGAACCCCGTGGCCAGGGCGGCGATCAGGCAGCCGATCAAGAGCTCCATGAACCCGCCCGCGTACCGGCCCTTGAGCAGCCAGAAGCCCACCACGAACGCCAGGATGATCAGCATCAGGTTGAGCAGGCCGATCTGCGCGATCATGCCCTGGATGATGATGCTCAGCCCCGCGAGCGGCGCCAGGATGTAGCCGAGCCAGTCCATGCCGAGCACCCAGTCGAGCACCCAGATCTGCACGGCGACCATGTCCCGGTACCAGACCCAGAACATGCCGGCGAGGGTCGAGAAGATCTCGGAGTCGACGTTCAGCGGGTTCCACGGCGAACCCGTGTCCCACTGGAGCATGAACCGGTCGATGTTCACGCCCTGGGTGTCCTCCAGGTCGAGCCCACCGCCTGGATCAGCCGCTGCGGCGAGCGGCGCCAGCCGGATCATGACCCGATCACCGCGCCCGTGGAGCTCGTCGGTGTGGTCTTGACGGTCTGTGCGCGTGACTCGACCAGCGGCGCCATGACCTTGGCCCGGCCGTAGCGGGCCTGGAAGTCGCGGATGAGGCATTCGCCCCGCCGCTCCTCCGTCACGCCGACGGCGGCGTCGGTCACCGGGGCGGTGCCCTCGGTGACGAGCTTGACGAGTCCTTCGTCCACCGGGGCGCCAACGGGCAACCCGTGGAGCCAGCGCAGCCCGCGGCGCGCGAGGTTGGCGTCCCGGTGCCGCAGCAGCACGCGGAACGGGATCAACCCGCGGACCACCTCGTTGCCGAAGTCCTCCTCCGCGTCGTGGCTGCCGAGCAGGAGGGCGGCCTTGTGCTTGCGGCCGTCCCGGATGAACATGCCGATCTCCTCGGCCGCCTCGGGCGACGACATCGTCTTGGACGCCTCGTCGGCGGCGAAGATGTCGAGCCGGGAGCGGTCGGCGAAGCAGCGGTACCTGGCCAGCGCCGCGATCAGTGCGAACGTGGCACGGCCGAACACCTTCTCGGCCTTGAGCTCCGCGAACAGGTGCCCGTGCTCCATGTCGGCCTTCGAGGGCAGCTGCATCTTGTGGGTGTGCAGCACGATCGCCGGCGAGCTCAGGTCGAGCGGCGGCAGCGAGTCGTCGAAGAGGGCGCGGCCGAAGTCGAGCTCGGAGAAGATCCGCATCTCGTCGGCGAGCATCCGGGCGCCCGGGTACTCGCAGTCCTCCTCGAGGTGCCGGGCGAGCGAGCCGAGCGAGGTGATCTTGTGCCGCCACATGTACTCGGTCTGGAGCACCTTGGACAGCAGCACGTTCTGCTCGGACTTGGTCTGTACCGACAGCAGCACGGTGATGAAGGCACGGGCCACACGGGGCGCCTGGGCGGGTGGCAGGATCCGCAGCGGGTCCATGGAGACCGTGGCGTCCTCGGAGATCTCGACCACCTGTGAGCCCGGGATCTCCGAGACGGCGACACCCCACTCGCCCATCTCCGTGTGGTCCACCGCCATGAGCGTGGCCCCCATGTCGACGTTGTCCATGGCCACCGTCTTCATGCTGACCGACTTGCCCGCGCCCAGCTCGCCGACGAATCCCATCGCCAGCGCGACGTCGAGCTTGTCCGTCGCGCCCGCAAGGTTCACGAAGACCGGGTTCGGTCGTGCGGCTCCGTTCGAGATCTCCAGGGCGAACAGTGCGCCGGAGGTGTCCCCGAGCTCCGTCGTGGCGAACGGCACCGCGGCGGAGAACGCCCGTGCGGTAGTGATCTGCGAGTACTCCCGCACCGCCCGCGGCGTCGGCATGCCGGGCAGGGTGGCGTCGAACAGCGTCGGCTGGATCGTCGGGTCGGTGCGCAGCGAGAACTGCATGGCGGCGAAGTACTTGGTCAGGTCGCGGGCATCGTCGAGCGCCTGCTCCGGGGTGTGGCCCGACACCGTGAACATCGTGGTGGCGTCGACCTCTACCTCGAGCTCGTCCGCGTCCATCACCGCCTGGTACTCGCCGAGCGCGCGTGCGGTCGTGTCGAGGGAGGACCCGGCGCGCTCCTCCTCGGAGCGCTGGTCGAACTGGTCGTTCAGCGTGCGCACCGCGCGCCGGTTGCGGTTGGTCACCTCGTCGCGGGACCGCACGGTCATGCGGATCGCCCAGTCGCAGGGCACTCCCGACTCGTCGATCCGCCCTATCCACTCGCAGCCCGGGTACACGATCCCGCCCGACGGCGTGTCGCTCACCACGAGCGTCGTCTGGTACGAGGCGAGCTCGGGGTTGGTCGGGTCGATCACCTTGACGTAGGGCCGCTTCAGGATCTGCAGCGGGCCCAGCTTCTTCTCGGAGTCGGTCTGCCCGGCGGGGTCCACCAGCGCGGACGGCAGGACAGAGGGTCCGGACAGGTGCATCTCGGCGTCCAGGGACCCGTCGACGGGCACCGCGGTGTCGAGCCCCAGACCACGCTGCATCGCGTGGCCGAACATCCAGGCCATCTCGGCGACCGTCGCCGGCCGGGGGTCGAATGCCGAGGGCATCTCCTTGCGCAGCGCCTCCGCCTGCGCCGCTCGCTCGCCCACCGCATGCCTGCCGGGCACGGAGCGCGGCATCATCAGCGTGTCCTGGAGCGTGGTCCAGCTCGCGTGCAGCGGCTCCATGAACGCCTTCGCGCCCGGGTTGGCCAGGGGCGCGGCGATCCAGTGGACGCGCCGTCCGATCGGGATCTGCTCGAGGAAGTCGAGGGTGGCCTCGCACTCGGCGGCCCACGCCTCGCGCTCGGTCAGGTCGACGCCCTCGATCATCGAGAGCACCACCGACGCCGGGTCGGTGGCAGCGGTCAGGCCGAGGTGCAGGGACTCGCCGCGCAGCGCGCGGTAGAGCGCCGTGTGGTGCCGCCGGGCGGCGTGCTTCTTGTCGTCGGGCTGGAATGCGTAGGGCACAGGTGACACGCGCCAGACCGCCCACACGGTCCCGGTGCGGGTCCACATGAGGCCGTCGGTCAGGGCCGAGATGTGGCTCAGCATGGGGGCTCAGTCCTCTCGCGGGGTGGTGGGGGCGGTGCGGTCCGTGTCCTGCGGCTTGCCGGCGAGTAGCTGCCCGACGCCGGTGAGGTCGGCGGTCCGGCGTTCAGCGGCCGCGGCCGCTGCTGCCGCCCAGGGCCCTCGCCCGGTCAGCTCGGGCAGGAGCTCGGTCGGGATCGGCCGGGCCACGGCTGGGGGCTGTGGCTCGACCGTTGCGGCGCCCACCCCGGCCACCGGCCGGAACCGCTCGGCCGCCGTCTCGATGCGGGACGTGGTGACGGTCTGTCGCGGCAGCACGACCATCACCCGGTGGGTGATCAGCCGCGGCTTGGGCAGGGATACCTGTCCGCCCGCCAAGCGTCCCGGGGTGGTGGTCAGGTTCATCGCGTCCATGACGAACGCGATGGGGTTACGCCCGCTGCTCGGGAGCTTGCCTGTCGCCCAGACGACACCCACGACCACACCGACGGCGACCACTATGTTCATCAAGCCGCCCAGCCGCGCCCACAACGGGGCGGTCTGCCACAGCGCGAACGCCACCACGGCGCCCGCCCCCACCTGGGTGATCGTGTACGGGCCGCCCCAGATGCGCCCGCCGCTGGGTAGCTTCCCCACCAGCATGGGGATGCGTCGGGCCTTCGTGTAGAACTTCGCGGTCTCGGTCACCGGACACCCTCCTCACCACATGCCGGGCGCGCGAACGCGCCCACCTGACCAACCCTGTGTCGTGCCCTCAGCGTCCTGCCCATATGCCTGGCCCCGTCGGCCCCAGCGGCCGTCAGAGAGCTGTCTGCGTGTTCACGATCGCCGGAGCGGAGTCGAACTCGTCCCTGGCGAGGTCGGAGGTGACGTTGATGCCTCCGTTCACCAGCCACAGGACGATGCCGCCGACGATCGCGGACATCAGGATCGCCGCGATCGACATCTTGGTCTTCACCGCCGTGATGACGACCATGAGGATGACGACCACGAAGGTCACCGATTCGATAGCACTCTTGACCTCCTCGGACTTGACGGTGATGAGGTCGAGGAAACCGCCGGCCATAACAATCTCGTTGATCATGGTTCTCTCCTTCTAGTCCCCGGCGGTGCCGGAGTCGATCGTGCCGGATGGCGTCGTGTTGATACGGACGGCCGGCTCGAGGCCGGCCACCTCCCAGCGGCCGTCCCGCGCGACGAGCGTGAGGACGTACTGGGCGGTGGTCTTGTTGCCGTCGAGCCGGGTGAGCTCGGCGGTGATCAGGGCGTGCGTGCCGTCGTCGTCGGCGGGGTCGTCCGTGACCTCGTGCGTGCCCTTGATACCCGACACGGTCACAGCCGTGTAGGGGGCGGGCGTGATCGCGGAGATGGACGTGCCGGGTCGGAGGTAACGCGTGATCTCGCCGTCGCCGGCGATCATGGCCGCGAGGAAGCCGGCGGCCGACTGGCCGGCGGCGGACGTCGGAGAGATGGTCTCGGGGTAGTCGAGGTCCGGCGGCTCGGCGGCCGCGGCGGGCCCGGGGACGGGTGCGGGCAGCGCGAGGGCGGTCACCGCGAGGTTGGGGCCCGACCACTGGGTGTCCGTGCGGTCGACCAGGACCGGCACCTGGAAGTAGCGGCGCACCCATACGAGCGGCACCTCGGTCTCCTGCCCGGCCTTCGTCCCGTCGCCCGCGGGCGGCGGCGTCGAACCGGGCGCCGGCTCCGCGACGTCGACGCCGACGGTCACCGACCACACGTCGTCGTCCGCCGGCTCGATCTGTGCCACCGACGAGTCGCGGATGGTCAGGCCCGTCTGGGGAAGAGAGCCGACCGGGGCGTTCGTCAGGGAGGCAAGGAGCTGCTGGTCGTTGCTGTCGGCCCGCAGCCAGGTCTCCACGAGCTCGATCGCACGCTCGTTCGCTGCGGCCTCCTCGGCGGTGCTCGCCGCACCGGAAACCGCGGACACGGGGGCAGGCTGGGGGCGCAGCAGGGTCCATGCCAGGGCGGCGGGCCCGGCCAGGAGCGCGAGCGCGAGCACCGCGCCCCAGGCCTTGGTCACCAGGGCAGGCCCGTTGGACCACTCCACCACCTGGGGAGGGGGGTTCTCGCCGTCGCCTCCGTCGCCCGACGACGGGGGAGTCGCGGGCTGGTCGGGTCCTCCGGCCCAGGGCGAGCCGGTACTGGAGGCGTCGTCGGCCGGGGCAGGCAGCTCGGCCGGCTTGTCCGCCTTCTTGCCGCGCCGGCGCACGAGGAGCGAGCTCATCGCGTCCGCACCTCGTTCTGCAGGTCCGCGCGGATGCGCTCGCGAGCCTCGCGGGCGCTGCGTACGCGAGGGCTGTCGAGCGCCTCGGTCAGGCGGACGGTCGTGTCTTCCTCGCCGAGGGGGTCCTCGGAGAGGGATGCGATGAGGTCGCGCACCAGGGGTGCCACCTCACCTCGGGCTGCGTGCACCTCGGCGGTGTCGCGAAGCAACGACCACGTGTGGTCGAAGTCCGGTGCATCGGGATCCGCACTGCGGACGCCCGCACTGCCGAGGTCGGTGCTGCCGAGTCCGGCGCCGGGCGCCTGGTCGAGCTCGTCCTTGCTCATCTCGCCTCTCCCGTTTCTCCGTCTCCTACGTCTCTTGCGTCTGCTCAGCACAAATGGCAGGTCGGTAGTTCGTGTGACATCGGTGATGCCCAGGTTTTGGCCAACTGTGACGCAGGTCACACCTGCTCGGACGGAGCGGGCAACAGTGGCGGGCAACACCCCCTCGGTGGACTCAGGGCAGACGGAGGGGGGAATCGCCATGCCTGCACGAACACCTGCACCGGCATCAGGAACGCTGATGCGAGAGCTTGACCATGACTGGGCCGACCTGGTCCGTACGCGGTCGTTCGCGATGGAGATCGCGCGTCTCGTCGGACGCTTCCCGCAGCTTGCCGGATTGCGTACGGGCGGCACGGTGCAGCTCGCCCCCGACGACGCCGACAGGGTGCTGTACGCGCTCATCGTCGAGCACGCGGGTGGCAGCTTCGCCGCCGGCCGCGCGGTGCTGCAGTGCATGCTTCCCGCGGTCCGCACCATCGTGCGCCGGTCCCGCCGCCACTACCCGGACGTGCAGGACCTCGAGCAGGAGGCCGCCGCCGCGATGTGGGACGCGATCACCCACTACGACCTCGAGCGCAGCAGCCGGGTGGCGATGCGGCTGCAGGGGCACACCCTGACGCGTGTTGTCGGCGACCGGGCACCGCACGCGCAGGGCGGGCGGGCGAGCCGTGGTCCGCGGGTGGCGGAGATCCCTACCGATACGACCACGCTGACCGTCCTCGAGCGGCCGACGACGCCCGAGCCCGGGCCGGACGTCGTCTACTCGCTCGCGAGCATGTCGCTCGGCACCACCGGCGAGGTCCTCGACGTCATCGCGTGGGGCCTCGACAAGAGCGTCCTGACGCGGGACGAGTCAGCACTTCTGGCGCGGCTGTACGCGCCGGACCCCGATCTCCCGGAGTACGCCGAGCTCGGCTCGGGTCGCGGGAACTATCAGCGGCGGGTGGCCCACGAGCTGGGCATCTCGCACGCAGCCTTGCGCCAGCGGGCGAGTCGCGCAGTGCGACGGCTGGCGGAAGCCGTTCAGTCCGGTGGTCTGTCTGGGGGGCAGCCGGGCGAACGGGACGGTGAGGGACGACGACGGCCGACGGGCTGAGCACTGGGGGGTGCGTGAAGCCCTGAGGCTGTCGGAAGTTCATGTCATCGCGAGAGGGTCCCACCGCCAGCGGGGCCCTCTCGGTCTGTCCGAAAGTTCACCCCGGCCCGTTTTTGCGCACGCCGGGCGGTGGGGGACCCTCTTCTCATGGCCTGACCAGCCGAGTCAACACCACAGTCGTGGTATCGACCCGTAATCGGCAGATCGTTTCAAGGTCACTCAATATTCAAGCCATCTCCACAACTTTGAAGTCTCCTTGACCTAGCGGTCACCTGGAACGCTGATTAGCGTTCAACCTGCCGGGTCCGCCCGGGTAGTTGAGGATTACCTGCGGTGACACTCGCGTGACACCCGCAGGAGGCCCTCGACCAGCATGGGCAGGGAGCACGGTGGAGACAGGCGCACGGATGGGAACCTCGATGGGTCCCGCACCGGGGGAACCCGAGGCGGACTCCGCCGACGGGCTCGGAGGAGACGGCACGGTGAGCAGTAGCACGAAGGTCGCGAACCAGGACCAGCACGCCCGGTCTGCGACGAAACCCCAGCGACCCGCACCCCCGGGGCCGCTCAAACCGACGCGCGCCCGTCGTCGCCCGGCACTCATCGCGCTCGGGCTCGCGCTCGTGGCGCTGAGCGTGCTCGGGTCGGTGTACCTGGCCACCTCGCTCGGGCAGACCTACCAGGTCCTGGCAGTCACGAAGAACATCGAACGCGGTGCTCCGATCACACCGGCGGACCTCGGGGTCGCCGAACTGCCCGTGGGCTCGGGGGCCGCCTTGCTCAAGCCGGTCCGCGCGGACCAGCTCGACGAGATGACGACGGGCAAGGTAGCCACTGCCGACCTCAGGGCCGGCCAGCTCCTGACGGCCGACAGCGTCGCGACCCAGCTCGAGCCAGCGGCCGGGCAGTCCATCGTGGGTATCGCACTCGCTCCCAACCAGATGCCTACCCAGGACCTGAAGGCCGGCGACAGCGTGCGCGTGGTGGAGACCCCCGCGACCGGTGGTGAGCCGCCCGTCCGAGCGCCGTTCGCGATCGCCGCCACCGTGGTCGCCACCGCTCCGACACCCGTCGGCGACCAGACAGTCGTCGACGTGCAGGTCACCTCGTCCAACGCGGCAGCGCTCGCGGCCCGCGCCGCGACCGGCCGCGTGGCCATCGTGATCGACGCCGTCGGGGCCGGGTGATCGGTGTGGCCCTCATCGCCCTCGCCAGTGCGAAGGGCTCGCCGGGAACCACCACGGCAGCCCTCGTGCTGGCGCTCCAGTGGCCCCGGCCGGTGCTCCTCGTGGAGGCCGACCTGGCTGGATCCTCGATCCTCGCCGGATACTTCCGCGGCCAGCTGCCGCACGACCGCGGCCTGCAGCCGCTCGCGATCGCACACTCTCACGGCGACCTCGAAGCGTCCTTCTGGGGGCAGACGATTCCTCTCGTTCGAAACGATCCGGACAAGAAGCTGCTGCCCGGCATCGTCAGCCCGCACACCGCACCCGCCGTCGCCAACCTCTGGGGGCCGCTCGCCAACCAGCTGGTCGCGCTGGAACGTGGTGGCATCGACGTCCTGGTCGACCTGGGACGGCTCGGCACCGGTGGCATCGTGCGAGAGGACCGCGAACCGCTCGTCCGGCTCGCGGACCAGGTCCTGATCACCACGGGTTCGCGACTGCCCGACATCGCGGTGACGCGGGAGCTGGTCAAGTCCCGCACCTCGGTGGTGGACGCCGCCGCGCGGGAGCTCACCAACCTCACCGCCCTGACCGTCGGGCCCGGACGACCGTACGACGCGAACGAGATAGCGCGCACGCTCGGACTCGGAACCGTCGGCTCGATCGCGTGGGACCCGGTGCACGCCGAGGTGCTGTCCGTGGGGTCGCCCGCAGGACGCCGGTACCCGACCTCACCGCTCGTCCGGTCGGCAGGGCCGGTGATCTCGCGCCTCCAGGAGCGCATCGAGAAGCGGCGTGCCCGGTTCGCCACCGGTCCGCGCGACGGCGGCAGCGGGTCCGGCCCGCGCCGCCCGCCCGCGTACGCCGACGGCGGGAGGCACGTATGACCACGCCGGAGTTCCCCGACCTCTCCTCGCTGCCGATCTTCCACGAGGAGGACCGTGAGGCGGACCGCGAGGCCTCCGGCCTGCCCCGGCGCCCCCGCACCGGCGAGCGTGGTACCGGGCAGGCCCAGCACCAGGCTCCGCCGCTGTACCGGAACCCGCCCGTCGAGGCGGCAGGCGGCGCCCGTGCCACAGGGTCCGGAGCCTCCACCACGAACGGCGGCGCTCCGCACTCGTCCGGCGGCACCTCTCCCTGGGTCGGGGCGGTCGCCCGCGCGGGCCGGGAGTACCACGGCCAGCCCGGCAACCCGCGGCTGCGCGACTCCGAGTTCTGGCGCCAGGTCAACAGCCTGCGCGGCGAGGTCTCGGCACGGCTGACGACGGCGCTCGCGACACGTGAGCTGGACGAGGAGCAGCGCGAGGCCCTCGGCCAGGAGCTGATCCAGCAGGTGGTGCGTGACCACAACGACGCTCTGCTCTCCGGCGGCCAGCGCAACTGGACCCCGGAGTACCAGGTAGAGGTCACGCGTGCGCTGTTCGACGCCCTGTTCCGGCTCGGCCGGCTGCAGCCGCTCATCGACACGCCGGACGTGGAGAACATCGAGATCACGGGTACCGCGCCCGTCCTTATGCTGATGGGCGACGGCCGCCGTGCCTACGCGGAGCCCATCGCGGACTCCGACGCCGAGCTCATCGACTTCCTGCAGTTCCTCGCGGCGCGCGACCCCGCGAACGAGCGGTCGTTCACACGCGCCAACCCGTTCCTCAACCTGGACCTGCCCGGTCGTGTGCGGCTCGCCGCCGTCGGCTGGGTGGTGCCGTGGCCGCGTGTCACCATCCGACTGCAGCGACTGCAGTCGGTGGACCTGGAGCTGCTCCGCCGGAACAACACCGTGGACACGGTGCTTGCCGAGTTCCTGACGGCGGCGGTCCGGGCGCGCAAGTCGATAGTCGTCTCCGGACAGGGCCAGGGATCGGGCAAGACGACCCTGCTCCGAGCGCTCTGCGCCGGCCTGGACTCGTGGGAGTCCATCGCCACCATCGAGACCGACTACGAGCTCTACCTGCACCTCGAGCCCGAGAAGCACAAGCGCGTGGTGGCCCTGCGTACCCGCGAGGGCTCCGGCGAGATGAACACCTCGGGCCGTCGCGTGGGCGAGATCAACACGAACGTCAATGTGTACGAGTCACTGCGGCACAACATCTCGCGCATCATCGTGGGCGAGGTACGCGGACCCGAGATCGTGTCCATGTTCCAGGCGATGCAGATGGGTAACGGCTCGCTGTCGACGGTGCACGCCGACGGCGCGCGCGACGTCGTCGAACGCCTGGTCGGCATGGCCGTGCAGGACTCCACGCTGTCCGAGACGTACGCGTACCGGCAGGTGGCGCAGTCGGTCGACCTCATCGTCTTCCTCCGGGTCGACGTCGGGACCGACGGCCTCCGCCGTCGGTACGTCTCCGAGGTGATCGAGGTGACGCGCGGCGAGGCAGGCAACCCGGTGGCAATTACCGATGTCTTCGAGCCGGGCCCGAACGGCCGTGCCGTGCCCAAGACGACCCCGTCGTTCCTCGCCGACCTGGAGGCGGAAGGTTTCGACGCGGGCCTGCTGAACTACAGGGACGGTCTCTGGGGGAACCCATGACCACACTCATCGCGGTGGTGGTCGGCCTGGCCCTGGGCCTCGGGCTGTGGTTCGTCGCCGTCGGCGTGCAGAAGCACGAGGCGACGCCGAAGCCCGTCCGGACCACGCCGCCCTTCTACGGGCTGCTCCGGCTGTTCGGCCTGACCAAGGGCGGGCCGCTCTACGCGCAGCGCAGGCTGCTCGGCATCGGCGCGGTCGTGGGCCTCGTGATCGGGCTGGTGACCGGATGGTGGTCCCTCATCCTGATCGTGCCGGTGCTGATCGTGGGCCTGCCCTCGCTGTTCCGCACCACCACGCAGTCCAACGAGGTCGAGAAGCTGACCGACCTCACCGCCTGGGTGCGGTCGCTGATCGGTGTGCTGTCCGGTGGAGCCGTCGGGTTGGAGCAGGGAATCGCGGCAACCCTGCACAGCGCGGCGCCGTCCGTGCGGCCTTCGGTCGCCCGGCTCGTGGCGCGCCTGGAGGCACGTCAGCCCATCAAGCCCGCCCTCTACCGGTGGGCGGACGAGATGGACGACTACTCGGCGGACATGATCGCCTCGGCGATGATCCTGGAGTCGGACAACCGGACGGGCGCCGTGGCGCCGGCACTCCGGCAGCTTGCCGAGTCGCTCTCGGCGCAGGCCAAGGCGCGGCGCGAGATCGAGACGGAGCGCTCGACCGGACGCGCGACGGTGCGCTGGGTGACCATCGTGACCCTCGTGGTGCTCGGCTTCACGGCGATGTCCGGGTACCTCAGCGGGTACGACTCCGCGCTGGGCCAGGTCGTGGCGGTCATCCTGTTCTGCGCGTACGTGGCGTGCCTGCTGTGGATGCGCAAGATCAGCCTCGGGCAGCCGATCCCGAGGTTCCTGCCCGACGAGCGGGAGGCCTGACATGTGGCCATGGGCAGTGGGAAGCGGCGTGGTCGCCGGGCTCGGCCTGTTCCTCGTCGTGCGCGAGCTGTTGCCGTCGACGCCGCGGCTCCAGTCCGCGCTGGACCGGCTGAGCGGCGACGACAAGGTAGAGCCCATCACGGTGTCCGACGGTGGCGAGCTGACCACCACCCAGCGGTACACCCAGGTGTTCGGGGCATGGGCGCAGCGCAGGCTGCCCGTCGCGGTGCTCGGCCGCTGGGGGCCCACCCGTTCGGACCTCGACCTCATCGGCAAGACCGCTACGGACCACTACGGCGAGAAGGCGCTGGGCGCGGTCATCGTGCTGGTCGCGGTGCCATTCCTCGGGCTGTCCGTGAGTGTGCTGAGCCTGGGCATGCCGGTCGCGGTGCCGCTCGGGGTGACGCTTGTGTTCGCCCTCGGCGCCTGGTTCCTGCCCGATCTCGACGCCCGGAGCAAGGCGAAGCGTGCCCGGCAGGAGTTCTCCCGTGCGGTGTCGACCTATCTCGAGCTGCTCGCGATCGAGCGCATCTCGGGTGCGGGTGCGACGCAGGCCACGTTCGCCGCGGCGCAGGTAGCCGGTTCCTGGCCGTTCCGGCGGATCGCCGCCGCTCTCGAACGGAGCCGCTGGGAAGGGCAGGCGCCGTGGGTGGCGCTGCGCGAGCTCGGCGAGGAGGTCGAGGTGGACGCGCTCGGCGAGGTCGCCTCCATCGTGGAGCTCGCCGGTACGCAGGGTTCGGCGATCCACGACCAGCTGCAGTCCAAGGCAGCGGCGATGCGCGACGCCCAGCTCGACGTCGAGCAACAGCTTGCCCACGATGCGACCGTCCGGATGACCGTGCCGGGAACCATGACAGTTTTCGTGTACTTTTTGATGCTAATTTTCCCCATCGGGGTCACAATGTTTCAGACTGCGCCCTGACGCGGCTCGCCTCGGGAGCCACCCCGATGTCACACGAGCCATGTCTTACCCATTTGTTGAAGTCGACAGCACCCCCAGGAGTCAACATGAACCAGCACCTGAGCCAGGGCCGGTCGGTGGCGTCACGCGCCGCCGCACGGGCTTCGTTGCGCGCGGCCGCGGCGCGTGGTCGCGTCGACGCCCTGAACACCCGCTTCTCGGAGCGGTCGGCCGAGCTCCGTCGCCGGCTGGCTGCCGGCCGCGCGGGCGAGCCTGATGAGGCAGGGCTCGAGTCCATCGAGGTGGTCGTGCTGTCGGTGGTGGGCCTCGGCATCGCTGTCGGTCTCGGCTTCGCGATCGAGGGTCTGGTCGGTCGCTACATGGCGCAGCTCGGGGGGCCGTAAAGCATGAACGAGCGCGGTGCCGCCTCCATCCAGACCGTCCTGACGTACCCGATAGTCCTGATGCTCATCTTCGCGATGGTGCAGGGCATGCTCTACTTCCACGCGCAGAACACCGCCCAGTCGGTGGCC
Source organism: Promicromonospora sp. NPDC050249 (assembly GCF_040656015.1). Lineage (NCBI taxonomy): Bacteria > Bacillati > Actinomycetota > Actinomycetes > Micrococcales > Promicromonosporaceae > Promicromonospora > Promicromonospora sp. NPDC050249. The sequence continues at coordinate 54,286 of NZ_JBFAKY010000006.1, read as the reverse complement.
AACGGGGCCGTCCAGGCCACGCGCGTCGAGGGCGGCAGCGTCGAGTCGGGTTACGCGGAGGCTGCCGCGCGTCTCGTGCGCGGGGGCGACGCGTTCGCGTCGGTCAACGTGTCGGTGACACGTGGGGAAGAGATGGCGACCGCGACTGTGACGGGGCTGGCTCCGTCACTGGTGCCGGGATTCCGTGGCCTGCGGATCGAGCAGTCGGCCACCGGTCCGGTGGAGCGGTTCACCTCCGGAGCCGTGGGGCCATGAGTCCCGGGCACTCCGAGCACGGCAACGTCGCGATCAACACCGCCGTCGTCTTCCCGATGCTGCTGCTCATCGGGCTGCTGCTCGTGATGGCGGGGCGGCTGGTGCTGGCCGAGGGCGTGGTCCAGTCCGCGGCGAACGAGGCCGCGCGGGCGGCGTCGATCAGCCGGACGGAGGCCGTGGCCGGCGCGCAGGCGACGTCGACCGCGACGTCGACCCTGGTGAACTCCGGGGTGAGCTGTGCGAGGACGTCGGTCGTGCCTGCTACCGACGCGTTCGACCTGCCGCTCGGGACCGTCGGGACCATCACCGTGCGTGTGGAGTGCGTGGTGCCGCTGCGCGATCTCGGGCTGCCGGGCGCGCCCGGATCACGCACCATCAGTGCTACCGGGACATCGGTGCTGGACGCCTACCGGGGGCGGTCATGACCAAGGGGGTCGGGCGGATGTGGGTACGTCGCTTGCGGACCGAGCGGGGCGAGGTCAACATCCTCGCGGCCGGCATGGTGCCCGCGCTGATCATCGCGATCGGCCTGGTGGTGGACGGCGGCGGCCGGCTGCAGGCCGAGGACGAGGCGGAGTACGCCGCCGACCAGGCAGCACGAGCCGCGGCGCAGCAGATCCGGATCGACCGCGCTCAGATGGGCCTGCCCCCTGAGGTGGATCCGGCGCGCGCGACACAGGCCGCCGCCGACACACTTGCCGCCCTGGGCGTGCAGGGCGGCGTGACCGCCGTCAACGGTGCGACCGTCAGCGTCGGTACCCAGCTCACCTACGAGACCACGTTCCTCACGTTGATCGGAATCAGCTCGCTCAGTGTCACGGCCGATGCCGAGGCGCGAGCAGTCCGCGGGATAGGACAGGAGGAACCCTGATGAGCACCTCGACAGTCCAGGGTCGTGCGGTGACGGGCGAGCCCGGCGGACCGCGGTCGGGCACAGGCGCACGTGTGGTCAGAGGACTGGGCGCGGCGCTGCTGCTGATCGTGCTCGTCGTCGGGATCCCGGTCGGCCTGTGGGTACTCGGCGGGCCGGTGTGGACGGGACCGGTCAGCATCAACCGGATCATCTCGATGCTGTCCAGCCCCGACGTGACGGGCTCCGTGCTGATCGGGCTCGTCAAGATCGTGGGCTGGATCGCGTGGCTCACGTTCGCCCTCGCGGTGGTCGTCGAGGTGATCGCCGCGCTGCGTGGACGGCGTTCGCCGCACGTTCGCGGGCTCGGGACGCAGCAGCGTGCCGCGGCGGCGCTGGTCGGTGCCGTGATCACGATGCTCGTCGCGGCTCCGGCGGTCGCGCCCGCGATGGCTGCGACGACGCCGCTCGAGACGGGAGCGACCGGGACTGCCGTGTCCGCGCCGGTCTCGCCCGGTGCCGTGGCCGAGGTCGCTTCCGGCACTGCCGAGAACGTGGAGGGGCGTGTCCGGGCCGACGAGGCGCCGTCGGCCACCTATACGGTGCAGCCCGGTGACTCGCTGTGGCGGATCGCCGAGCTCACCCTCGGCGACGGCGCCCTGTTCAAGCAGATCGCCGACCTCAACTACGGCGTCCGCCAGGCTGATGGCAACGCGCTCGACGCCGGGAACTGGATCGAGCCGGGGTGGGTGCTGAAGCTCCCGGCCACTGTTGACGTAGGGGTCGCCGCGACCTCGGTCGGCCGGCCCGGCGACGGCGGTGACGTCGGTGGCAACGAGCCGGTCGGCATCGCGCCGTCGAAGAGCACTGCCGGCGACACCGCCGAACCGGCCGGGTCGGGCGACCCGGAAGACACCGTCGATGTGCGCAACCGTGGCGCCGAGGCCGTAGAGATCGTCGTCGAGCCGGGCGACACGCTCTGGGGCATCGCCGAGGAGGAGCTCGGCGACGGGACCAAGTACCCGGAGGTCTACGAGGCTTCCCGGGACACCGAGCAGCCAGGAGGGGCCCGGCTCACGGACCCCGACCTCATATATCCCGGCTGGACCGTCACGGTCCCGGGTGCGGGGGAGTCCACGAGGGACACCGGAACCGAGGGTGAGCGGGCCGACGACGCGGCACAGCCCTCGCCCGGTGCCGACGAGCAGGGGGACGAGCCGGCCGACAACGCTGAGCAGCCGACCGATCAGGGCACCGACGCTGGGGCGGACGAGCCGAGCGAGTCCGCCGGGCCTGCGGAGTCGGCGCCGGAGGACGCCGGCGCTGATGACTCGAGCAGCGATGAACCAGGCGTGGAGTCCGCGGCCGGCGCGGCCGGACGGGCGCAGAAGTCGGCCCCGCCCGCACCGGTGCAGCCCGAGCAGGAGGCGCCGAATACCGAGGTGACGCCCGAGGGCGCGGTGGAGGTCGAGCCGGAGGACATCCAGGAGCCGGGTGGCGCAGGGAACGACGTCGTGGAGCCGGGCGGGGAGCAGCCTGCCGACGAGCAGCCGGCCGGCGAGGCCCCTGCCGCCACGGAGCCGAACCGCGTCGGCCAGAACGCGGGACCCAAGGCGCCCAGCGCGGACCAGGAAGGTGCGGGGCAGGGCGGCGCGGACCAGAGTGGTTCGGAACGTACGGGCACGCCCGACCCCGCGGACACGGGGACCGGTGCCGCTGGTCTCGGTGGGCGCGAAACCAAAGAACCCGCTCCGGAGGAGACCGCGGAGGGGAACCTCGTCCCGCAGGCTCCGCCCGCAGGCGAGGAGACGACCGGGCCCCAGTTCGACGAGGTGACACCGGAGGACCTCCGGAACGACGACGTTCTCGAGCCCGACGAGTCGGCGCCGCAGAACCGCACGCCGGGGGACACTGCGCTCGGCGCAGGCCTGATCGCCGACGAGCTCATGCCGCAGGAGGCCCCGCCCGCCGCCGAGACGGCTTCCGGCGGCGACGCCACGGGCGGCGATCCGGCGCCGGACGACGAGCGGGTAGCCGAGACCGGCGTCGAAGGCCCGGTCGAAGAAGCCGCCCCCGTGCCGGACTCCGAGGTGAGCGAGACCTCGGTCGGTGATGCCGTCACCGAGGAGGTCCTGCCCGACGAGCTCGCCGGCGACGAACCCGTCGCCCGGGACTACGCACCCGAGGTCGCCGTGGAGACGTCGCCGCCGGTGTCCGCCTCGGCGACCGTTGACGTGGCCGGTGCCACCACCGCGCGGCCCACGGCGTCAGCCGGAGCAGCAGCCACCGTCACGGCCGACGGCACATCGCTGCTCGACTCGGCGTCCGACGTCGTGTCCGACGTCGTCGACGACATCGACGAATCCGTGGACATCCGCACGGTGGCAGGCGTCGGCGGGCTGCTCGCCGCAGGGCTCATCGCGCTCGTCGCCGTGAAGCGCCGCCGCGTGCACAAGGGCCGTGCGCCCGGGGAGGCCGTCGTCGTACCCGGGCCGGACACCCCGGCAGGCGCGCTCGAACGCGACCTCCGCACCGTCGAGGACCCGTTCGGGCGCAGCCAGGTCGACAGCGCGCTGCGCAGCCTCGCGCGGTGGCACCGCGAACGCGGCCTCCCGCTGCCGGGCGTACGCGTCGCACGGCTGAAGAGCGGCGAGTTCGTCGAGCTCCACCTCGATCGCGCCGCCGACCTGCCCGAACCCTGGGCCGGCACCACCGACCGGTTCGTCTGGCAGCTCGCGGCAGGCGACGCCGATGCTGCGGCACAGGTCGACTCGCGGGAACCGCGGGCCTCGACCACCGGAGCCGACGCCGGTGAGGCGCCCTACCCGGCACTCGTCACCGTCGGCCACGACGACGAGGACACGCATCTCATGCTCGACCTCGAGCACCTCGCATGCCTCGACATCCGCGGCACCGACGCCGCCGCACAGGCGACGCTCGCGGCGCTCGCGGTCGAGCTGGCGACGAGTCTCTGGGCCGACGACCTGCAGGTCACGGTGGTCGGCACTCTTGGTGAGCTGCCGGGTGTCGTCGACACGGGCCGCGTCCGGCACGTGCCCAGCCTCGCGGGCATCATCCGCGAGCTGGAGGCCCGCGCGGCCGACGTCGACCGGACGCTCGCCCAGGTGGGCGCAGGCTCTGTCGCCGAAGCGCGTGGTCGCGGGCTGGCGACGGATGCCTGGACGCCCGAGATCCTGCTGGTGGGGGAGCGGCTCGGCCTGGTCGAGCGCGCCAAGCTCGAGAGCCTGGTCGAACGAGTGCCTGGTGTGGGCATCGCGGCCGTGACGTCCAGCGCCGAGGTCGGCGACTGGGCGCTCGACCTCACGGGTGAGCTCACCAACGGCGACACCACCCGCGGCATCCTCATGCCTGTCTACATTGCGGTGCGCCCACAGCAGCTCGACGCCGCCACCTACGCACAAGCCCTGGCCTTGTTGGCCGACCCCGAGACCGCACCTGGCCCCACCTGGAGCCGTTCGATCGACCGCACCGAACCGACGTTGGAGGAGATCCCGATGGATGTTGTCCGCGCCGGTGCCGCGGATTCCGACGTCGCGGTCGGTGAGGTGGCCGGGCACGCTCCGACGCCCGCATTCGGGACGGGTGGCGGAGCGGGCGGGTCGGCGTCCGGGCAGCCGGAGAGGTACTCGCCGTGGGCGACGGCCGCCGTGAGCGTCGCGACGCCGCCGCTGGGTACGCCGGTCGTCTCGGATCCGCGGTCGCGGGTCGGGTCCGACTCGTTGGCCGAGCCTGGTTCGCTGGTCGAGCCTGATTCGTTGGTCGAGCCTGTCGAGACCCAGGTCCTCCAAGCCCCGGTCGTGCGAGTGCTCGGCAGCGTCGAGCTCGCAGGGACGACGGGCGTCGAGCTGCCGTCCAACCACCAGCGGCAGGCGACGGAGCTGATCGCGTTCCTGGCGTTCAACCCGGGTTCGCGCGGGTCGGACATCTCGAAGGCGCTGTGGCCCTCGCGTGAGCCCAACCTCGCAACCCGGCGCTCGGCGGTCTCGCGGGCGCGGCGCTGGCTCGGCACGGATGCCAACGGCTTCGAGTACCTGCCGCGTTACTGGTCCGCCGACGACGGCGGGCAGGCCGACCTCGAGTCCGCCGGCTACCGGCTGCGTGGGGTGAGGACTGACTGGCACTCCTTCTGCGACCTGGTCGGTCCAGACCTCACCCAGACCCCGACGCCGGACCTCCTGGCCGCTCTCGACCTGGTGCGCGGCCGGCCGTTCGAGGGCGTGGCGCTGCGCAAGTATGTGTGGGCGGAGCAGCTGATGCACACGATCTCGTCTGGCGTCGTGGACGTGTCGCACGAGGTCGCACGCCGCGCGCTGCTCGCCGGCGACGTGGCGATGGCACGGCACGCGTCGCAGGTGGGGCGGCTCGCCGACCCTGTGGACGAGCGGTCGTGGCGCAACGGGATCCGCGCGGAGATCGCCTCCGGACGACGGGACGCGGTGGGCCGGCTCGTCGACCGACTTCGCGACCACCTGGAGCAGCTCGCCATGGAGCCGGAGCCGGATACCGAGGAGCTGCTGGCACAGGTGGACGAGCAGGACCGCCGCCGGGAAGCTGACGCCGGCCGAAGCACCCGGGGCTAGCCCGCCGCCGCCGTTGGTCGAGCCTGTCGGGACCTCATCCCGACAGGCTCGACCTCGGTTATCCACAGCACCCACTTTCCGGATTCCGTGGGTCGGGCTAGCGTCATTCTCGGCTGTTGCGGATATGCAACGGCGGGGCGTGAGCGGTAGGGGGACGCGGATGGATGGCGTGGCGATGCGTATTGCGGGGCTGATCTTGGTGGCTGGGCTGGCCTTGTCTGCTTGCACGGGTGCAACCCCGGATCCTGAGGTGACTACCGGTCCAATCGGCGATCCGACGCCGACGGCATCCGCGAGCCCGTCTCCTTCTGCGGTGACCAAGCCGGAGCGCCCGGAAGCGATGGGGCGCGAGGACGCGAAGGGCGCTGCTGCTGCGGCGGAGTATTTCATCGAGCTCTACCCGTATGTGATGGCGACGGGGGATACCGAGGAGTTCGAGGCAATGTCGCACCGGGCTTGTGGGTTCTGTGACGACGCGCTGGAGCAGGTCAAGAGGATTCGCACACGCCATGAGACGTGGAGCGGCGGCGAGATTGACACGGTCCTTCTCGAATCCTATGTGAGGGACGAAATCACAGGGGTGTACCCACTGGACTTCGAGGTCGAGCAAGACGCCGCCCGAATCACAGATGCAGGAGGGTCCACAGTCTTCGAAGGAGAGGACGAGCGAGCGACGTATCGTGTGGAAGTTGGACGATCGAACGGCAACTGGGTTGTTGTGGAGATCGCGCCCGGACCGGCCCGATGAACCGCGCTATCGCTCGCGCTGGGACGACAACGGTTGTCCTCGTGCTATCCGTCGTAGTTGCTTCATCTTTGTTGGCCTTCGCGGACGACAACTACGAACAGTTCGGCGGAACTGCACACGGACAAACCATCTCTGTTGCTGCGGAGCGTGCGCCTAGGCTGGCGCAAGAGGGTCGCATGGCCGCAACGGCGAATAGATCTGCAGCACACCAGCCGCTGCCCGTCCGTCAATGGCGCGTTACACCTGCCATGTGCTTCCTCCGCGATCTCGGAGGTGCCACCGCATTTGCCGAATCTTGCGATGAGGGCCACCAGCTCGCTTACGCCGGGATTGAATGCGAGGACGACGAACAGGCGGTCGGCGCGCTGTTCGAGCAGCGACGGGAGGCTGACGGCTGGTCAGATGCTGCACTGGTCGAGGACGAGTCCTGCCTGGCTGAACGCCGTCAGCAGGTCGACATTCCGGCCGCAGCGGCGAAGGCGTTCCAGGAGATGCAGATTGCACCGTCCGAGGTGAACGTGCAGCCGCCGGACGGTTGGACCCTCGTCAACGTCGACACGATCGCCTTTACCGAGAGCCAACACCGCACAATGAGCACCAGCTTGTTCGGCATACCCGTGGAAATCCGGGCAGTGCCGAGCAACTACTCGTGGGATTTCGGTGATGGATCTGCTCCTTTGGTGACCAGTGATCCCGGCGCACCCTACCCGGCGCATACGGTCGCTCACGCCTACGCGAAGAAGGGCGAGGTAACGATCTCCCTTACCACCACGTGGCACGGACAGTTCCGACTGGCTGGCGAACCTACTTGGTACGACGTGGCGGGAGAGGGGACGACTGTGTCGTCGTCGGGCAGTTTGGAGATCCTTGAGGTGAGGGCGCGACTGGTGGAAGACCTGTACGGCGGCTGAGGCTTAGCGGAAGCTACAAGGTCGTCGCAAGTACTCAGGCTGTCGAGGGGCGGGATCCGGTCGTGTCGAGGCAGCGGTCGATGAGCGCGGTGAGCTCCACTGAAAGCGGGAGGTCGGCCTGTTCGGCGGCACCAACACCGTCGTAGAGCGTGATCGCGACAGGACCGGGCTGCTGGTCAGCCGCGGCATCGGTGCAGAGCAGGACGCCAACCGTGGGGGCGTGAACGTCGGGCACACGGACCAGGTCATCGACCAGTTCGAGGGCGTAACGAGTCCGCGCGACAAGGGCTGGATCGAAACGGCCGGCCTGGACCTGGATAGCGATGTAGCGCATCTGGGTCACGTGGAAGAGCAGCAGGTCGATCGTATAGTCCCGGTCATCCTCCGTGAGGCTCACATGGCGGTCGACCAGGCACATGTGACGATCTGGGGTGGCCAGCAGGTCCTCGAGGTGATCCACCACGATTCCAGTGAACGATCGTCGGATCGAGTCGACGAGCTCGCCCACCACGTCCTCGAACCCCTCAGGCTGGAAGTCCTCGGTGCGCTGGAAGAAGCTCATGAATCGCTCCCCTCGATCTCGTCGTCGTGATCGGGACGATGACCGGCATCGGGCCAGGTGAAATCGCTCATAGCCCAAGCCTGTAGAGGCATTCCAGCATCCGCCACCCGAGTTGCATATGTGCAACGAAGCCGTATGAGCCTGAGTACGAACCGAGGTGCTTCATGACGAGTTCCTGGGCTGCCCATGTCCTACGTTGGCCGGATGTTGTGAATTATCACGGACGCACCTTGCCGGGAAGACGGATATAGCGCACCCTTGCTACGGCCGTGTTCACTGAGTTCTGCCCGAAGTTGAGGGAGTTGCCGGATGGTCTCGTCCGCCATCACGCCTACGCGCACCATCGCCATCCTCATCGGAGTCGCAGTCATTGCGGTAGCCGGGTTCGCGGTCGTGCGCTCAGGAGTGTTCGAGCCAGAGACGGTCCAAGGTGCAATCCCTGGCCCGGGCTCGTCGTCGCCCTCGGTCTCGGCGTCACGGAGCCCATCGGCATCGCCGTCCCCGACGCTGACGGCTGCACCCGAGCCGACGACGCCGGCGCAGATCAAGGCGAAGAACATCGCAGACGCGAAGGCGCGGCTCGTCGAGTACTACGAGACGACGGCGTCGGTTGCGAACAACGGCTACAAGGACTGGGAGGTGGAACTCCCACCGTTCTGGGGGCACCCCGACTTTCACACGGCGATGCGACCGGTTTTTGATCAGTACGCAGACGAAGGTCGTTACACCGTTGGCGTCGCACACGTTGAGTCAATGAAGGTCACCAGCTATGCGCCTTCCTCGGTCCAGACCGAGGAGGTCGGCTTGGAGGCGTGCGTCGACTTTGGTGACGTTGAGACTTTCGAAAGAGACGGAACTGTAATCGCCAGAGATCGTGGTGTGCCGACCCGGTACCTGTTCCAGTACTTGATGCGAAATCAAGGCGCCACAGGGGAATGGACGGTCTACCGCGAGATTCCTGAATCGGAGCGAGCATGCTGACATTCATGGGTCGAAGCGAGAGCGGTGCGAAATCTATCTGGACGCTGATCCTTGCTCTCTCGATGCTCGGCTTCGCTTCAATGTCGTCCGCATCGGCGACCGAATGCATTCCCATCACCGGACCGGACGGGTCCGTCATCGTTCCGTGTAGTAATGAGCCTGATCCTGGAACATCCACCCCCCCCGGGAATGGAGATGGCGAAGGAAGCGGCGAGCAGACATGCCGCGATCGGGGTGACGAAATTCCGTGCTCAAATGAGTACGGGACTTGGACAGGAATCTGCTACGCGCGTGCGATGTCGCCGCAGCCCCCTCCGTCTGACCCGCGCTGGGAGGGAGCAGATCCCAGCGAGGATGTCATGATCGAATGCACGCCTAATTCATGTATCGAAAACGGCACTGTTGGCCAGGCATGTCGAGGGCTGATGATCTACCCGTCGGATTCCGCACCGACGGCACCCTCTCTTTCGGCCCGTGAGCTCGCCGAGCTCGCCGTCGCCTCAATGAATCTCACTACGGGCGAGATTGGCTCCACTCCGCCAACTTCAACCAACGACTCGAATGCTGTAGGCACAATCGGACTGCCGATTTGGCTGTGGATTGCCAACCGCGCGGAGAACACGATTGGCCCGATCGAACGCAGCGAGCGTGACGGCGGACTGGTTGTCAGCGCCCGGGGCACGCTCGACCGGGTCGAGTGGACCCTCACAGACTCGAATGGCACGACTGTAGGCGCCATTACGTGTGACGGTGCCAACGCGCCGGGCACGCCCTACGACGGCCGGGACAGCGCGGAGCCGTCGCCTACCTGCGGGTTCGGAGCCGATCTGAATAGCAGTCCGGGCAACCTGACGCTTACGGGAACGGCCTACTGGACAGTCGAGTGGCAGGGCGGTGACCAATCCGGTCAGATACCCGTTACGGCGGAGCCCAACAGCACCCAGATCCAGATCGGCGAACTCCAGGCGATCCTGCGGAACTGACAGCCTGCGGCTCACTGTCGCGCAACATTCGATGTCCAACCCCGATACCGCAGTGCGCAGACTTTGTGTGACCAGCGGTGCCCATGCTGTTCGAGGTTGGGACGTCTAGCGGAGCGCGCCGCAGAGCGACACGGTGTGGCGATGACGTCGATGGCACCAGCGACCGAGGCCTACGTCTTGGTTGCCGTTGCGGTTTGTCGGCTGAAGGTCATGAGTTCGATATGGCTGCGAGAGCGGTACTTCACTGAGCATTGCTCGGCATGGTGGAGCCAGTCGAAGTGGTCTCAAAAGGCGTGCCACCGATCCTCGACAGAAGATGGAGCCCATGGCGACTACGAGAACCATCATGCGCGGCATCGGCCAGGTGGCGCTCGGCGCCCTCCTTCTCACGGCCGGCGTCGGACACCTCACCAAAGCGCGTAAGGAATTCCAGGCGCAGGTTCCGACCTGGGTGCCCGTCGATCCCGACACTGTCGTGGTCGGGTCGGGAATCGTCGAGATCGGCCTCGGCACCGCGCTGGTGGCCACCTGGAAGCAGCCCTTCCGACGTCGGCTCGGGGCGTTGGCTGCCGCCTTCTTCGTTGCGGTGTTCCCGGGGAACATCGCTCAGCTCGTGGAGCATCGGGACGGGTTTGGCCTCGACACCGATCGCAAGCGCGCGCTCCGGCTTATCGGGCAGCCGGTTCTGGTCGCGTGGGCGTTGGCTGCGACGCGGAAGTAGGGGCCTCGACAAGCTCGGCCAACGCAACTGGGCTCGGCCTGCGGAGACGGGCTCGACCGCCGCGGTGGCATGACGTGCGGAGGTAGGTCCGATCAGCGGAAGCGGCTTGCCAGGCGCGTGACTCAGACCTGGTCGAGCAGTTTCAGGCTGCTCGCGAACTCCATCAGCTCGAACGTCGAGCCCGTCACCATGGTCGCACCAGCCGCCTGTGCGGTGACCGCGAACGGCCCGACGTTGCCGTAGAGCACGAACGGCGTAACCGGGTCGGTCATCCTGAATTTCGTCAGCAGACGCAGCCCGGCGTCCGGGACGTCGACACCCGACTCCTGACGGCCCATGTCCGAGATGATCAGGCCGTACGCGTGGCTCTCGAGCAGCTGCAGCGCCTCGCTGGTCGAGCGTGCGGTCTCCACGTGTGCGCCGTCGCGCCGCCAGGAGTCGGCGAGGACCGCGTTGTTCTCCGGGTGGTCGTCGACCCAGAGGATCGAGCGGGGCACGGGGCCGGTCGGCACCGAGATGCGGCGCTCCTGTTTCTCCAGCATCCAAGGGGTGTCGTCGGGCTCCCGCTCATCGCCTTCGGACTCCTCAGCGGTCTCCGCTTCGGAATCCGGCAAGGCGTAACCCGGCGGGGTTCCCTCTCCTGCCTGGGACCCAGGTCCCCAGGTACCACTGTCCGCGTGGTCCAGCCGTCGCTTCAGCGATGCCACCTCGCGCTGCAGGTCGGTGATCATGTCCGACTGCTGGTCGGTCGCCTGCTTGAAGTTGAGCCGCTGTCCGCCGATCTCGAGCGTCACGTCGTCGGAGTTTCTCAGCTTCGACAGGAGCTGCCTTCCGAAGACCAGCAGCACGACGATCACGAGCAGGGGCCACAGGAGGGCGGCGATAGCGCTGATCAGGTCGGCCACGGGGTAAAGGTACCGGTCGGAGGATGATGGGACGGGACAGACGCCCGCCACCCAGACGATGGAGGCCCATCGGTGACCGAGTCTCTCGATCGCGTCCGCGAGATCTGCCTCGCTCTGCCCGAGGTGACCGAGAAGCTGAGCCACGGCTCGCCCACGTGGTTCGTGAAGAAGACCTTTGTGAGCTTCTCCGATCATGGGCACGGAGGTCCGCTCGCGATCTGGTGTGCGGCTGCGCCCGGCGCTCAGGAAGAGGCGATAGAGAAGGAACCGGACCGGTTCTACCGGCCGCCGTACGTCGGGGTGCGTGGGTGGTTGGGAGTGCGGCTCGACGTCGATGTCGACTGGGACGAGATCGCAGCGATCATCGAGGAGGCGTATCGGCAGGTTGCGCCTCGACGGTTGGTGGCGGAGCTGGACGAGGGGCAGAGGCTCGGCTGACGGGGTCTCGACAAGCTCGACCAGCAGTGGGGGAGACGCGACCGACGGTGAGCGCGACCTGCGGTCAAGCCTCCAGCAGGCCCCGGATCTCCTCCGGGCCCAGCGAGCCCGCGAACGCCCCGGCATCATCGCTCAGCACCGCGTCAAAAAGCCGGGCCTTGCGTGCCTTGAGTGCCATCACCTTGTCCTCGATGGTGTTCTCCGACACCATCCGGAACACCATCACGTTCCGCGTCTGCCCGATCCGGTGCGTCCGGTCGATCGCCTGCGCCTCCGTCGCCGGGTTCCACCAGGGGTCGAGCAGATAGACGTAGTCGGCCTCGGTGAGGTTGAGCCCGAACCCGCCTGCCTTGAGGCTGATCAGGAACACGGGAGCAGTGCCGTCCTTGAACCGGTTGATCACCTCGGCGCGCTTCCGCGTGGACCCGTCGAGGTACTCATAGGGGATCCCCAGCGACGTACACACCTCCGCCGCCTTGGCCAGGAATGACGTGAACTGGGAGAACACCAGCGCGCGGTGTCCCTCAGCGGCGACCTCCGCGAGCTGGTCCGCGAGCAGGCTCAGCTTGGCCGACGGGACACCCTCGTACTCCGGGTCCACCAGTGAGGCGTCCAGCGCCATGCGGCGCAGCGTCGTCAGGGCGCGGAAGACCGCCACCCGGTTTTCGTCGAAACTCTCGAGCAGCCCCAGCAGCCGCGACCGTTCGCGCTGCAGGTGCGTGTCGTAGATCCTGCGGTGCTTCGGGTCCAGCGTCACGCGGAGCACCTGCTCCTGCCGCTCGGGCAGCTCGGGCGCCACCTGCTCCTTGGTACGGCGCAGCAGCAGCGGCCGGATCCGACGTCGGAGCCGGGCAAGCAGCGGCGTCGAGTCGCCCTCGCTCGAGATCGGCTTGACGTAGTCCTCGCGGAACTTGGTCGGTGACCCGTACAGTCCCGGCGCCACTATGGCGAGCATCGCCCACAGCTCCATGAGGTTGTTCTCCATGGGCGTGCCGGTGATCGCCAGCTTGAACGGCGCCTTGAGGCGGCGGGCGGACTCGTTGGCGCGCGTCTGGTGGTTCTTGGCGAACTGCGCCTCGTCCAGGATCAGACCGCTCCACCCGACGTCGGCGAACGCCTCGAAGTCCAGGCGGAAGATCGCGTACGACGTCACGACGATGTCGGCGTCGGCGGCCACCTGCGCGACGGTGGTCCGCGCCTTCGCGGCGGTGGTCGACAGCATCGCCACCTTCAGGTCCGGCGTGAACTTGGCGGCCTCGGCGGCCCAGTTGCTCACCACCGACGCAGGCGCGACCACCAGGAACGGTGCGTCGTCGTCGGGCCGCTCCTGCCTGGCCTGGGCGACGAAGGCGAGCGTCTGCACGGTCTTGCCGAGGCCCATGTCGTCGGCGAGGATCCCGCCGAGCCCGTGCCGCCAGAGGAAGGTGAGCCACTCGAAACCGTGCTGCTGGTACGGCCGCAGATCGGCCTTGAGCCCGACGGGCGGCGGCACGGTCTCCGGCCCGTCGACGCCGTCGGCGGTCAGCGATATCAGGTCGCTCACCGAGCGGCGCCACCGGTCGGACTGCTCGATGATGTCGGCCACCTGCTCCAGCTCTGCCCACAGGCCCGCGTTGAACCGGCTGATCCGCAGCTTGCCCGGCTGGTCGGAGAGCCGCTGCGCCTCCTCGATCAGTGCCCGGAGCTGCGCGAACACGGGCAGATCCGTCCGCAGCCAGGTGCCGTCGGTGAGCATGAACCGCTTCTTGCCCCGGGCGAGCGCATCGAACACCGGGCCGAACGGGATCTCGCGTCCGTTGATCGTGACCATGACACCCAGGTCGAACCAGTCCAGGTCGGTGCTGTCATCCGCACGCATGCTGACCACTGGTGTCGCCTCGAGGCCTTGGTACTCGGGCAGCTTCTCGCTCTCCACGCGGACGTCCGGCTGCTCCTCGAGCACGGGCAGCACGGTGGTGGCGAAGTCCATCGCCTGCAGCCCGCGGAACACCTCGGGTGCCACCCGGAAGTGACCGAAGCCCGGCACCTCGCGCACGGCGGCGATCACCCTGCCAAGGGTCGCGGCCTCCGCCGCGAGATCACGCAGGTCCGCACCCGGTTCCATGGCGGTGGTCAGCGGATATTCCTTGTCCGACGGCGGGTACGCCCACCGCCACCCCACTCTGATCTCCGCCGGCGAGACCGCCTCGACGGTGGCCACCAGCTCGGGCTGAGGCAGGTCCGGCAGCTCGACGTCGGGGTCTGCGTGCACCTGTACCTCCCGGCGCAGCAGAGGCAGGTAGTCCGCCAGGAACTCGTCGACCGCTTCTGCGGGGATCTTGAGATCGGCCAGATGGACCGCCGCGTGCTCCTGGTCGGTGAGGGGCGCCGCCGTCGGGCCGAGGGTGATGGTGCGCCCCGAGGGGGACTCCTCGATGGCGAACAGGCCGTGCCGGCCGAGCGCGCCGACCGAGGTCGCCAGGGTGACCGCGCCGTCGAAGGCGACGGTCCGCTCGAGGCGCGCGCCGCCGTCGGGCAGGGAGAGGTCGAGGGCGATGGACGCCTCGCCGGCCAGCCGCAACGTCTCCCGCTTCGACTTGCCGACGAGCTCGATGCCGAGGTCGGCGGCGTCGGCGAGATGGCGCCAGAACGGGCGGGGGAGCACGTCGTCCAGACTGATCCAGTCACCCGAGCTGATGTAGCCGTAGCCGCGCGGACTGGTGGCGCGCAGGGCGTCGAGCGTGGTGAACCACTCCCGGACGGCGGGATCGAGGCCACGCAGGAACCCGTTGCGGATGTAGTTCCACGACGCGGTGCCGCCCACCCACGAGCCCTTGTCGTTGCGCTGGACCGGCCGCATCGACAGGGAGAGGTTGTTGTCGATGGTCGTGCCGTCCACACGGAGCTGCAGCGCCAGCACGGGCCGGGGATCGGCAGTCGACGGGTGTGCCGGCGGAGCCTCGACCGGCGCCGTCAGCACGAGCTGCTGCACTGCCGCCTTCCACTCCGGTACCTGCGGCGTGCGCTTCAACGAGGACGCGGGCCGGACCATCGAGGCCAGGCCGTCCGAAGCCGACTCGATGAGTGTCGCGACGACGTGCTTGCAGGCGGACCCGACCGGGCACGTGCAGTCCGTGCCGACGACGACGGGCGGCCCGGGGCTGTTGGTCCTGAACTGGATGGAGCAGGAGTAGGTGCTACGGCCGCTGCCGCGCACCCACGAGATCAGCAGGAGGTCGTCCGGCAGCCATTCCCACGAGATGACCCGGCCCTGCTTCTGGTAGTCCTCGCCACGCAGGTATGCGCCACTGCCCACCAGGAGCTTGATCGCCGCGGGGTGGATGCGCGGGGCGGGGACGGTTGCGGGCACCCCTCCATGGTTCCACGCCCGGACCACTGGTCCGCGGAGTTATCCACAGCGTGCCTCCACCCCCCGGTGTGGGCGGTCTCTGAGAGAGTGTGCGCATGAAGAGCTTGCCCGACGCCGGTCGGCGGCCCGCCGCGCTCAGCGTCCTCGCTCTCGCGGTCGCCGTGTGGATGGCCGTACCGGTGCGCCTGCTGGTCCCCGGCACCGAGCTGAACCTCGGTTTCACGCTGGACAACGCCGTCTTCGTGATCGAGAACGCGGCGATGGCGGGAACCGTCGCGCTCGCGGTCGGAGCCACGGCACTCAGGGCTCGGCGGGTCCTGGTCGCGGCGATCGTCGTGACCGGGCTGCACCTCGTGCTCCAGCTCGGCACTGTCGTCGTGCAGCTGGTGAACGGCGCCCGGCCCGAACTGGTCCTCGACACCCTCCTCGCCGCGCTGGCGCTGACGGTGGTCCTCGGCGGTGCCGTGCTCGCCCGGGTCCTCCGCACGCCGGTGGCCGCGCGTCGTACCGGCGTGATCGTCGTGCTGGTCGGCGCGCTCATCCACAGCCTGTGGACAAACGTGCTGCTGCCCCTTGTCGCGCTCATGCCCTACGGCGGCCCGCCGCCAGGGTTGATCGGTGCTCTGGCCCTGAACGTGTCGATGAGCCTGCTCGTCGTCGCAGCGGCGGTGCTGTGCGGGTGGGCCTCTCCCACGTCCCGGCGGATCGGCGCACTGCTGGTCGCCGTCGTCGGCGTGTTCGGGCTCGTCTCGGTGCCCGGTCCGTTCAGTGCCTTCGATGTCAGCGACACGGCCTACGCGGCGGTGCGGGTCGTGAGGGGGCTCGTGATGCTCGCCGCGGTGGTGCTGGCCGTCGCTGCCGCGCGACGGCTGGTGGCGGCCGGACAGGCCACGAGCAGCGCGGATGTTCAGCCCCAGGCGTAGGCACCGCCCCCTGCAGAGGCTTGAGCCCGGGGCCAAACGTG
The DNA here is from genome assembly GCF_040656015.1 of Promicromonospora sp. NPDC050249. Classification (NCBI taxonomy): domain Bacteria; kingdom Bacillati; phylum Actinomycetota; class Actinomycetes; order Micrococcales; family Promicromonosporaceae; genus Promicromonospora; species Promicromonospora sp. NPDC050249. The sequence goes on along the minus strand of NZ_JBFAKY010000006.1, from coordinate 38,018 downwards.
AACGTGTACTACTACTTCGCGGAGCTGGCCCGGATCTCCTCGAGTGCGACTACCTCGAGGATCTGCTTCACGATGATGGGGCCGACCGATTCCCACGAGAGCATCTCGGCGATCACCATGTAGGACAGGTCGTCCCCGGTGAAGCAGCCGCCGCGGTGCAGCGCGTTGACGAGTCGGTGCTTGGGCCAGTCGAGCTCGTCGAGGCGCTCGACCCGCCGCACTGCGGGGAAGAGCCGGCCGACGGGCAACGACTTGAGGCGGGTCACGGCGGCCTCGGCGAGGCGGGCGGTACCGATGTCGGTCTTGCTGTCGACCTGACCGACGTACCAGGCGTCGTCCTCAGCCATGACCTCGCGGAACCATGGGAACACCTCGCCCCAGGTGGGTGTCGGGGTGACGGCGGGTGCGTCGGACATGAACGGATACCTCCAGTCCCTGTGTAGGTAAGTACGTCAATCCTTGCACCGTTCGGACGGCAAAACAGGCACGATCGGCTCTAGAGACCGGACCTCATCCACTAATTCACCCGTCCAGCGGTTGCCGAGGAAGGGAAGCCGTGCGAGAACCACGCATGCCGAACAGGATCGCGGTCGCCAGGTACCCGAGAGAGAGGGCGACGAAGAGCCCGGGCGACCATCCGGCGTCCGGCACGAGGAAGGCAGCGAGGGCTGCCGCACCCACGAAGGCCGCGTTGTAGAGGACGTCGTAGAAGGCGAACGCGCGGCCGCGGTAGGCGTCCTCGGAGTCGCGCTGCACGATCGTGTCGACCGCGATCTTCGCGCCCTGGGCGGCGAGCCCGAGCAGGGCGGCGGCACCGACCACGCTGACGAAGCCTGGCTCGGGCACCAGGATCAGCTGCGATATCCCGGCCACCACCAGCATCACGGCGATCCAGGACTGTGGGGCCATCCGCCGGGCCAGCACAGCGGTGAGCAGGATCGCGAGCCCACCGCCGACACCCGTCGCGCCGATCACCGTGGCGAAGGTGGTGAGACCGGCGGTGCGGTCGCCCGGCTCGGCGAGGAGATTGCGCGACATCAGGATGGCCGCGATGAACACCACCCCGTACAGGAAGCGGTGCAGCGCCATCACCAGCAGCGCCTGGCCGGGGGTGCGGCGTGCGGCGAGGTAGCGGGCGCCGTCGACCAGCCCGCTCGCCACCACCGCCAGCTCGTTCCGGATCGAGCCGACCGCGGGCTGCAGCGGTCCCAGCAGCGTGCGGGGCATCCGGAGCCCGAGCAGCGAGGCACAACCCATGACGACGCAGGCACAGGTCAAGGCGGCCGCGTCCTGGAGGCGGCCGGCCGGCACGGCCAGGCCGAGAACGAAGCCGATGCCGCCTCCCAGGAACGCGGCGCCGGCGCCGAGCGTCGGCGTCAGCGCATTCGCCGTGAGCAGCAGGTCGCCCTGGACCACGCGAGGCAGGCCCGCGGAGAGGCCGGCGAGGAGGAACCGGTTGACGCTCAGGGCAGCGAGCCCCAGCACGTAGATCGCGGGTGTGACGCCCTGCGTGAGCATGAGCACCGCCATCGTGCCGGTGATCAGCACGCGGACGGCGTTGCCGTACACCAGCACCTGCCGCCGCTGCCACCGGTCGAGGAACACGCCGGCGAACGGGCCCACGATCGTGAACGGCGCCAGCATGATCGCGAACGCCCCCGCGATGGCCGCCGCCGACCCCTGCGACGTCGGGCTGAAGAACAACAGGTTGGCGAGGCCCACCTGGAACATGCCGTCGCCTGCCTGGGACACGAGACGCACGGTGAACAGCTTGCGGAACCCGGGCAGGCGCAGCAGCGCGCGTAGTTCGGCAAGGACGGTCACCCGCTCACAGTAGTTGTCGGGCCTGCTGCGGCGACGGGCGACCGCGGTACGGCACGGGGGAGCGTGACCGGGCCCGCGGCCGAAGTTCATGCGGTGTCCATCTTGTCGACATCGCGGGTCGGCCCGGCTGCCACGGGCCGGCGCCAACCTGCCCGTGTGTCTCCTGATCGCCGCCACGCGGCATTCATCGCTTCCGGCGCCGTCCTCGCCATGGGACTGAGCGCGTTCCCGGCTTTCGCGGCTCCCATGACCGAGCGTGGTGGGGTCTCGACGAGCTCGACCAGGGGGCCGGGCGAGACCTTCCATCGGCTCGCCACCTACCCCGTCTTCCAGAACGCTCCCGCAGGCACCGACCCCGCCGAGGAGACGGTCGCCGAGATCTCCGCCGTCAGCGAGGACGGCAGGACCCTCGTCCACACGGATGCGGCCGCGCGCCGGATCGGGTTCGTCGACCTCAGCGACCCCGACTCGCCCCGAGGGCTCGGCTCGCTCTCCCTCGCGGAGCTCGGATCGGAGCACGACGAGCCGACGTCGGTCGCCGTGGTCGGTGACCACGTGCTCGTGGTTGTCGACAGCTCGACGTCGTTCACCGCGCCGTCGGGACGCCTCGACGTGGTCGACCTCGCGACCCGCACCCGCGTGCGCTCCATCGACCTGGGCGGCCAGCCCGACTCCATAGCCGTCACGCACGACGGCGCTCACGCCGTGATCGCCATGGAGAACCAGCGCGACGAGGACGCACTGCCCGACACCGGTGACGGCGAGGAGGGCGACCTTCCCCAGGCGCCCGCCGGGTTCCTGCAGTTCGTCGACCTCGCGGGTTCCGACCCCGCGGGCTGGCGGACCCGGCCCGTCGTGCTCGACGTCGCGGCGCTCGCGGCCGCCGGCCTGGACACCCCGCAGGATGCCGAGCCGGAGTACGTGTCGATCAACCCGTCCGACACCCGGGTCGCGGTGACGCTGCAGGAGAACAACGGCGTCGCGGTGCTCGACGTGGTGTCCGGCGAGCTCGAGAACGTGTTCTCCGCAGGTGACGTCGCGTTGGACGGTGTCGACGCCGACGACGACGGTGCCATCGACCAGACCGGCTCCGTCGAGGCGGCCCCGCGCGAGCCCGACGCGGTCGGCTGGGTCGACGACGAGCACGTCGCGACCGCGAACGAGGGCGACTGGAAGGGTGGCACGCGCGGCTGGACGGTCTTCGAGGCCGCGACGGGCGACGTCGTGTGGGACGCGGGGGCCGACCTCGAGGAGCTGGCCGTCCGCGTGGGCCTGCACAACGAGGACCGCGCAGGCAAGAAGGGCGTCGAGATCGAGGGCCTCGCGGTGGCCACTCTCGACGGTGTCCGCTACGCGTTCGTAGGTTCCGAACGCTCCAACTTCGTGGCTGTGTACGACGTGTCCGACCCGACTTCCCCGCGGTTCGTGCAGGTACTGGCCACGACCAACGGTCCGGAGGGCATCCTGCCGATCCCCTCCCGGAACCTGCTCGTGGTGTCCTCCGAGGAGGACTCGGCCGACGACGGCGTCCGCGCGTCGGTCTCGGTGTTCGGCAAGGGGCACCGCTACGGCCGTGACGCGGGTACGCCCGCGTTCCCGTCGCTGGTGTCCGCGGACGGGCGGACCGCGGCGGGCGCTGCCACGCCGATCGGGTGGACGGCGCTCGGCGCGCTCTCGGCCGACCCGGAGAAGCGCGATCGGCTGTGGACCGTGACCGACGCCGCGAAGTCGCCGACGTCGATCCTCTCCGTCTCGACCGCCGGCCAGCGTGGCAAGGGCGGCCCGGCGGTGATCGACCGCGAGATCGTCGTGACCGAGGGCGGCGAGGCGGTCGGTCTGGATGCCGAGGGCATCTGGGCCCGGCCGGCGGTCCGGGGCACGGCGGGCGGCTTCTGGCTCGGCGTCGAGGGGGCGACGGGTGCGGAGAACGCGCTGGTGCGCGTGTCGTCGTCGGGCCGCGTGGCGGAGCGCGTGAGCCTGCCCGCCGACGTCGCCGCGGGTCTCGGTAAGTGGGGCATCGAGGGGGTCACGGGCACCGTGGACCGGGCCGGCGAGCACCTGTTCGTGGCCCTGCAGCGCGGCCTGACCAGCGACGACGGCGTAGGTGGCTATGCCCGCATCGGACGGTACGACGTCGCGACCGGCGAATGGACCTGGTTCGGGTACCCGCTGTCCGCGGCGACGGCCGACGGCGACTGGGTGGGCCTGTCCGAGGTCACGGTGGTGGACCGCGACACGCTCGCCGTCATCGAGCGGGACAAGCTCAACGGCCCGGCGGCGGCGCTCAAGGCCGTCTACACGGTGGACCTGCCGAAGCGGGACCCGCGTCCGGGGACGGTCCCGATGCTGCGCAAGCGGCTCGCGATCGACGTCCTGCCTGCGCTGCGCGCCACCAACGGGTGGACGCAGGAGAAGCTGGAGGGCCTCACGATCGGTGGCGACGGTCACGTGTACGTGGTCACGGACAACGACGGCGTGCAGGACGCGACGGGCGAGACCGTCTTCCTGGATCTGGGCAAGGCTCGCAAGCTGTTCGGATGAGGCGAGCAGCCGGTCGCCGGGTGAGGTGACCATAGGTCTGCGGGGTCTGTTGCTCTGAGTAGACAGTGTCTACTCAGAGCAACAGACCCCGCGCTCGTACTAGTTCTCCCGGAGCCCTCGCTCAGCCCCGGGCGTTCACGTGGATCGCCAGCGCCCCGTACGCCGGGACCGTCGCGGTGAACCAGCCGTCGGCGTTGACGGTCCGCTTCACCGAGCAGTTCTGCGACGCGACGACGTCGCAGTACGTGCCCGCCGGGAGCGGCGTGTGGAACGAGCGCTGCACGGACGACGCCGTGTTGTTCAGCACCACGTACCCGCGACTGCCGCGGCCGTAGGTGATGAGGTTGCCGCCGTCGTCCCACCAGTTGGTGACCGCGGTGCCCGCCACCGCGTTGTGGAAGCCGACCATGCCGCGGATCTCGGTCCAGCGCTGCGTGCACGTCCATCGTCCGGCGCCGCAGGTCGCGTCGGGAACGGTGGTCTCGGCCGCGCCGGGCGCCCCCGAGTCGTTGTTCGAGAACTCGTAACCCGAGTACACGGTGGGCGACCCGTACGGCCAGGACAGCAGGAAGGTGTTGGCCAGCACGTACTTGGCGCCCCACTTGTAGCTCATCGACTCGCCGTTGCGCTCGGTGTCGTGGTTGTCCACGAACACGCCCGCCCGACCGGACTGCAGCTTGCCGTCGCCGATGAACCGAAGGTTCTTGATCTGCCCGTCGAAGTCGTGCTTGAGCTGGCGTGCGTAGTTGAACTCGTGCGAGTCGCCGCTGCCCAGGTACTCGGACGGCTGGATCGGTTCCCCGGCGGCGCCGATCACCTCGTGCACCCAGAAGACGTTCGGGTTCCGCATCCGCGACTTGACGGCCTCCAGGTCCGAGGCCGGCACGTGCTTCGACGCGTCGATCCGGAATCCGTCGACGCCGAGCGAGACCAGGTCGTCGAAGTACGCGGCGAGCCTGCCGCGAACGTAGTCGGAGCCGGTGCGCAGGTCCTGCAGCGCGACCAGGCGGCAGTTCTGCACCTGGTACCGGTTCGTGTAGTCCGAGATGTCGGTGCGGCAGTCGTTGAAGTCGGCGGCGCTGTACGTACCGGTGAAGTTGTCGTCCGAGTACGCGGTCCCCGCCACACCGGTTGCGGACCGGCCGGCACCCGCCATGTGGTTCACGACGGCGTCCGCGATCACGCCGACACCGGCGGCATCGCAAGCGGCGACCATGCTCGCGAACTCGGCGCGGGTGCCCAGCTTGGACTCGATCCGGTAGCTGACGGGCTGGTACGACGTCCACCACTGGGAGCCGCGGACGTGCTCCATGGGCGGGGAGACCTGCACGTAGCCGAACCCGGCCGGGCCGACGACGTTGGTGCACTCCGCGGCGACGGAGTCCCAGGTCCACTGGAACATGTTGAGGATGACGTCGCCGTCACCGTGCACGGGGGTCGCGGCCCGTGCAGGCTCGACGGCGGGGGTGGCCGTGGTCACGGCCAGGCCCAGGGTGAGTGCGGCGGCGAATGATGCCAGGGCGGCGAGCAATCGTCGGGGCGCGTTCGGACGGCGCGTCATTGCGGCTCCTTGCGGCGTGGTCCCGGGCTGAGGCACGTGCGGCGTTGCGCGGCCGTTTCCGGATCTTGCTGCAAGCGTTGCAGAGCATTCGGCGACACGCCAGAGGCCCGGGTGAAAGACCCGGGCCCGGCGTGTCGGAGGTGTGGACTCAGTCCTCGTTGGGCATGAGGATCCAGAACGCGATGTACGCGAGAAACTGCGGCCCCGGGATGAGGAACGAGGCGACGGTGAGGATCCGGACCAGCGTGGGATCCCAACCGAATCGGCGGGCGATACCGGCGCAGACGCCGGCGATCATGCGCCCCTGGCGCGGACGAGAGAGTGTCTGTGTGGTCATGTCAGGCCGCCTGGGGCTCGTTCGGGATGAAGATCCAGCCGATCACGTAGGCCAGGAACTGCGGTCCCGGGATGAGGCACGAGGCGACGGCGACGATGCGCACGGTCGTGGGATTCCAGCCGAATCGGCGGGCGATACCGGCGCAGACGCCGCCGATCATGCGGCCCTGACGAGGACGGAAGAGTGTCGGTGTGCTCATGTCATCGACGGTAGTTCCGCCGCGAGCCCAGGGCTATCCGGTAATCCCCCGGCCTGTCCCTGATCAAGCCAAGGAAAAAACCAGGGATGTGTGACCAAGGAAGCACGGTCGGGACGTCTGACCAGGCGCTGCTCGTGAAGAAGGGTGAATCGGCACCCCGTCTCCATCGGCCGGGTTCACCAACCGTTCGGTACGAGCACCTTGCGGATGCGTTTCTCGCTGACCGTGCCGTCCGTGCCCAGCTGCTGCGCGAAGAACGAGACCCGCAGCTCCTCCAGCATCCAGCGCACGTCCGCCAGCTCGGCGGCACGTGCGGCATCGGGGGAGCCTGCCGCGTAGGTCGCGAGCGCCTTCTCGTACGCCGCGGTCACATCGCCGATCCGCCAGGCGAGGTCGGAGTCGCGGGCCGGGTTCTCCGCCGCCTTCGTCAGGCGGTGCGAGTCCGCGCGCAGGTAACGGGCCAGGTGCGGCAGCCGTCGTGGCGGCGTCGCCGAGACGAACCCGTCGTGGATGAGGGTCGCGCGATGCTCGCGGAGGTCCTGCAGCGTGTTCAGCAGCGCGAGGCTGCCCGACGCGCGGATCTCTGCCTCGAGCGTCCGGCTCGCCGACAGCGCGGCCACCACGTGCCCGACGACGCGGTACACCTCGTCCTCCAGATGCCGACGCACGAACGCCAGCGCGTCGGCGTAGGCACCAGCAGACCGCACGGACGCAGCATCCGGCCCACCCGAAGGCGTGTCATACCGGGCCGAGTCAACGCCCGAGGTCAGCGACACAACAGCCGCCAGCTGCAGATCAGCCACCAGCGCCTCGGTATTCGGATACGGCGACGCCGCCATCGTCAGCGACTGCGTCCCGGTCCACCGCGATGTCACACGCCCGGTACCGAGCGCGGCCTCGGACACCAGCAACCGCCGAACCCCCGCGGCGTGCAGCACGTCCTGCCGTGTCTCGTCGGCCAGGATCCGCAGAGCAACCCCCACGGACCGCGCCTGCCCCTTCACCTTGGGAGCAGCCTCCTCCACCAGCGCGGGGAACCCCCGCACGACAACCCCGGCCCCGACCCCGGTAGACACGGAGATCGGCAACGATCCGCCGTCCGCCAACCCGGACGGCCAAGAGGTCAGCCCGCTCTGCTCCCCGACGACCGCACCAGCATCCCCGCCAACCACCCCACCACTGGAGCTGCGCGCCCCTACCTCGGAAGGTGACGGACCTACGGAGGGCGCGGAAGGCGAAGACCCTCCCGCGGACGTATTCCTTCCCGACGTGGAGGGCCCCTTGGGGCCCGCGAACGCGTCCGCGCGAGGGTCTTCGCGTTCCACGCCCGCCCCGGCAGAGCCAGCCGAACGACCCGAAGCGGCCCGAGCCTCAGCCAGAGCAGCCCCGACCGCACCCTTCACAGCCGACCGCACAGCAGCTTCAGCGCGACCTGCCAACTTCCGCTGCAGCAGCAGAAGGTCCTTCGACTCGTCCAGCACGATCGCCGACGCATCCCGCCCCCGCCCGCGCTCCTCGACGACCCGGAACGTCACCCGGAGATGCCCGGGAAGGCGTGAGATCCGCTCCTCGTCCCAGACCTCCGGCGGCACCAGCACATCGCGGAGCGCGCGGACCGCCCGCGTGAACGCGGAGACGTAGGACTCCGCCATGTCGCCGGCCCGGACGACGTCCTCCCAGGCCGGGCACTCCTCGCGGATCCACGCGACGACGTCGCGCGCGACGTCCGGCGCCGGGACCAGCTCGCGCCGCACCGCCTTGGGCAGCGACTTGATGGTCGCTACGGTCAGCTCCTCGAGGAGCCCGGGCACCATCCAGTCGAACCCGTCGGGCACGACGCGTGCGAGCACCGCGATGGGGATGTGCACGGTGACGCCGTCGGCGTCGGAGCCGGGCTGGAACTGGTAGGTGAGCGGCAGGGTGAGCTCGCCCTGGGGCCACCTCTCGGGGAACGCGGACGTATCGACCGACGCGTCGCCGACGAGCTGCTCCATCGTGAAGGTGAGCAGGTCCGGCGTCTCCTTGCGGGCGCGCGACCACCACCGGTCGAAGTGCGCGGCGGACACCACGGAGTCGGGGACACGCTCGTCGTAGAAGGCGAACAGGTCGTCCTCGTCCGCGACCAGGCCGCGCTGCCGGGAGCGGGCCTCGAGCTCGCCGGCCTCCTCCAGGAGCGCGCGGTTGTCGTGGAAGAACCGGTGGTGCGTGGTCCACTCGCCCTCGACGAGCGCATGCCGCACGAACATCTCGCGCGCCGCCTCGGGGTCGACCTTCGCGTAGAGCACGCGCCGGTCGGACACGATGGGCACCCCGTACAGCAGCACCTTCTCGGTGCACATCGCCGCACCCTGCTTGGAGGACCAGTGCGGCTCAGAGTAGGTGCGCTTCGCGAGGGGGCCGGCGAGGTCCTCCGCCCACTCGGGCTGGATGCGGGCGACGTCACGCGCCCACAGGCGGCTGGTCTCGACGAGCTCGCCCGCCATGATCCACCCGGGCGGCTTCTTCGACAGGGGAGACCCGGGGAAGATGGCGAACCGCGCCCCGCGTGCCCCCACGTACTCGTTCCGCGCCTGCTTCTTCGCCCGCTTCAGCGCGATCTCCCGCTGCGCCCCACGCAGGTGCGCGACGGCGGACGCCTTCACCTCCCCGCTGTCCTGCATGCCCAGCTGCGACAGCAGCCCGGCCAGCAGCGACTTGTGGATCGTGTCCTCGTCCCACATCTGCCGGTACGTGCTGTGGTCGGGTTCGCCGCCCTCCGCCTCTGCGGTCCGGTCGCCGCTGTTGTCGGTGACCTGGGGTGTGGTGGCAGGGCGGTGACGCGGCTGGAAGGACATCTCGATGCCCAGCGGCCGCGACATCTCGCGGAGCTGCGCGACGACGTCCTGCCACTCGCGGATGCGCAGGAAGTTCAGGTACTCCGACTTGCACAGGCGCCGGAATGCCGAGCTGCCCATCTGGTGCTGCTGCTCCCGGACGTACTCCCAGAGGTTCAGGTACGTGAGGAAGTCGGAGCGCGGGTCGGCGAACCGGGCGTGCAGCTGGTCGGCCTGCGCGCGCTGCTCCGCCGGGCGCTCGCGGGGGTCCTGGATCGACAGCGCGGCCGCGATGATCGCCACCTCGCGGGCCACGCCGTGCCGCGAGCCCTCGATGACCATGCGGGCCAGCCGCGGGTCCATCGGGAGCTGGGCGAGCGTGCGGCCCACCTCGGTGAGCCGCGTGACGTCGTCGACCTCCTCCAGCGCGCCGAGCTCCGTGAGCAGCTGGACGCCGTCGCGGATCGCGCGCGTGTCCGGGGGCTCGACGAAGGGGAAGCGGGCGACGTCGTCCGGCGTGCTGACCACGCCTACCGAGATCATCTGCAGCAGCACGGACGCCAGCGACGTGCGCAGGATCTCTGGCTCGGTGAACTCGGGGCGACCGTTGAAGTCCTCCTCCGAGTAGAGGCGGATCGCGATGCCGTCGGCGACACGGCCGGACCGGCCGCTGCGCTGGTTGGCCGAGGCCTGCGAGACCGGCTCGATCGGCAGCCGCTGCACCTTGGTCTGCTTGGAGTAGCGGCTGATCCGGGCCGTACCGGGGTCGACGACGTAGTGGATGCCGGGGACGGTCAGCGACGTCTCCGCGACGTTGGTCGCCAGCACGATGCGCCGCGACGCGTGCTGCTGGAAGACCCGGTGCTGCTCCGCGCTCGACAGCCGCGCGTACAGCGGCAGGATCTCGACGTGCTGCGGATGCTTCGGGTCCCGGACGCGTTCCTTGAGGTGGCCCGTGAGCCCGTCGGCGGTGTCGTGGATCTCGCGTTCACCCGAGAGGAACACGAGGATGTCGCCGTTGCCCTCGCGCAGCAGCTCGTCGCAGGCCTCGATGATGCCGGTGACGAGGTCCTTCTCCTCGCGCGCGTTCTTCGGTGCTCGGGCGTTGCCCCCCGGCCGGGCGCCACCCGCTGATCGAGCGCCCCGCGCGGGCTCGGCCCGCGAGGAGGAGCCATCGGCCGCCGCCGGGTCCTCGTCCGGCAACAGCGGCTGATAGCGGATCTCGACGGGGAACGTCCGGCCGGAGACCTCGACGATCGGCGCGAGCTCGGGGAGCACGTCGGTGACGTACGCGGGCGCGCCGCCCCGCTCGGCCAGGGCCGCGGGGGAGAAGTGCGCGGCGAACCGCTCCGAGTCGATCGTGGCCGACGTGATGATCAGCTTGAGGTCGGGCCGCTCGGGGAGCAGCCGCGACAGGTAGCCGAGCAGGAAGTCGATGTTCAGGGACCGCTCGTGCGCCTCGTCGATGATGATCGTGTCGTAGGCGAGCAGCTGCGGGTCGCGCTGGATCTGGGCGAGCAGGATGCCGTCGGTCATGACCTTGACCAGCGTGTCAGCGCTGGACTGGTCGGTGAACCGGACCTGGTAGCCGACCACGCCGCCGAGCTCCGTGCCGAGCTCCTCTGCGATGCGCTCGGCGACCGTACGAGCCGCGAGTCGCCGGGGCTGGGTGTGCCCGATCTGACCCTGCCGTCCGCGCCCGAGCTCGAGGGCGATCTTCGGGATCTGGGTGGTCTTGCCGGAGCCGGTCTCGCCGGCCACGATCACCACCTGGTTGTCGCGGATCGCCGCGGCGATGTCCTCGCGGCGCGCGGAGACGGGCAGCTGCGCGGGGTAGGTGATGGGCGGCACCTCGACGGCGGCGCGCTTGGCGGCCGCCGCTTCGAGCTGCGCGGTCGAGACGCGCTGCGGCCCGCCGCGGCGGGGTCGCCGGTTCTGCTTGTCCGCCTGCTTGCCCGGCCCACGGCGGCGGTTCCGGCCTCCGCCCGCGCGGCCGCGATCGCCGTCGGACACCGGGGTGGAAGAAGGCTCGGTACTCACAACCCCCCATTCTTCCAGGAACGGCAAGGTCATTTGCCACCGGGCGCCCGGTCGGTGGGCGCTTCCAGGGGATGACCCCTACACACTGCACGGAATCCTCGGCGTGTCCCGTGCGGTGCGTAGGGGTCGAGCTGCTGACTCTCCGGCCCCCGGGTCAGCTCGCCTGCGCCGCGTTGAGCAGGTCGAGCGCACCGTGCTGGCAGCCGTGTCCCGAGGTCACCGGGACCCGCGGGCCGTTCCAGTGCGGGCCGTACATGTGGAGCGAGTCCCGGTCGTTGGCGTACGCGGTATCGGCCTGCCGATCGAGGTAGGCGCTGTACGGCCGGTCGCCCAGTGCTGCGTTCAGCGTGCCCAGGCCGCGGACGTAGGCGCCCTTGAAGGAGGCGCCGTCGCTGTTGCAGTCGTCGCCCTCGTTCACCTCGCGCAGCACCCCACCCGGGTTCAGGTACGTGGACGACGTCGAGGCGTTCGCCAGGGTGCGTGCGGTGCTGAGCAGGGACGCGTCCCCGGTGGCCCGGTGCAGCTCGGCCAGGGCGCCCAGGATGACGCCCTGGTTGTACGTCCACGTCGGCTGACCGTTGTTGGCGCACGAGTCGTTCAACCCGTCGTTGACCAGGTTGCCGGAGTTGATCATGCCGCTGGCGCGGAACCAGCTCCAGCCCTCCCGGGCGCGCTGCAGGTAGGTGGTGTCGCCGGGGATGCGGTTGTGCAGTGCCGCATTGAGCTGGATGTACAGCTCGTTGGTGATGGCGTTCTTGTACGCGATGCCGGTGTTCCACTGGACGCCGCCGCCGCACTTCGACGTCCAGTAGGCGCGCATGTGGTCGGCGTCGGCCCTGGCTGTGTTCAGGTACCGGCTGTCGCCGGTCAGGTCGTAGGCGGCGATCCAGGCGAGACCCCACCAGCCGGTGTCGTCCAGGTACTCGTTGCGGAACTGGCCGTCACGCGCGTTGACGTTCTTGTCGTAGGTCTGCGCGATCACGTACCGGTAGCTGCCCATCCCGCTGATCCGGGCGTTGTCGATGACGGCGGTCAGCGCGTTCGCACCCGTCCACCAACCGTTGGTCTCGAACAGGCCGGTGTTGCGGTCCCACAGCATCATCAGCGCGGTGGCGGCCGCCGTCGAGCGGCTCCCGGCGTTGCGGTCGTTACGTGCCCAGCCGGTGCAGGCGATCTCCGGCCGGTCGCCCGCCTTGCCGCAGACGCGGAGGGCGCCTATCCCTAAGTTGTTCCAGTCGTCCACGTTGTACATCTGGGTGCGCCAGCCCGCGCTGCCCGCGGGGATCGTGGTGACGCCGAGCCTGCTGCCCGAGGCCCACGTCCGGCCGCCGTCGAACGACCGGTCGAGCCAGACCTCGTCGCCGGCCCGGCCGCCCTCGATGGAGCCCCAGCCCATGACGTCGGGGTCGGAGACGTGGAGCCGGAGCGTCCGGCCGTGGACGGCGGCGCTCACCGGCGTGCGGTCGCCCGCGGCGAGCCCAGGGTCCCGGGCGTCGCAGTAGATGTCGCAGATGACGGCGTCCGGCGCGGCCGGCGACTGCTGTACGGCGTCGGCCCGGGTGACCGGGGAGAGGGGTACGGCCAGGAGGCAGGCAAGGGCCAGGGCCGTCGCCGAGCCGATGGCGCGGCGGATGCCGACATGTCGGCGGGGATCGTCGGAGGGTACTGACAGCGATGTCATCGAAACTCCCTGTGCTCGTCCTTGCTTCGTCATTGGAGTGGTGGAGCGATGGAGCGATCAGACGCGGCACGACCCGAGTCGCGGCCCGACAAGATTCACCCGGAACGGACAACAGGTCAATAGCGTCGGCGGCCCGGATGGGGGACCGGCGCTCGCAGGATGGGGATGGCTCCCCATATCGCGACGGGCGTCGCCTCCGTAGGCTTTCGAGATTCCTGTGACGTGCACCGGGATGCCCGAGGGGAGCGGTAATGGCTGACAGGTTGACGGTCGATGAGGACGCGGTGCCCACGGCGCAGCGGGCAGTGCGTTCGGGCGCCCGGTTCGGAGGCGCGGAGGCATGAGCCCCGAGACCATCGCGCGCTCGGTGCAGCAGCTCAACGCGGCAGGTGTCACCTGGCCGACGACGCACCGGGTGGCCGTCACCGTCCGGCTGGCCGGGCTCGCCGACGTCATAGCACTGGGCGACGGGGTGCTCGAAGGGCCGGAGGCGGCGCGAGCAGCGTTCGGGCACGTGCTGCGCACCGCGGGAAGGGACGCCGACCCAGCCGCGGCGCTCCGCGAGATCTCCAAGGTTCAGCGCGTCCTGTCGGTGATGGAGCAGGCGGCGGCCGACGCGGCGGTGGAGCCGGGCGAGGCGCCGGCGTCCCGGACCCGAGCAGGCTCGACCCCGGCGCCCTCTACCCCCGACCCCACGGCGGCGTCGGGCCCACGTGCCCTGCCGGTCCGGCCCGTCCGGCGGGCAGCCACCGACGGGCCGGCATGACGCCCCGAGAGCTCGCCGCTCTGTGCGAGAGCCGGATCAACGGCCTGAGCCGTATCCGGCAGGCATTCGAGCACGGCGACGTGCCCGAGCACGTCCAGGGGCTGATCGACGACCTGCGGGTCACGGCGTCCGACTGGGACACGGCGGTGAGCCGTCCGCCGGACGGCGACCCCGTGGCGCTCCGGGTCGGCGCCCGGACCGTCCGGGACGGCGTGCCGGGTTTCGGGGCGGTGGCTGATGCGCTCGAGTCCTATGCCTCAGCCCTCGAGTCGGGGCAGGCAAGGCACGGTGCGGGGCTGGCGCAGCTCCGGGCAGCCCGGCAGCGCGCGGCAGACCTCACCGCGGCCGGTGACGCGGACGCGGCCACGGGCGCGGACGCCGGCCCTGAACGAACTGAGGCCGCTTCGTCTGCCGCGATAGCCGTGGTCGACGTCGCCTGCGCGGGCTACGCCGCCTGCCAGGACGCCTACGAGGCCGCGCGCGACGCCGAGGAGGCGCTCTACGCGGCGCTGTCCTACGTCCGCGTCAGACCCTCAGGTCACCGGAGCGACCTGAGCGTCTGACGGCGGACAGCGGCGGACGGGTCCGTTCAGGACGAGCAGGTGTTGAGCAGCGGCTGCAGCGCCGACTTCTCCGCGGCGTCCACGGTGAGGCTCCAGCGGTACTTCGTGCGGATCCACATCTTCGCGTAGGCGCAGTGCGAGCTGGTGAGCGGCGGGACCCACTCGGCGGGGTCGTTGTCGCTCTTCGAGACGTTCACGTTGTCCGTGACGGCGATCAGCTGCGGGCCGGTGAGGTCGTTCGCGAAGTCCTGCCGGCGGCTCGTCGTCCACCCGCTGGCGCCCGAGTGCCACGCCTCGGACAGGGCCACGACGTGGTCGATGTCGATGTCTCCCGGGGCTGTCTCCGTCTTGCCGTCCCACTCGCTGTACCAGCTACCCGACGTCGGGTAGCAGTCGCTGCCGACCACTACGCCGTCGCCGTCGCGCTGCAGGACGGTCTCGCGGGTGGTGCAGCCGTTGACGGTGATCCAGTGCGGGAACATCGTGCGGTCATACGGGGTGGGTGCGCCCTCCGCCCGCACGGTCAGCGCGTTGAGCTCGGACTGAGCCACCGCCTTGGTGGGCAGTCCCGGCGGATAGGCGCCTGCCTGCTGCGGGAACACCACCATCAGCAGTGCGACGAGCGCCAGCGCCGTGACCGCTGCGATCAGCCGGCGGGGGCGAAACTCTCGCCGAGGTTCGTGCTGGACGACGAGCTGCGACATGGGCAGACCTTTCGCGAGACCGATCAGGGCGCGTTCATCGTCGGCGTGGGCGGTGTCGTCCGAATGACCGTGATGTGACGGTTAGCGAAATTTCACCCGTTGTGTCCCATGGTCCGTCGTATCGCTCCGCGACGCAGGGTCCGCCTCCGCCCGGCCGCTCGCGGCGGGTCTGGGGAGACCGCACGAGGGGACCAGGTGGAGGCGGACCCTGAGGGGTCGAGCGGCTCAGGTTGCTCAGCCGGCGCTCAGCACGCCCAGGTAGTAGCCGAGGCCGACCAGGGCGAGGGCACCGAGCGTCTCGATGATGGCGAGCGCGAGGCCCCAGCGAGCGAGCCACAGGTCGAAGCCCTCCTTGCCGGCGCGGGCGACGGCTATCGCGTTCAGGATGACGCCGATGACCGGCAGGGCTGCCAGGAAGAAGGTGAGGAGGCTGAAGACCGCGGTCTGCGGGTCCTCTTCCTCGGCCGCGGCAGCCGGCGCGGCGACGGCGGTCTCGGCGGCCGCGGGGGTCGCGAGGGCCACAGCCGCCTCGGTGACGGCCTCGGCCGGAGACGTCGCGGCAGCGGTCTCGACGGGCGCACTCTCGGCTGCGGGTGCCTCGGCCTCTGCCTTCGCCTCGGACGTCGCCTCCGGCGCGGCGGGCTCGGTCTCCACGACCTCGGTGGCGGTGGCTGCCGCACTCTGGTCGGCAGCGGCCTCGGGAGTCGTGGTGTCGGGCGTGGTCATGTCGGTAGTGCTCCCCTGGTTGCAGGTTTTATGAAATGTCAGGCCATATTGTGGAGTATCCGAATGGTCTTGGATAGACCGGTATCAGCCATTCAAGCGGCAGAGGCCGCCGCTCCTCCGGAACGGCAGCCTCTGTGCTGCTGGTGACGCGTGGTTGCGCCGCCGGGCGCATCGCGGCGCCCGGGCGGTCTCGGCGGGTCAGGCCGCCTGGAGCGTGAGCGCCGCGTAGCCAGCGAGGCCGAACAGCACGAGGTACAGAACCGTGAAGACGATCGAGAGGCCCAGGCCCCACTTCGAGAGCTTGCTGTCGAGGCCCGCCTTGCCTGCCTTCGAGGCGGCGATCGCCGAGACGACGATCCCGATCGGGGGCGCGACGAACGCGAGGATGAAGCCCACGATCGCCAGGGTGTTGGCCTTCGGGTCCTGGGCCGTGCCCTGGTCGGCTGGTGCGCTCGTGGTCTCGCTCATGAGGGACTTTCCTTTCACGGCCACTGTTCCGGCCGTTCGGTTGCGGGCGCAGGTGCGCCCGTCGGGACGCGGGCCAGTGTGAAGCATCACGAGATGTCCACGAAAGGTTTCATTGCGCCGTACGCCCGAATCGTTACCCTTGGCGATCGGGGCGTCATCCGTGACAGGGGCCGGCTCCTCACCCGGGAGACCGGTTCACCCTGGGCGGCCGAAAATTACGCCGCTCGAGTTCACCTGGGCGTGATAGGCCTGTGCAAGGACCCACAACGCACGTACCGCACCACGAAGTGGCGCACCGACCGAGGGGGCGACGCGTGAACGACGAGGCGAAGAAGCCAAGTCCGCACAGTTCCCGCGCGGGTCTGCGCAAGTACTTCCGGACCGCCTGGACCGGTGCGGTCGCCACCGTCATCGCGGTGGGTGTGCTGTTCAGCGCCTCCGCGAGCGTCCCCGCCTCGCACCTCGCCGGCGGGAACGGCGGCGAGCTGCCCATCAGGCTCTACGGTCTGCTGCAGAGCGTCACGGTCGGCGAGACCAAGACCGCCCCCGACGGCGTCACGCTCGCCCAGATCGTCGCCGTCCTCGAGCGGGCCGAGGAGCAGGCGCGGGAACAGGGGCCCAGCTTCAGCCCCACGATCGCGCAGGCCGCCGCAGAGCTCGGCATGCTCTACACGACGTACCAGATGCAGCAGCTGGCCTTCGGCGAGAACAACAAGGGCCTCCGCCTCGAGGACGCGCCGGTGGCGCGCCACGCCCAGGAGGACGCAGAGGATCCGGCTGCGGATGCCGACAACGAGCAGGACAGCAACGAGCAGGACGGCGACGAGCAGGACGGCGACGAGCAGGACGGCAAGGAGCGTGAGCCCGAGGAGCGCGAGGCCCGCCCGGGGCCGCGGACCGACGACGACGCCCCGCCTGCCGTTCAGGTGTCGAACGAGCGCACCTCGGTG
Organism: Promicromonospora sp. NPDC050249; assembly: GCF_040656015.1. Classification (NCBI taxonomy): domain Bacteria; kingdom Bacillati; phylum Actinomycetota; class Actinomycetes; order Micrococcales; family Promicromonosporaceae; genus Promicromonospora; species Promicromonospora sp. NPDC050249. The sequence continues at coordinate 20,845 of NZ_JBFAKY010000006.1, read as the reverse complement.
ATCGACCCGCACGACGAGGACCCGACGGCCGGCTACATCACCTACGACGAGGTGGTGATCGCCGCGGTACGGCTCGCGAACATGCTCGACCCGTCGGTGCCCAACGCGCTCGTCGAGGTCGACGGGCCCGGACAGCGCCAGGGCTTCTCGCTGCGTGAGAGCCTGCTCGACATCGTGAGCACGTTCGGCGGGACCACCACCGGGTACGCGAACGGCCGCATCCCGGCCGACGTGCTGTGCCCCCTGGACTTCGCGTCCGGCCACATGCTGCGCTGTGACGCGGCCGAACGGCTGACGGCGCTCAGTGCGCTGTTCGAGCAGGAGTTCGGCTACCCGATCCCGATCACCGACTCCTACCGCTCCTACGAGGCCCAGGTCACCCTGGCCGGAATCAAGCCGCACCTCGCCGCGATCCCCGGTACGTCGAACCACGGGTGGGGCATCGCGGTCGACCTCGGCAACCCCATCGCAGGCGGCCGCTCACCGGAGTACGTCTGGCTGCGGTTGCACGGCCCGGACTACGGCTGGGACAACCCGTCGTGGGCCCAGCTCGACGGGTCGAAGCCGGAGCCGTGGCACTTCGAGTTCTTCGCTGCCGGGTCGATCCCCAACCGCGCGATCGACCCGTCCGACGTCGGGACCTGGGTGCCGTCGGACGACACGACCCCGCGCTACAAGCCCGCGCTCGACCCGAAGCCGAGCAACGGCTCCGACGACGGCGAGAGCAAGCCGCCGACCTCGAAGCCGTCCGACCGGCCGGGCGACAACCCGCCGTCGCAGAAGCCGCCGAAGCCCACGCCCAAGCCGACGCCGAAGCCGACACCCACGCCGTCGGCGACACCCACCCCGACGCCCACGCCGACTCCGACGGAACCGACCCCGTCGCCGTCTCCGTCCTCACCGAGCCCGTCACCGAGCCCGTCGCCGTCGGACCCCACGTGCCCGGGCGGCGAACCCGAACCGGAGCCGAGCGCCTCGCCCGAGCCGAGCGTCAGCCCAGAGCCGGCGCCCGCGCCGAGCACCGGGGCCGAGGAGCCGGCGGACGACCCGTGCGCGCCTGACGACGGCTCGGAGGCCGACAAGGCCGCCGAGACCACGGAGACCGCCGGGTCCGCGGACGCGAGCGGCGACGGGACGCCGGTCACGGTGACGTCGGCTGCCCTGTCGGCGATCCGTCCCGAGGAGCGCAGCCTGGTCAGGCGGCGAGGACTGATCGCTGCATGACGGCGGAGCAGGTTCCGAGCGACAGCGCCGCGGCGGCTCCCCCGGGAGGCGCTGCCGACGACCCGCGACGGTTCCTGCGGTCCGGGCGGCTCGAGTCGATGCCCCGGAGGTGGCGCGACAAGGTGGCGGTGACTCGCTACCTGGCGACGCAGGTGCTGCCCATCCTGCTGGAGCCGGTGACGGAACGTGACCTGACCGACCGGCTGCACGAGGTCGCGCACGACCCGGTGGGCATGCGGCGTGCGATGGTCGACCACGGTCTGGTGCAGCGCACCCGGGATGGGGCCGAGTACTGGCGTACCGAACGGACCGAGTACGACGTCTGAGTTGCCTGTGGGCGAAGTCTTGACCATATTTCGAGACAACAAAGACTTGTCTTTTCGGGATAGGAAATTTCATGAGCGAAGAACGTGCCGTCGCGGCGCTCGAGGCGGCCGGCATCCCGTTCGAGATGACGCGACACGGTCAGGTCGCTAGCCTCGCTGAGGCCGCCGCCGCGCGCGGTGTCGAGCCGGCGAAGCTGATCAAGACGATCGTGGTGCGCCGGGCGGACGAGGACTACCTCTTCGTGCTCGTCCCGGGTGACCGGCAGATCTCGTGGCCCAAGCTGCGTGCGCTGCTCGGCGTCTCCCGGCTGTCGATGCCGAGCAAGGACGTGGCTTTCGAGGTCACGGGCTATGAGAGGGGAACCATCACTCCGTTCGGGTCGTTCCACAGGTGGCCCGTCGTCGCGGACTCTCGGCTCAGCGAGCCGGGGCCGGTGTCGATCGGCGGAGGTGCTCACGGTGTGGGTGCCACGGTTGACGCCGTTGATCTCACGACGGCGCTCGACGCCACGGTTGCGGACGTGACCGACCCGCTCTGAGACGTTCTCGGGCCGGGATCGAGCAGGCCCGCGGGGGTGCGGAGGCCGGCAGTTCGCCTCCGTGCAACGCGACCGTAACGCCTGGGGGGTGGACGGAAGCCATGTGCCGGGTGAACACTCGCCCTAGGCAATTCTTGCCCCTCTCCATCAAGGAGCGGTCAGAGAGCACCAAGAAGAGTCCAAGTCGCGAGTGCAAGGTCGCCAGTGCAAGGTCGCCGTTGAAAGTCGGTTGGTAAGTCAGTGTCGAACGAAGTCGAGGCCCGACCAATGCAGGACGGAGCGAATGACCCCATGGACCCTCTCCCGTCAGACTCAGCGCAGGACATGGTTCCCGGTCGCCCGGGATCCGGTATCGCCTGCCGGAACACCTACGAGGGCACGGTGCTGACCCTCTGGGGTGACATCGACGCGCTGCTGCGCGAGAACGCGAGCGCGGCGATGGCCACGCTCGCAGCACGACCCGATCCCGACCCCGTCATCGTCGACGCGCGGGACGTCACGTTCATCGACTCCTCCGGGGTGGCCTTCATCCTGCAGGTGTTCGTGCTCGGTGAGGAGACGGGTTCGCCCGTGCTGCTCCGTGAGCCGTCCGCCGTGGTGATGGAGGTCCTGGACATGGTCGGCATCAGTCAGCGGATTCCGGTGGTCCGCAGCGCCGCGGCCAGCGCCTGAGCCGGAACCCGACCCCATCTGGTCGGTCGCGTCCGAACCGTCGGCGGAGTGGCACCCTTGTCCGGTGAAGAACTGGGCAGCGAACCTCACCTACTCCTCCGAGCGCATCGAACGCCCCAGGACCCTCGCGGAGCTCGCCGGCATCGTCGCCGGTGAGCCCCGCGTCCGGGCCCTCGGCTCGCGCCACTCGTTCTGCGACGTCGCCGACACGACGGGCGTGCACGTCCAGCTCGACCTGCTCGACGACGGCAGGCCGTCCCTCGAGGTGGACCCAGGGACGGGCGTCGCATCGGTCCGTGCGGGCCTGCGCTACGGCGAGGTCGCTTCCGGCCTGCACGCCGAGGGCCGGGCCCTGGGCGCCATGGCCTCACTGCCCCACATCTCGGTGGCCGGCGCCGTTGCCACGGGTACCCACGGCTCGGGTGACGGGACGCGCTCGCTCGCGGGCGACGTCGTCGGGGTGGAGCTCATGACCGCCTCCGGCGAGGTGCTGATCCTGCGCCGTGGCGACGCCGACTTCCCCGGCTCCGTGGTGGCGCTCGGCGCCCTCGGCATCGTGACGCGCGTGGAGCTGGCGACCGTGCCGACGTTCGACGTGCGCCAGGACGTCTTCACCGGTCTGCCCTGGGACGCGTTGTTCGAGAACCTCGACGCCGTCATGGGCAGCGCTTACTCCGTCAGCGTCTTCACGAGCTGGTTCGAGCCGGACGTCCGGATGGTCTGGTGCAAGTCGAAGGTCTCGGCCGGCGGCGAGGTGCCAACGCTCCTGGTCGAGCTGGGGGCCACTCCCGCGACCGAGCCCATGCACCCGCTGCCCGACGTCGCCGCCGTCGCGTGCACCGAGCAGGGCGGGGTGCCTGGACCCTGGTTCGAGCGGCTGCCGCACTTCCGGCTCGACTTCACGCCGTCGCTGGGCGAGGAGCTGCAGTCGGAGTACCTCCTGCCGCGTGCGGCGGGGCCCGACGCCGTCCGCGCGCTGCGGGCGCTGGGGGACCGGATCGGCCCGCTGCTGCTGACCTCGGAGATCCGCACCATCGCCGGGGACGACCAGTGGCTCAGCACCACACCGGAGGACAGCCTCGCGCTGCACTTCACCTGGCAGCAGGACTGGCCGGCGGTCCGGGCACTGCTTCCCGAGCTGGAGGCGGCGCTCCTGCCGCTGGGTGCGCGTCCGCACTGGGGCAAGCTGTTCACGGTTCCCGTGGCCGACCTGTCGGGCCTGTACCCGCGCTTCGAGGACTTCGCGGACCTGGCCGCGCGCCTCGATCCGACGGGCAAGTTCCGCGGCGGGTACGTCGAGGAGCTGCTCGCCCGATGAGCCCGATTTCGCGTTCGGGGTGATTTTCTCGGAGGATCAGGGCATGAGCGACGCGCAGAGAGCTACCGCGGAGCCCGAGAAGCGGGAGGAGTTCAGCGGACAGCTGGGATTCATCCTGTCCGCTGTCGGCTCCGCCGTCGGGCTGGGAAACATCTGGCGCTTTCCGGGGGTGGCGTACGAGAACGGTGGAGGCGCGTTCATCGTGCCCTACCTGATCGCGCTGCTGACGGCGGGCATCCCGATCCTGTTCCTGGACTACGCGATCGGGCACCGGTTCCGCGGCGGTGCGCCCCTGGCCCTGCGCAGGGTCAAGCGCTGGCTGGAAGGGCTGGGCTGGTTCCAGGTGGCGATCTGCTTCGTCATCTCCGTCTACTACGCGGTGATCATCGCCTGGGCGCTCAGCTTCTTCGTGTACTCCTTCGACCTGCGCTGGGGCGACGACACGGTGGGCTTCTTCACCGGTGACTACCTCAAGCTGGCCGACGTCGGCGGCGCCGACCCGTGGTTCACCCTGGACTTCGTGCCCGCGGTGCTGATCCCGCTGGCGATCGTGTGGGCGGCGACGATCGTGGTCCTCGCGGCCGGGGTCGCCAAGGGCCTGGAGAAGATCAACCTGGTGTTCATGCCCCTCCTCGTCCTCGCGTTCGGGACGCTCGTCGTCCGGGCGCTCACCCTGCCCGGCGCCGCCGATGGCCTGAACGCGCTGTTCACCCCGGACTGGGGCGCGATGGCCGACCTGAACGTATGGATCGCCGCCTACAGCCAGACCTTCTTCACGCTGTCCGTCGGGTTCGGCATCATGATCACGTACGCCTCCTACCGCCGCCGTCGCGCCAACCTGACGTCGCCCGGCCTGGTCGTCGCGTTCTCCAACTCCGCGTTCGAGGTGTTCGCGGGCATCGGCGTGTTCGCAGGGCTCGGCTTCCTCGCGCACCAGGAGGGGGTCGGCGTGGCAGACCTCGAGGGCATCACCGGGCCCACCCTCGCGTTCATGACATTCCCGGCCCTGGTCTCCCAGATGCCTGCGGGCCCGATCTTCGGGGCGCTGTTCTTCGGCTCGCTCGTCATGGCCGGGTTCATGTCGCTGCTCTCCATCGTGCAGGTCGTCTCGGCGGCGTTCCAGGAAAAGTTCGGCTGGACCCGTAGGCAGGCTTCCGTCCGCGTCGGCGTGCTGTCCGCGGTGCTCTCCGTGCTGGCGTTCTCCACCACCACCGGCCTGGTCGCGCTCGACACCGTCGACCAGTGGGCGAACAACATCGGCATCGTGGTCTCCGCCATCGCGATGTGCGTGCTGCTGGGCTGGGTGCTGCGCCGCACCGAGGAGATGCGCTTCCACCTCAACGCGGTGTCCACGATCCCGGTGGGCCGCTGGTGGTCGTTCTGCGTGGTCGTCCTCGGTCCCGTGGTGCTCGCCGCGATGCTGGTCTCACGGATCGTCAGCCTCGTCCAGGACGGCTACGAGGGGTACGCCGGGTGGTACCTGGTGGTCATGGGGTGGGGCACGGTGGCCCTGCTGTTCGTGTCGGCGTTCGTGCTCACCAAGATGCGGTGGCGCGTCGAGCCCGATGTCTACGACGTATGGCCCACGTTCGGAGGTAAGTCATGAGCACCGCAGCCATCGTCCTGATGGTCATCTCGCTCGTCGTCCTGTGGGGCGGCCTGGCCGCGAGCATCGTCGCCATCGTTCGCCGGCCCGACCGGACGGACTGGCCGAGCGGCGGGGAGGACGATCGGGGACCCGGCGACCGGCCGGAGAAGCCGGTGGAGCACGACACCTGAGCGGCACCCGGCAAGTCGGCCAGCGGCCGGCTTGCCGGGGCATTTACGCAGGCCAGACCGCATAGACGTGGATTAATCGTTAACGAGACGCGCAAAAGATCACAATGTGACATCGGTCTCGATTTTCCGGGTTTACGCCAGGAGGGCGTCACGGTTAGGTGAGACTCGCACACGAGGCGCCCAGTGCGCCGTCGGGTCCTCTGCTCCCCTGATGACGGAGATCTGCCGGGTCGTAGCGCCTCGTGACACACCAACGATCCGACCCAGGAGACCCCTGATGCGCAGGCTTCCCGCCTTCACTGCTGCCACGGCACTTACCGCTGCCGCCCTCGTCCTCACCGCGTGCACCGACGCGTCACAGCAGACCGCTGGTGGTACCGCGAGCGACGAGTCCACCGCCGAGGCATCGTTCGACCCGTCGGCCATCGAGGCCGATGCGGAGATCGCCGCGATGCTCCCGAAGGAGATCGCCGACAAGGGCACGCTGTCCGTCGGTTCCGACACGGCGTACGCGCCGGCGGAGTTCATCGACGTGGACGGCAAGACGCCTGTCGGCTTCGACATCGACACGGTGAGCGCCGTGGCCGCGGTGCTCGGCCTGGAGGCCGACGTCCAGACGGCGGCGTTCGACGGGATCATCCCCGCCATCGGCTCCAAGTACGACGTGGGCATCTCGGCGTTCACCATCACGGACGAGCGCACCGCCGAGGCCAACATGATCAGCTACGCCGTCGCCGGCTCGCAGTTCGGCGTCGCCGCGGACAACCCCGAGGGCTTCGACCCCGAGAATCTGTGCGGCAGCACCATCGGCGTCCAGACCTCGACCATCCAGGACGAGGAGCTCACCGAGGCCGCCAAGGACTGCGAGGACGACGGCGAGGAGCCACTCGACGTCGTGCGCTACGAGTCGCAGGCCGACGTCACCACCAACCTCGTGGGCGGCAAGCTCCAGGCCATGTACGCCGACTCGCCGATCACGGCCTACGCCGTCGAGCAGACCTCCGGCGAGGTCGAGACCATCGGCGAGATCAACGACGCGGCGCCGTACGGCATCGTCGTCGCACAGGACGACGACGAGCTGACCGAGGCCGTGCAGGCCGCGCTGCAGAAGCTCATCGACGACGGCACGCTCGAGGAGATCTTCGCCGGCTGGGGCAGCGAGGGCGTCGTCGTGGACGAGGCCGAGCTCAACCCCGCCGAGTGACCAGCGCCTCCGGACAGAGAAGAGGGGCGAGATGAGCTCCAGCAAGACTCCGGCACCGGGTCACGACCCGGTGCCCAACCGGATCCGTGCGCGACCGGTACCGCGACCCGGCCGCCTCGTCGCGGCGGTGATCGTGCTGGTGCTGGCCGCCATGGCGGCCAACGCCCTGATCACCAACGACAACTTCCGCTGGGATGTCGTCTGGCTCTACCTGCGTGACGTGGTCATCATCCGCGGCGTCCTGTGGACGCTGATCCTCACGTTCGGCTCCATGGTGATCGCCGTGGTGCTCGCGATCACGCTCGCGATGATGCGACGGTCGGACAACCCGGTGATGCGGTGGGTGAGCTGGCTCTGGATCTGGTTCTTCCGCGGCACGCCGATCTACACGCAGCTGATCTTCTGGGGCCTGCTGGCGGTGCTCTACCCGCGGCTGTCGCTGGGGATCCCGTTCGGTCCGGAGTTCTTCTCGTTCCGCACCGAAGATGTCCTCACCGTGTTCTGGCTGGCGCTGTTCGGTCTCGCGTTCAACGAGTCGGCCTACCTTGCCGAGATCATGCGTGCGGGCCTGACCTCCGTGGACCCGGGCCAGGCCGAGGCCGCGAAGGCACTCGGGATGAAGGACGGCAAGATCATGCGCCGCGTGATCCTGCCGCAGGCCATGCGCGTCATCGTGCCCCCGACGGGCAACGAGACGATCTCGATGCTGAAGACGACCTCCCTGGTGGTCGCCGTGCCGCTCACCCTCGAGCTGACGTACGCGACCTCCGCCATGGGCAACCGGCAGTTCCTGACCATCCCGTTCCTGGTCATCGCCGCGATCTGGTACCTGCTCATCACCTCGATCCTGATGGTGGGCCAGCACTACCTGGAGCAGTACTACGGGCGCGGGTTCGGCACCGCCACCGGGCGGCGCGGGCGTGGCAAGGGCCCCGGTGGCCGGCAGGCCGCCATCGCCGCTGCCGGGACCGTGAAAGAAGACGTGAACAGGGAGGTGACGCCATGAGCGTCGACACCGGCTCGACCGCCGCTCCGGCGGACACCACGAACATGGTCTCCGTACGTGCGGTGCACAAGGTGTTCGGCCACGGCCACGACGCCGTGCACGTCCTGAAGGGCGTCGACCTCGACGTCGCGCGGGGCGAGGTCACGGTGATCCTCGGCCCGTCCGGTTCCGGCAAGTCCACCCTCCTGCGCTGCATCAACGAGCTGGAGGAGATCACCGGCGGCTCCGTCGTCGTCGGCGGGGACCTCATGGGGTACCGCAAGGACGCCAAGGGGACCCTCCACAGGCTGCACCCGAAGGCGGTCGCGAAGCAGCGCTCGCGCATCGGGATGGTCTTCCAGCGGTTCCACCTGTTCCCGCACATGACGGCGCTCGAGAACATCATGGAAGCGCCCGTGCAGGTCCGGGGGATGTCGAAGAAGGCGGCGAAGCAGCGCGCGCTCGAGCTCATCGAGCGCGTGGGGCTGTCCGACCGGATGGAGCACTACCCGGCGCAGCTGTCCGGCGGCCAGCAGCAGCGGGTCGCCATCGCCCGGGCGCTCGCGATGGACCCGGAGCTCATGCTGTTCGACGAGCCGACGTCGGCCCTCGACCCCGAGCTGGTGGGCGAGGTGCTGTCGGTGATGCAGGACCTGGCGAAGTCGGGCATGACGATGATCGTGGTGACGCACGAGATCGGGTTCGCCCGTGAGGTGGCCGACCACGTCGTCTTCATGGACGACGGCGTGATCGTCGAGTCCGGCCCGCCGAGCGCGGTCCTGGACGACCCGCAGGAAGAACGCACGCAGAACTTCCTCTCCCACGTCCTCTGACCCCGCCGCTGAGTGCTGGGTACTTGCGGGTCTGAAGCGTTTCAGCCCACGAATACCCAGCACTCAACCAGCGGTGGGGAGGTGGAGGGCGAAGCGGCAGCCGCGCGGCGTGTTGCCGACCGACGCCGTACCGCCGTGGGCCTCGGCCACTCCACGAACTATGGAGAGGCCGAGGCCCGCGCCGCCTCCCGGTACGTTCTCCCGTTCCGGGGTGCGCGCCCCCGAGCTGCGCCAGCCCGCCTCGAAGACGCGGTCGAGGTCCGCCTCCGGGATACCGCCGCACTCGTCCTCGACGGTGATCGTCACGGTCCCCGCCGCCTCCGCGCTGCCGGCCGCGCTCTCCGCGCACGCCACGGCCACCCGGACCGTGCCGTCGGGCCCCGTGTGCCGGATCGCGTTCACCAGCAGGTTCTCCAGCGCGCGTCCGACCTGCTGCGCGTCGAGCGACGTCACCACCGGGTCGGCGACGTCCCACGCCAGCTTCACTCCTCCGGAGTCGGCGAGGGGCTGGGCGGCCGCTATCGCGTCGGAGGCGAGGTCGGCGACGGCCACCGGCTCACGCCGCAGCGTCGCCGTGGGGGACTGGAGCCGGGAGAGGGCGAGCAGGTCGTCGACCATCGCCGCCATCCGCCGGTTCTCGGCGAGGATCCGGGGCACGTGCTCGTGCACCGGGCCGACGCCGTCCTCCAGCGCCTCCGCCAGCGCCCGCACCGCCGCCAGGGGTGTGCGCAGGTCGTGCGACACCCAGGACACCATCTCCCGGCGGCGTACCTCGATCTCGCGATCGCGTTCGCTGGCCGCCTTCTCGGCGGCCGCCTCGGTGGTGACCCTGCGGATCCGCGCGGTCAGCACCAGGCCGACGCCGAGCGCCACCGGCACCGTCGCGAGCAGGAGCAGCAGGACGGTCGTCGAGTCGGCGTCGGACAGGAACATCGCCCGGGCGCTCGCGTAGACGCCCGCAGCCACGGAGCCCACGACGACGAGCGGCGCGAGGGTCGCCGCGAGCCCCACCCGGCGACGGGCCAGGGCGAACAGCGCGACGGCGCCCATCGCGCCGACCACCGCGGCCACGGAGACGGACAGGACGACGCCCTCGAGATCGTTCACGCGCCGTCCTCCCGTCCGGCGGCGGGCGGCGTGGCATCCCACCGGTAGCCGACGCCGAACACCGTCACGAGGCGCGTCGGCCTGGACGGATCGGCCTCGACCTTCTCGCGCAGTCGCCGCACGTGCACCGTCACGGTGGACCGGTCGCCGTACTCCCAGCCCCAGACGCCCCGCATGAGCGCCTCCCGGCCGTGCACCTGACCGGGATGGGTGAGGAACCAGCGCAGCAGCTCGAACTCGCGCACAGTCAGCTGCAGCTCGGACCCGGAGCGGAGGACGCGGTGCGCGGCCTGGTCGAGGCGCAGATCGCCGTCGTACAGGGCGCTGGGCGCCCCTTGGGCGGACGCCAGGCCCTCGACGGGAGGCAGGGACGCTCGTGTCCCCGAGGCGCCCGCCGCGGGCACGACGGCGGCCCCCGCGCGCCGGAGCAGCGACTGCACCCGCAGCACCAGCTCACGCGGGCTGAAGGGTTTGACCACGTAGTCGTCGGCGCCCGTCTCGAGACCGAGCACCCGGTCCTCCTCCTCGCCCCGCGCCGTCAGCATGAGCACCGGCAGGTCGGCTCGGGCGGCACGCAGGCGCCTGCACACCTCCAGGCCGTCGATGCCGGGCAGCATGAGGTCGAGCACCACCGCGTCGGGCGGGTTCTCGGCCGCGGCCGCCAGCGCGGCCGGGCCGTCGGCGGCGTGCTCGGCCACGACACCGGCGCGTTCGAGGTAGGCGACGACCACCTGTGCGACGGTGGCGTCGTCGTCGATCACGAGGACTCGGGCCACTCCTGAAGGGTACGGTCGGTCGACGTGCGGACCCGGGTTCTGGGGTCCTGGTCACCACCTCGGTCACGAACTCGTAAGAACCCGTTCCGAAAGGGCGCAACCCCGGTGGTCCCGGCCTGCGTCTATGGTGCATGACGCAGACGAAGCGACGCGGACGGCGCCGCACACCAGCGCCGGGGCAGGTTTCCGGACACGGCTCCGGGCGGTGCTCGGGATGAGCGAGGTAGCGGTGAGTCCTGGGGTGCAGCCGGGCACCGGCGAGATGGTCGTCGTCCGGAGCGGTGTGGACCCCGTCGTGGACTTCACGGCTTTCGCGCAGGCCAACACTCCTGCGCTGTACCGGATCGCGTATCTGCTCTGCGGTGACCAGCACCGCGCGCAGGACCTCGTGCAGCTCGCCCTCGAGCGGACGTTCAAGGCCTGGAAGAAGGTGGGCGACGGCGACCCGTTCGCCTATGCGCGCCGCGTGCTGGCCACCGCGCGCATCGACACCTGGCGCCGCACCCGTCGCGAGGTGCTCACCGACGACCCGACGAGCAGCACCCGGGTGCGGAGCGCACCGGCGTCGGACGCACAGCTGGCCGAGCGTGACCGTCTCGTCCGTGCGTTGATGTCACTGTCGGTCAAGCAGCGCAGGGTGGTGGTCCTGCGTTACCTCCTGGACCGTTCCGAGTCCGACACCGCGGCCGAGCTGGGCATCTCCACCGGCACGGTCAAGTCCACCGCCTCACGCGCCTTGGCGCGGCTGCGCACCCTCGTGGTGTCCGACGGCGAAGGGAGCCGATCATGAACGTGCACGACATCCACTCGAAGCAGGACGCAGCGATGATGGCCGGCCTCCGCGCGGCCGGCTCGACCATCGAGCCGCCCACCTCGCTGGACCCGACGACCATGGCGGTGCGTGCGGTGCGGAACGTCCGCCGACGCCGGATGGTGGTCGCGGCCACGGCGAGCGTGGCGGCGCTCGCGCTCACCGGCGCGGGCATCGGTGCGGTCGGCGCGATCTATGCCGACCGGCAGGGGCCGTTGCCCGGCACGGTCAAGACGACCGCCGAGTCGGCCCGGCCGACCGCGCCGCCGGCCAGCGCCAGCCCTTCGCCCAGCCCGAGCGGTGGGCCGGACCCCGCACCCACGGAGTACCTGGAGACCGGCGGCGGGACGCTGCCGGTGCTGCCGGGTGTGGAGCGCGGCGTCGTCGAGGAGGGCGGGCACGCCCCCTACATCCTCGGCGGCCTCTGGTACGAGGTGCCGCCGGGCGGCTGGTACGCGGTCGGCGACGTCAACGCGGGCGGCGTCGCCGGATGGCTGGACCCGGACCACCCGGAGGCCGCCGACTTCGGCGAGTCCGGGACGATCGACGACATGGACGCCACCATCGAGCTGCGGAACGTGTTCGACGTCGCCGGCTGGACCGTTCCGGCGAAGGACTCGGGCGCGACGACGCTCGACATCGAGGGCGCCGACCTCGTCGTCATCGAGGAGCACAAGAGGGAGGGCAAGGTCCGCCCGGTGACGATCAGGCTCCGCAGTGGTGACGAGGGCTGGGTGATCGAGACCCGCTTCGCGGCGGACGAGCAGGGCGACACCATGCTGCGGAACTTCGTGGGGAACCTCTGGCTCAAGGAGCAGGGCGCGCCCGACTGGTACCAGCCCGAGTTCTCGACCCCGGTCCTCGACGCCATCGAGCGCGGGGTACCTGCCGGCTGGGTGCGGACCGAGCACAACGGCCTGAAGTTCGCGGTGCCGAAGGGATGGGCCGACAAGAGGACGGACGGTGAGTTCTCACCGGGCGTCGAGTGGACCGGGCCGACGATCACGCACGTGGACCCGGGCGTCGACGCGGAGACCCTCGAGTCGTGGACGGACGCCTCCGAGAAGGAGAAGGCACGCGCGGCCGAGGAGATGGAGTGGCCCGAACGCGTCTACGTGCAGGGTGGCAAGCCCGGCGGCAACTGGTGGACCCGGAGCATGGACGCGCCCCAGTCCCAGATGATCGACGTCCCTGGCGCCGACTACGCGGAGGTTCTGCCGACCGCCCACAACGCGGGTGGTGAGGTCGACTACTACTGGCTGAACATCTACCTCCATCAGGAGGACCAGGGCGAGAACCTGTTCCTCGTCGTCGAGTTCGACGGTACCGAGCAGGGTCTGAAGGACCTCCATACCTTCCTGGGGACGCTCGACTTCCGGCGGTGACCTTCCGGCGGTGACGGCGCAGTGCGCGCGGACTCGGCTCGGGCTCAACTCGGGCTCGAAAAAGAAATCGTGGAACTGGATGGAACCTTCGGCCTCGCCGGCCCGTGTTCCGTTCGTGACAGTCACGAGTCCGCGCGCACTAGCGCCAGAGTCCCGGGTCCCCAAGCCCGTGACCCTGCATGTCGTGCGCGCCGACTCCAGCTCTGCGGACGACCTGGAGACCGTGACCACCGAGCAGAACACCCCAGACTCCCTATCCACGACGACGCCGGACCTGGTGTCGGGCGGCGCCCCCGTGAAGACCGATGCCGTGCAGACCGATACCGTTCCGGCCACCCGGCCGCTCACGGTGGTCCGAGGTGGGGCGGCGGACGTCGATGACGTAGCCTCGCTGCCCGTGCGGACAGACCGGCCCACGGCCACTCACGCGCGCAGGAACGCCCAGATCTCGAAGAACGAAGAGTTCACCGCGTTCATGCGAGAGGCAAGAGATCCCCTCCACCGGATGGCCTTCCTCCTGAGCGGTGATGCGCACCGCGCGGAGGAGCTCACCCAGCAGACCTTCGAGCGGTGCTACCGGCACTGGCACAAGGCAAGGGCGGGAGACCCGCTGGTCTATGCCCGGCGGGTCCTGGCCAACCTGCGCATCGACGCCTGGCGCCGCACCCGGCGCGAGGTGCTGACCGGCCCCGACGACCTGCCCCAGGACGACGTGCGCGTCGCCCGTGCGGCAGCCCGGATGCCGACACGCACGGTGGACGACCGCGACGCCGTCGTACGCGCCCTCCTGCGTCTACCCCTGAAGCAGCGCCGTGTCGTGGTGCTGCGTCACCTGCTGGACCTGTCGGAGTCCGAGGTGTCGAGCGAGCTCGGCATACCTCTCGGCACCGTGAAGTCCACCGCCTCGCGCGGCCTCGCCCACCTGCGCGCGATCCTCGACATCGATTCACTGGGCGGAACCCGATGAACATGAACTCCTCCCACGGCGCCCCCGACGACGACTTCGTCGCACGGGTCCGCGAGTCGGCGCACGCTGCGGTACCCGCGTCGACGCTGGACCTGAACAGCGTCCTGCGGTCGAGCCGTCGCAAGCAGGCCACACGGCGCGCGAGCGTGACGCTGGCGTCGACGCTGGCGCTCGCGACGGTGGGCGCGGGGGCAGCGGGTGCGCTCCCTGGCATCCCGGGTCTCTGGAGCAGTGAGCCGGTCCAGGTCGCGCCCAGCAGCGCGGGACCGACGGCCGAGGGAGAGGTGATGGTCGAGCCGCCCGCGCCGTCGCCCACCGACCTCCCGGCGCAGGATCCGGAGGCGAGGCTCGCCTACCTCGCGCCAGGCGTGCGCACGGTGGCAGCGCCCGCGGTGTACCCCGTCGACAGGAACACCGTGGTGCTCGACCTCGGTCTGGACGCGGGGGGTGGCGACCGTTATCTCGCGGTGGTGACCCTGGCGAAGATCGACGGGCACCACAGCGCCACCGATCTGGAGCTGCTCGCCGGTGGCGACACCGCCCTCCAGAACCTCCGCGCGGGGAACCTCGGTGGGACCTTGCTGTGGCGAGGCGTCACGTCCGACGCGATGGTCCTGCCGACCGACGGCGGACCGGCGCTCGTGTTCGGCTTCTCCGGCGCGGTGGAAGGGGACCAGTTCCTGGTCTTCGACGACGCGGCGACCGGTGGTGCCGCGGGCGCGCAGGGGGCGCCCGCGTCACCGGAGCCCGAGGATGCGGCGTCGGGCGCACCGGAAGCGGGCACGTCGCTCCGGGTCACGCCGTTCGACGTGCTCGGCGACGGCAGCGTGTGGATGCGGGTCCTGCAGGTCGACCGTTCGACGGCGGAGCCACGCGGGTTCGTCTACGCGAACCAGGACACGTGGAGCGCCTCGTGGTGCCACAGCACGTCTCCCGAGTGCGCGGTCATCCACGACGTGGCGGGCGAGTCCGTGGAGACGCCGAAGGCCGTCGCACCCGCGCCTATGGTCGCCAAGCTCGTCCCGCTGCTGGCCGAGGACGCCGCGGCGAACGAGGTCCTCGCGATGGAGACCTGCGTCGCGCAGCGCACCGGCAAGGGGTGGGCGGCGCCGCCACAGCTGACCGGCAAGTCGTTCGGTCAGGCGCCGAAGGGTGTGGACGCCGACGTCTGGCGGCTGTGCCTGATCGACATGAGCGAGGCACTGCAGGTCGCCTCGACGAGCGAGGCTCCGCCGCCCGGCGGCGTGACGCCGAGCCCGGCTCCGAGCAAGGAGCCGACACAAGCTCCCGAGGACGAGGATCCCCTCGGCCTCGGCGCACTCCTGGAGGGACTCTTCGGGGGTTAGGACTTCCCGGTCCACGTCTCGTCTGGGGAGATGGCGTGGGCCGGGAACACACGGGACGGGCCGAGGCAGAGTCTGGGGATCTGCCTCGGCCCGTTCCATTTCTCCGGCCGGTTTCGGCCCTGCCGCGTCCTCGGCCGGTGCGGGCCGGCCGTCAGCAGGCTTCGTCCGGCCTACTCGCCCTCCTCGCAGGCCGTGCCGTTGCCGTTGCCGTCGAGGTGGGGCATGTAGCCCGGCTGCCCGTTCTGGAGCGGTGCGGCGCCGGCCGCGCGGACCGCGTCGCAGTTCCAGTAGAAGACGGTGCCAGGGCCCCCTCCACCGTTCCCGTTGTTCTCCTGCTCTTCCTGCTGCTGTTCCTGTTCTTGCTGCTGCTGCTCCTGTTGCTGCTGTTGCTGCGTGAGCGCCTTCTCGCGCTCCTCGAGCTGCGCCTCGCGGTCGCCCAGCGCCTGCTCGCGCGCTGCCACCTCGTCACGCTGCCTGTCGATCTGGGCGCGCTGCTCCTCGATCTCGGCCTGGTTCGCCTCCATCTCCGAGCGGATGTTCTGGGCGTCGGCGATCGCCTGGTTCGCGTCAGCCTGCTGGCCGGCGGTGACGATCACGCCGATGATCACGCCGAGCGCGATACCGGCGATCGCGACGGCGATCATGATGCCGACACCTGGCGGACGCGGACCTCGACGTCCGGGCGCGCCGGGGCGCGGTCCAGCGGGCGCCGGCGCGACCGCGACGGGCGCTGACATCACCGTCCCGCCGGGTCCGGTGCGGTTCGCGTCGTCGATGCTCAGCGGGCCGGGGCCCGGTCGGGACGGGGGCGCCGACGGGCCGGCGGCCGCGGCGGAGCCCTTGCCACCCAGACCCTTGAGCGCGGCGAGCACGCCGGTCGTCGGGCCCTTCTTCGGCCCCTCCGGGGGTGGTGGCGGTGGCGCCATCCCGGGATGCGGCGGGTAGACGGGCTGCGGGCCGGAGCCGGGGCGGGGCGGGGCCACGGGAGCGCTGATCGGCGCCATGGTCATGGTCGAGCCCATCGCCTCCGCCGCCGACATGCCGGGCGCCGACGGCACTGCTGAGGCCGGGCGGGCCGGCGGCGCGCTGATCACCTGGATCGCGACGGTCCTCGTGTCACCGCCCGCGCCCGCGCCCGCGCCCGCGGGGACGACAGCCGGCGGGGTGGAGCCGGGAGAAACGGGGGGTGCGGGTGGCCCAGGTGGTGCGGGTGGCGCTGTTATGCGGGTCTCGGCGTCGGGCTGGGGGGCGTCGGGTCGGTCGACCCAGTAGTTCCAACCGGGCGGGGCCGGAGGCCACGACGGGTCGGGAGCCCAGGCGGAATCGGGCCGGAATCCCGGGGGCACCTGCCAACCCGGAGGCGGGTTGAAGCGCACGGGCATGGTTGCTCCTTCGATACGGTCGGCCCCACTATCGGCCATCCAGGCGGTTCGGCGCCAGAACCAGGCGCCACGACTAGGGGTCTAACCGGACATATCTACCGCCTGCGAGGGTGACAGTAGCGCGCTTGTGTCAGGGGTCACTGGTAGACCTGGGGGCATGTTCCTCCTGGAGCGAGACGACGCAGGCACTCTCGTGCACTCCGCAAGCGACCTGGTGATCGCCGGCGAGTGCGAGTTCCGCCTGCTGAGACGCCTTGACGAGCTCCTGGGTCGCAGCCCGCGCCGGCCGCGGGAGGAGGACGAGATGCTCGCCCGCACCGCGGCACTCGGTGAGGACCACGAACGGCGGGTTCTCGACGGTCACCTCCGCACCTTCGGCCCGGCCGACGCCGGACGCCCTGGCGGTGTCCTCGAGGTCCCGGCCGCGCGGCGTATGGCCCGCGACGAGCTGATCGAGGCGCACTCGCGCACGCTGGCCGCGATGGAGCATGGCGCCGACGTCGTCTACCAGGCCTCGTTCTTCGACGGCCGGTTCCACGGCCGCGCAGACTTCCTGGTACGCGACCCGCTCGGCGAGATGGTGGGCGGGGTCGGGGCACCTCAGCCGCGCTATGCGGTGCACGACTCGAAACTGGCGCGCCGCACCAAGGTGCGTGCCCTGCTCCAGCTCGCCGCGTACGCCGACCAGCTCATGGACGCGCGGATCGACCCGACCGACGAGGTCCACCTCGTGCTCGGTACGGGGGAGACGACGTCGCACCGGCTGGCCGACCTGCTGCCCGTCTTCCGCAAGCGGCGCACCCGGCTCGTCGAGGTCCTGGACTCCCACGTGGCCGACGACGCGCCGGTGACCTGGGACGACGGCCGCTACCTGGCCTGCGGCAAGCTCCGCAGCTGCCCGGACTGTGCAGAGGCAGCCACCCAGGCCCGCGACGTCCTGCTGGTCGGCGGGGTGTACGGCGTGCAGCGGTCGAGGCTGTCCGAGGCCGGTATCTCCACCATCGACGCCCTGGCGACCGCAGAGGCGCCGCCCGACGGCATGGCCGTCGCCCGCTTCGAGAACCTGCGCGCCCAGGCGCGCCTCCAGCTCGGGCTCGACGACGGCGACGGTTCGGTAGTGCTCGACCACCTGCCCGACGGTGTCGACCCGGACGGGCCCGACGCACGGCTCCGCTGGCAGCTCACCGCGACGGAGGCCATCGACCGGCTCCCGCCACCGAGCGCGGGTGACGTGTTCTTCGACTTCGAGGGCGACCCCCTGTGGGAGGAGGCCCGCCTGCCGGGGGACGACCAGGCACGGGCCATGGGGCTCGACTACCTGTTCGGCTGGGTCGAACGCCCCGGTCCGGACGACGGGACCCCGCCTTTCCACGGCCTCTGGGCCGACGACCTGGCGGGCGAGCGCGCTGCGCTGGTCCAGTTCGTCGACTATCTCGACGCGCGCCGCCAGACCTACCCTGACCTGCACGTCTACCACTATGCGCCCTACGAGAAGACGCATCTGCTCTCGATCGCGGCACGGCACGGGGTGTACGAGGACGAGGTGGACCAGCTCCTCCGCGACGGTGTGCTGGTCGACCTCTACGCGGTGGTCCGGTCGTGCCTGCGCATCTCGAACCGGTCGAAGTCGATCAAGAAGCTCGAACCGCTCTACATGCAGGACGACCCGGCGCGGGAGGGGGTCACGAGCGCGACCGCCTCGGTCACGGAGTATGCGGAGTACGCGAAGCTCGCCGCTGACGGGGCGGAGCGGGCGGTCGAGCTGAAGCAGCGGATCCTGGACTACAACGAGTACGACTGTCGGTCTACGTTGCGGCTCCTCCAGTGGTTGAGGGATGCACGGTCCTCCGTGGGCGGTTCCGTCGAGACCGGGTCCGCCGGGTCGGCCGTGGGGAGCGAGAACGCGCGCGCGGATGCGTTCACGGGCCCCAGGGGGCCCTCCACTTCGGGAAGGAATACATCCGCGCGCGCATTCTCGCTCCCCACGGCCTTCGTTGCTGACTCGCCTTCTGGGGATGGTGAGCCCGCGTCGGGTGCTGGTGCGGGTGGGGTGGCGGGGGTACCACCGTTGGTCGAGCCTGTCGGGACCTCCGGGGAGTCGGCTCGGGTTGTGGCTCGGCGGGAGGGGCGGGAGCGGCGGCTGGCGCTGGCTGCCGAGATCTCCGCTCGGGCGGGGGAGAACCGGGGGGAACGGTCGCTCGAGGTGCAGGCGCTCGCGTTGCTGGGAGCCGCCGTCGGGTACTACCAGCGGGAGGACAAGCCGTTCTGGCAGGAGCACTACGCGAGACTTGAGCTTCCGCTCGACGAATGGCCTGGCCGGAGGTCGACGTTCCACGTGGAACGTTCGACCGTGCTGCGCGACTGGGGTCTCGTGGGGCGCGATCGGCTGCCCTCACGGGAGATCGAGCTGGTGGGCCGCATGCTCGACGGTTCACGGGTCGACGGGTCCGATCTCGGCGTCGGGAACACGGTGCACGTGCTGTACGACCAGCCCGTGCCTGCCGTCGTCGGCGAGTTGGAGGCACGGGCCGTGCGGGGTGAGCATTCCGGCGGCTTGATCCAGGAGATTCGGGAACCCGCCGAGCGGGGCGACGTGCCTCGCGGACGCGACGTCGTCGTGCTGCGGGAGCGGCTGTCCGGGGGAGCGGAGCCGCACGAACAGGCACCTGTCGCCCTGGCGCCGCATTGCGGACCAGCGCGCGACGCGCAGGAGCGGGCGGTAGAGGAGGCCGCTCGGGCAGCACTCGCCGCGTGGGACACGGACCGGACGCTGCCCGACGGGGCCGCGGTCGATCTGCTGCGCAGACGGCAGCCACGGCTGGTCGGCGGGGCACTGCCCGAGCTTGGCGGCGAACGGGACGGCGGTCTCGATCTCGAGGCTGCGGTGCACGCGGCTGTCGAGCGGCTCGACCGTTCCTACCTCGCCGTGCAGGGCCCGCCCGGCACCGGCAAGACCCATGTCGGTTCGCACGTCATCGCCAAGCTGGTGGGCGCCGGCTGGCGGGTGGGCGTGGTGGCCCAGTCGCACGCGGCGGTCGAGAACATGCTGAGCGCCGTGGTCGACAAGGCGGACGTGCCTGCCGAGCTCGTGGCGAAGAAACAACGGGCGAAGGGCGCCGAGCAGGTCAGCGGTCAGCCGTGGCAGGAGCTGTCGAGCACCCAGCTCGCGGACTTCGCGGCGAACAGCTCGAGCGGTTGCGTGGTGGGCGGCACCGCGTGGGACTTCGCGCACGAGCGCTGGCCCGACGAAGGGCTCGACCTGCTCGTCATCGACGAGGCCGGCCAGTTCTCGCTCGCCGACACGATCGCCGTCGGCCGGTCCGCTCAGCGGCTCCTGCTGCTCGGCGACCCGCAACAGCTGCCGCAGGTCAGCCAGGGTAAGCACCCCGAACCCGTTGACGAGTCGGCGCTCGCCTGGCTCACGGCCGGCAGTGCCGTGCTTCCGGACGGGCTCGGCTACCTGCTGCCCGAGTCGTGGCGCATGCACCCCGCCGTCTGCGCCGCGGTGTCCCAGCTCTCGTACGCCGGACGCCTCTCGGCCCATCCGGTCACGACCACACGATCGCTCGACGGGGTGACGCCCGGAGTGCAGCACGTCCCGGTAGCGCACGAGGGGCGCTCGACGTCGTCCCCCGAGGAAGCCGCCGAGGTGGTGCACCAGGTGCGGAACGTGCTCGGGCGCACGTGGACGCCGGGCGGCGGCGGGCCGTCCCGCCCGCTCGGGGTCGACGACGTCGTGGTGGTCGCCGCGTACAACGCGCAGGTCAACCTGGTCCGCCAGGCGCTGCGCGACGCCGGTCTCGGCGGCGTACCGGTCGGCACCGTCGACATGTTCCAGGGACGGGAGGCGCCGGTGGCGATCCTGACGCTCGCCGCCTCGACGCCCGACGACGTCTCCCGGGGCATGGGCTTCCTGCTGTCGCGCAACCGCATCAACGTGGCGGTCTCGCGCGCGCAGTGGCACGCGGTGGTCATCTCGTCGCCCCGGCTCACCGACTACCTTCCGGGAGACCTGGAGGCCGACGGCGTCCGCCGCCTCATGGAGCTGGGCGGATTCCTGCGTCTCATCGGCGGCTGATCGCCGCCGGTCAAGACAGCAGTCCGGTGACCTCCCCGTCGGCGCCGGCCTGCGGGACGCGATAGTCGGCAACCGCGGCATCATCCTGGTGATCGGCTATGTGGCGGCCGTGG